>NZ_CP114905.1:1800000-2100000 GCF_027497195.1 Streptomyces sp. WMMC500
ACGCGGACGACGTCAACGTCCGGTACGTACGGGGCGATCTGCGGCTGCGCTCGCGGACCGCCGCGCCCGCCTCCCTCGGACCGGTCCCCGGCGAGGGCACCCAGGTCCTCGCCCCGGAGCGGCTCGACCGCCCGGTCAACCGGGTACGGGCCGACCTCGACGCCCGGGTCCCGGCGGGCGCGGAGGCCGTCGCCGACGTCCGCGGCCGGGCGCCGGACGGCGGCTGGACGGAGTGGCTGCCGGCGGGGGCAGGGGAAGGGGACGCGGCCCGGCTGCCGTTCGCGGTCACCGAGGTCCAGGCCCGGCTGACGCTCCGCGCGGGCGGCGGCGGCGCGCCGGCCGTCGAGGCGCTGCGGCTGCGGGCCGACACCGACGCGGCGCCGCGCTCCCGGGCCGGCCTTCGGGGACAGCAAGCGCCGCTGACGTACCGGCTGTTCGCCACCCGCGAGGGCCTGGTGGGCGGCACGACCGCCAACGGCCACGTCATCGTGCCCAACGACCACTTCGTGGCCCTGCCGTCGCGGCGCGGGCTGTCGCCCAAGGGCAGCCACGAGTACTCGGTGCAGGTCTGCGGTCCGGCGCGCTGCGAGACGGCGCCGGTGTGGGACGTGGGGCCGTGGAACACCAGGGACGACTACTGGAGCCCGCCCTCGGTGCGCGAGTCGTGGCGGGATCTGCCGCAGGGCATGCCCGAGGCGCAGGCGGCGTACCAGAACGGGTACAACGGCGGGCTGGACGAGTTCGGCCGCCGGGTCGCGAACCCGGCGGGCATCGACCTCGCCGACGGCACGTTCTACAACGTCGGCCTGAACGACAACGGCTGGGTGGACGTGACGTTCCTGTGGACCGGCGACCAGACCGGCACGCGGTTCCCCACCTGGGGCACCGACGTGCGGGTGCGCCAGGAGTCGAACACCTCCTCCGCGGTGCTGACCACCCTGCCCGGGCCGACGCAGGTGCGGGTGGAGTGCCAGGAGCGCGGCGAGCAGATCACGTACGAGGGCCACACCAACGACGCCTGGGCCTATCTGCCCGACTACGGCGGCTTCATCTCCAACATCTTCATCGACGTCGCCGACGCCTGGCTGCCCGGCGTCCCCGAGTGCTGAACGCGCCACCCCCCACCCCTCCACCCCCACAGAAGGAGGCGACCCGATGCCTCGCAGACCCCCGACCGCCCCGGCCGCCGGCCGTTCCGCACGGCGCACCGCGACCGTCCTCGTCGCGGCGCTGCTGACGCTGCTGGGCCTGACCGCGGCGGCGCCGGCGCAGGCCGACGTACGCCCCGCGCTGGCGCCGAACTTCAAGGCGCCGTTCCCCTGCGGCCAGCAGTGGACGTACAGCCACCACAGCGCCGAGGTGCGCCGCGCGCTGGACTTCATCCGCTCCGACGGCGGCACCACCGGCGGCACGCCGCAGGTCGCCTCCGCGGCGGGCACGGCGACCCGGCACAGCCAGCCGAGCGGCGCCGGCAACTACATCGTCATCGACCACGGCGGCGGCTGGAAGACGTACTACTTCCACCTGGCGTCGTTCTCCGTCGCCAACGGCCAGTCGGTCGCCCAGGGCCAGCAGATCGGCATCACGGGCAGTACCGGCAACTCCTCCGGCGCGCACATCCACTACGAGCAGCTCTACAACGGCGTCGGCCAGGACATCCGCATCAACGGCTCGGCGCTGGCCTATCCGGGCTCGTACGGCCAGTACCACCTGCGCAGCGACAACTGCGGCAACACCAACTTCTCCACCTGGGGCAGCGGCGTGCGGGTCCGCGCGGACGCGTACCTGTCCTCCCCCGTGGTGACGACGCTGTCCGGCCCGACGTCCGTGTTCGTCGAGTGCCAGAAGCAGGGCGACGTGGTCAACGCCGAGGGCTACACGAACGACTGGTGGTCCCGGCTGCGTGACCAGCGCGGGTTCGTCTCCAACATCTACATCGACCATCCGGACGCGAAGCTCCCGGGCGTCCCGCTCTGCTGAGCACCCCGGATCCCGCAGGGGCCGGCGTCCCGCGCCGGCTCCTGCGCCGGGCCCCGCGTCAGCCGGGCGGCGGCTCGTCGCCCTCCCGGCCGCGGCCGGGGCGGTCGCCGCGCCGCCCACGGGCCGCCCTGCCCGCGAGCGCGACCGCGACGGGCGCGACGGCCACCGCGGCGAAGACGCCCGCGAAGACCTCTCCCGGTATGTCCGGTACGGCGTCGGCGTTGCCGGTCGCCAGGACGACGATCACGAAGACGAGGACGCAGCCGACCAGCACGCGGACGGCCGTCAGGCCGCACCCCATGGCCTCGACGAGCTCGGTCTCGTTGCGTTCGGAGGCGTCGACCTTCGCCCGTGCGGCTTCGGTCAGCTCCGGCCGCGGGGTCCAGTCCTCGCCCCGGTGCCTCTCCCACACCTCGCGGATCGCCTGCACCTCGCGGTGGGCCTGCAGCCCGCGGGTGTCGATGACGTTGGGCAGGCTCACCCGGCGGCCGTCGCGGTGGTAGACCACGACGCCCATGACGGGGCGCTTGCGCTCCGCCGACGCGGGCGCGTTGTGCTCCAGTTCGACGGCGACGAGCTCGCGCCACGCCAGCCGCCTGGTGCGCAGCCAGCGGATCGTGAGGCCGTCGTCGTCGACGACGGTCACGCCGCGGACGACGCAGAAGGCGAGCAGGAACAGGCCGAGGCCGGGGACGCAGAACGCGATCGCCACGCCGAAGTGCACACCCGCGCTCAGGACCATCAGCAGACCGAAGAACACGAGCAGGCCGCCGAAGAGGACGCACAGCAGGGCGAGGAAGATCATGGACCCGAGGTGACCCCGGTACGTGCGGACCCGGCCTCCGCTCCCCGCCGCGCCGGCCATCGCGCACCCCGTCCCGTACCGTCCCGACCTGCCCCGCCCGCACCGCCCTTCCGGGCTGTCCGAAGCGTAGAGGGTAGCCGCCGCGCCCGGGAGGGCACCCGGGCGCGGCGCGATCGGCTACGCCCGGGCGGCGCGGGCGTAGCGGGAGGCGAGCGCGTGGTACGCCTCCTTGGGCTCCCAGTGCCAGGGCGACTCCGGGTCGCCGGGGGTGTCCTGGATGGACTTGACCAGGCTGTAGCTGACCATGTCGAGGTCGTGGACCGGATCGTTCGGCCAGTGCCAGCTCTGCGGGAGGACGAACTCGAAGGCGTGCGCCGAGTGCAGGCCCATCGACTCGATGACGTCGTACACGTCCGTGACGTACGCCGCCTGCGTGCGCTCGCTGCGCACCAGCGGTTCCTTCAGCTCCGGCGGCTTCTTGTTGTAATCGATCTTGTACCAGCCCATGCCGCCGTCCGCCGGGGCGCCTTCGTAGGTGCAGCAGCCGAACTCGGCGATCGACAGCGGCTTGCCGAAGCGCAGATAGGTGCGGAGTTCGCTGACGTAGTCCGCGGGGCGCGGGTGGTACGAGTAGTAGTCGATGCCGACGATGTCGAAGAGGCTCCAGTCGACCTCGTCGTGCTGCGCGGCGGCGTAGCTGAGCTGCCCGCCGAACACGGACCGGCCGACGGCGGCGGCGCGGGCGGTGAACTCGTCGAGCTTGCGCTGCATCTCCACGGGGTCGTAGTTGCCGTTCAGGAGGTTGTCGATGCGCTCCAGGACGTCCGCGCCGGGCACGATGCCGGGTACGAAGAGCCAGAACTCGCAGCCGACGCTCAACTCCACGCCGGCGCCCTGGCGGCGCAGTTCCTCGGCGTGCCGGCCGACCTCGGCGAGGTGGTCGAGGATCTCGCCCGGCGGGCGGTCCCCGAGGGTGGGCTCGGCGCGCACGTACAGGCCGCGCTCGGCGGCCTCTTCCGCGGTGGCGGTGAGCCGCCGTACGCCGTCGCCGGTGACCTTCACGGCGTTGGCGTGCAGGCCGTCGCGGATGGCGCGGATGTCGTGGCGCATCCGCGCGGCGCTCCACTTGGTGGCGGGAGTCTCCCCGGCCCCGATGGTGTAGCACACGCTCCGGTACCGCACCCCGCGTCCCCCGTTGCCGGGGCCCCTACCCCGGGGCCCTGCCGCCGCGACCGGCTCCGCCGCCGCCCCGCCGCCCGCCGCGACCGCGGCGGCGGCACCCAGCCCCGCCGCCCCGGCCAGGAACCGCTTCCGGCTCAACCCCCGTGCCTGCACGCCCTGTTCCCGCACCTGCGCCTCCCGTTGCACTCCGTGCACCCCGGCCCGGCCGGGCCGTTCCCAGCACATTAACAGAGTGCACGCTCTAGTAATGAGGGCGACCGAGGCTTGTCGATGAATCGACAGCAGACCGGACGCGGACGGGCGGCACCGGGCTCGTGGCCCTGGTGCCGCCCGTCGGCGTCAAGGCGCCCGCGGGGGTCACCTGCGGACGAGATCCAGTTGCAGGTAGTCCAGGTTGAAGTTCTGGTAGGCGTCCTCGTCCATGCGCACCACCAGTTCGTGCGTGCCCTTCGACAGGTGCAGCCGCTGCAACTGCTGCCGCGTGAACGCCTCGTGGTGCGTGGTGTTGACGATGCCCACCGGGCCGCCGGCCCTGCCGTCCCATTCGAGCGTCACGGTGCCCGCCGGGGAGTACGGGGAGGAGACACGCCCCGAGACGTCGTAGACACCGGACCTGCGCACGGTCACGTCGTACTTCAGCCACTCGCCCGCGCGGATCCAGTTGACCGCGATGGCGCCTTCGAGGTCGCAGATGTCGACGCCCTCGTCGGGGCGGGCCACGGTGCAGCGGTTCGGGTCGAGGTCGTGGTAGCCGACGCCCTCGCCGCCGGGGGCGTAGCCCTCGGCCTGTACGCGCACGGTGCGGTGGCCGTGCTGCCGGTCGTAGCGGTCGAGGTCGCCGCCGTCGCGCCAGTAGTCGAGCGCCTCGACGTTGTCCGTCTGGATCATGCTCGCGGCGTAGTCCTCCACGACCGTCCGCCAGCCGAGGCGCTCGTCGCGCAGGGACGCCTCGTCGGTGTAGCCGACGGCCAGCCCCTTCCACATCGTGTTGATCCACACGCGGCTGTGCTCGCGGATCGCCGCCAGGCTCGCGGGCTGCACCTGCGGGTCGGCGGGGTCGTCGAAGACGATCTCGTACGCGACGGGCTGGCGGCCCGGGAACGTACCGACCGCGTCGGCGTTGGCGTCGTTGAGGATGTGCATGTAGAGGATCTCGGGATCCCTGGCCATGAACTCCGCGGCCTCCGCGACCGTCGGACTGCCCTTGAACAGGCCGTGGTCGACGGTCCCGGTCCGGCGCAGCACCTCGTACATCTGCTCGCGCACCGGCCACCCCTTGTCGAGGTTGACCATCGCGCGGCCCTTGACCGCGCGCATCGCCTCCTCGAAGGTCGGCACGGTGTGGCCGGTCAGCGGCGCCTGCGTGCCGCCGAGGCCCTGCTTCAGCCGGAGGGACCTGACCTGGGCGAGGGTCAGGTCCGAGACCCTGCCGGTGCCGTCGGTGGTGCGGTCGACGGTCTCGTCGTGCATGAGGACCAGGTGGCCGTCGCGCGTGGGACGTACGTCGATCTCGACCACCTCGGCGCCGTCGGCGACCGCGTGCCGGATCGCGGCCAGCGAGTTCTCCGGGGCGTCCCGCCACTGCCCGCGGTGGGCCGCGATCATCAGCGGCGCACCGGGGCCGTGGCGCAGGAGCCGGTCGTGGATCCGGTCGAGGTCGGTGGGCCGGGCCGCCGCGGCGGGGCCGGTGGCCAGCGGGGTGGCGACGGCAACGGCGATCGCCGCGGCCGCGGCGAGGACGTGTCGCGTGAGTCTGATCATGGTGGACCAGTCTCGGCGGGGCGGGCGGCAGCCGTGTGAACTTCGCCGGCGATCCTCCTGAACAGCGCGTTTCCCGGCCACGGGCGGCCGCCGAAGGCGAAACGCGAGACGGCAGGGCCGGGCACTGAAGCCCGTTCATCCGGGAAGTGACGCCAGCGCAGGCTCGCGGGCAGGTCGCGGGCCGTGCTGCCGCAGTGTGAGCGCGGTACGAACGAGGCGGTCCCGCCCGGGGACTATCAGCGGATCATGGACGTGGTGCGGCAGGCGAGGGGCCGGTTCTGCCGCCGGGGGCACTGAGACGGTTCACACCAGCCCCGGTGACCAGCAACTCCAAGATGTCCCGGCTCGCCGCCGTAGGCTCGGGCCAGGTGCTTGGCAGGTCGGCCTTGGGAGGGATCCCGGAACAGGACCGGTAGCGTGCTCGGCATGTGGTTGTTCAGGCGTCGCTCAGCCGACACCAGCCCGGCGGCTGTCAGTGCCGAGGCAGACCGGGACCATGGGCCAGCCGACACAGGTCGGCGCGAGTGCAGCTTCTGTGGCAAGGGCGGCGGTGGGTCAGCGCTCACGGAGCTCCGTGATACGGCCTACGGCAACTTGCACGGGTATCACTGCGGTTCGTGCGAGGAGCTCTACTTCCAGCTCGAATCCCGTCTGACCTACACCCATCCGCGCGGGCATCGCCCCTGGCTGGTGCACGACCCTGGTACGGAACATGTCGTGAAGGCGACCCACGATCCCTTCGGGGCTGTGCACGCCGTAGTCGACGGACTGGAAGGCGGAATCGCCGCCATCCCCCGAGCCGCTGCCAGGATCGCGGCCTTGAAGATCGGAGTCTATGGCGCCGCGGAGCCAACGCCCCACGACTCGCGTGACGAAGCGGTCGCGGAAGTGAGCCGCATGATCGCCGAGGATCTCGCAGCGCATCACGAAACGCTCAAGACGCACCTCAACGGCCGTGAGTACAGCGTCCACACGCTGTCGCTGTACGGCGAGGGGTGCGGGGTGCTGCTCCAACAGGTCACGACGGAAGGTGACTGGCTCCGGCAGTTCTGCTTTCTGATCGACACCGATCACTCGATCCACCCCTACAGGTCCTACGACAGGTGACGGTCAATCGGTTGAGCAGGCCGCCCGCTGTCAGACGATCGTGAGTGTGGCCAGCCCCCGCGATCAGCGCGAGCAACTTCAGGTTGAACAAGGCTCATTGATCCAGGCCGGTGACCGTTCGACCGCCCATCGCCTGCGTCTCGATGGGCAAAAGTCGAGCCGCGTGGGCGTTTAGGAGAATTTCGCGGGCGGATACCGCGAGTTCGCCTCAGCGGCATCCACCGCCCCCCTCGCCTTGCCCCCGGTGGGCTGAGGGCCGAGGCGTGCACACCGAGAGGCAAAGCACAGCCCCGATGAGGCATTTAGTCCGTTTTGACCACGAGGTTACCGCGAGTTACGGCCGCAATCGTCCGCCCGGGACGCGCCTGGGCGGGCCAACTCGCCGGCTGGGGCCGCCGCGCTCCGGTTGCCGCCCCCGTCGGGCGGAGACCTGCCTCGGCCGGGTGCCTTGCGCGGGTGGGACCCGGTCCCCGAGGGCGTTCCCGATCGAGGCAGTCCCGTCGAGGCTGCGGCTCCGCGGCGGTCGGCGGTCGGCCCGGACCCGGCTCCGACGCTCTGGCGCTCACCCCGGGCCCACGGCAATGGCCCTGGACTGCCTCCGGTCTTCGGGCATCACGGCGATGGGCCCGGCCCGCCGGCCTTCGGCCCACCCACGCAGCGGCGCACGCCCGGTGCCGTACCCCCGCACCCGGCCTACGCGCCCAACGCCCGCGCCCACAGCACCGGCGACCCGGGTGCGTCCTCAGAGCAGGCGCATACCCCCGTACCCGCTCCACCCACCCAACGCCTCCCAGCAGCACCGGCGACCGGCACGCTGTCAGAGCGGGCGCATACCCTTGGGTGGGAGTGCGGGGAGATGGGGCTGATGGAGCTGGGCGAGTTCGGCCCCCGCGGTGAGTCGGGGCGGTAGTCCGCTGCTTCGTGTGCTCTTTGGGCTCGTCGCCGGGGTTCCCCTGGGAGTTGGGGTCAGGAAGGACTCCCCGGCGCCGGCCCCAGCGTGCGGACGGCGACGTCGATGGCGGTGGCCAGACACGCGGGGTCATGGCCGGCGCGTTCCCGCACCCGCAACCCCAGAACCGTCGTGAACAGCAGTTCCACCGCCGCGTCCACGTCGAGATCGTCGGCCAACTCCCCCCTGCGCCGCCCGTGGCGCAGAAGCGAGCGCAACGCCTCCCGGGTGACCTCGAAGGCGGCTTCGGTCCGCTCGCTGACCTGGTCGTCGGTGGTGCCGAGTTCGGTGGCGGTGTTGACCACGAAGCAGCCTCGACCGGCCTCGCCGCCGGGCGGGCAGGTGACCAGCCACAGCATCCAGTCCCGGAGTACGTCCCGGATGGGCCGGCTGTCGGCATCCAGCAGTCGCTCGGCCTGAGCGGAGTCCGTGGCCCGGTAGTGGTCGAGCGCGCGCAGGAAGAGCGTGTGCTTGTCGGTGAACGTCCGGTACAGGCTGCTGGGCGTGAGCTTGAGCTCCTCACCCAGATCACGCACCGAGGTGGCGTGGTAGCCGCGTCGCCAGAACAGCTCGGTCGCTCTGACGACGGCGTCCTGCTCGTCGAACTGTCGGGGGCGTGCCATGCCCCGAGTCTACCGAACTTGTGGAGCGATCGCTCCCATACTGGGGTCCACCCCCATACGGGAGCGATCGCTCCCGAACGAGGGAGGAGACCCCGGTGACGACCGCAGAAGAGTCCGCCGCCCCGGCGAGCGCCCCGCCGGCCTCGCACAAGAACCACTGGCTGGCGGTCAGCGCAGTGGCCTTCGGAACGTTCCTGCTGGTGACCGCCGAGCAACTGCCGATCGGCCTGCTGACCTCCGTGGGGTCGGCGATGTCGGTCACCGAGGGGACGGCCGGGTTGATGGTGACGGTGCCCAGCCTGGTCGCCGCGGTCTCGGCACCGCTGGTTCCGGTGCTCGTCGGGGGCCTGGACCGGCGAATTCTGCTGCTCGGACTGATGGGGCTGATGACGCTTGCCAACGTGGCATCGTCCGTGGCTCCGGACTTCGCCGTCCTGGTGTCCTCCCGGGTGCTGGTCGGGGTGGCGATCGGGGGCTTCTGGGCAGTCGCCGGCGGCCTGGCCGTCCGGCTCGTGGCGAGCGAGAACGTGCCGCGCGCAACAGCGGTCATCTTCGGTGGCGTCGGAGCCGCGAACGTCTTCGGCGTCCCGCTCGGCACCCTGGTCGGCGAACTCACCGGCTGGCGGATCGCCTTCGCGTCGATGAGCGCCTTGGCGCTCGTCGTACTCGCCGCCCTGCTGGCCGTGCTGCCGTCCCTCGCCGCCTCCCAGGCCATGCGCCCGCGCCTCCTGGCCGCGCAGTTCCGCAACCCGGCTGTGCGCGTCGGCATCATCGCGACGTTTCTCCTCGTGTTCGGTCACTTCTCGGCCTACACGTTCGTCAGCCCGGCGCTGCAGGAGTTGTCGGGCATAGAGGAGCGCTACGTCGGTCCGCTGCTGTTCGGGTTCGGCGCGGCGGGCATGATCGGCAACTTCGTCGCCGGCGCGGCGCTGGCGCGCAGGGTGCGCCGGAGCGTGCTGGTCATCGCGGTGTCCCTGTCGGTGGCGATGCCGCTCTTTCTGCTGCTGGGCCGGACGACGGTCGGCGGCGCCTGCTTGCTGATCGTCTGGGGTCTGGCCTACGGCGGGGTGTCGGTCGGCCTGCAGACCTGGATGATCAAGGCCGCCCCCCAGGCGGTGGAAGCGGCCTCCTCCCTGTGGGTGGCCGTGTTCAACCTGTCGATCGGCCTCGGCGCGCTGGCGGGCGGCGTCATCGTCGACACGCTCGGCCTCAGGGGGGTTCTGTGGCTCGGCGGCGCCTGCGCGCTGGCGGCAGCGCTGGCGGTCTGGAGCGCCCGCGGCGAGCAGGTCGATGAGGGGGTGGTGTAGGGGTGGGGGCGCCGGATTGAGACAAGAATCCGGCTCGCTATGCGAAGTCGCAGCCGGGGTTGGGGGCGTCCTCCGACAGTGCCGCGCCCTGAGGGAGGACATACAGCACGTCCAGGACGATGGGTGTGGTACCGAGGTTGCGCCCGATGTGGACGTTTTCCGCACCGGAGGGTTCGGTCAACGCGCTTCCGGCGTCGTAGACGCCGTCGGACTTGCACGTGGAGTCGAAGTGGCTGAGCGTGCCCTTCTCGACGAAGCCGTACAGGGTGCCGGCGTGGTAGTGCCAGCCGGTGCTCTGGCCGGCGGGGATGGTGATCTGGCGGAGGATGTAGTCCTTGCCGCCCGCCGTCGTCTGCCAGATCGTCTTCCCCGTCAACCCGGGGCCACTGGGTGTCGCCCCGGCCGTGGCGACACCCGTCAGGGCGGCCGTGGCGGCGACAGCGGCGATCATTCCGACTCGCATGCGCGTGCTCATGTCGACGTCCTTCTCTCCGGAACGGTCCTCGACGAGGCACCGTGTGGGCGGACTTCCCACGTCGGCCGTTGAAGCTGCTTGTTGTACACGATGATGTCGGCGCGGTCGGTGGGGCGGGCCGTGGCGAAGTAGAGCTGCTGGGCGGGGATGTAGCGGTCGCGCCAGGACCGTTCGATGTCGGCGGGTACGGCGGTGGATCCGGCCTGCTGTGCACCGCGGCCGAGGGCGCGGTCCACCGTCTGCTCGAAGGGGACGGACACGAAGATGCGCAGGTCCCACCGGTCGACAAGCTCCGGGCGCAGGAGGAAGACGCCGTCGAAGAGCAGTACGGCGTCCGCGGGTGCGGTTGCGGCCGGCGGGGACGACGGGGCGTCGGTGTCCGCGTCGTAGACCGCGTGCCGGAACCTTCGGTCTCCGCCCGGGCCCAGCGGATCGAGCAGGACCCGGCACAGCGCGGCGCGGTCGTGGGCGTCGTAGTAGCAGCCTTCGGCGGAGTACCGGCCGCGTCGGTAGCGCTGTGCGCGGGGGACGAGGAAGTCGTCGATGGTCGCGCGGATGACGTCGCGGCCCTGCGCGCGCAGGACGACGGCGAGTTCGTCGGCCAGGGTTGTCTTGCCGGAGGCGGGCGGCCCGTCGATGGCGACCCGAAGCGGGTGCGCGGTCGTGAGCGACCTGGTCGCCTCGGCCAGACGGCCGATGAGCTGACCGCGGGTGCCCTGTTCCATTGCCGCCTCTCTCACGGTGGCGTGTTGGCGGGTGGAACCCGGCCCCGTGGCGCCCGGGCGGCCGGGGGGGGGCGGCCGCGCGGGCGGGTGTTTCAGAGTTCGACGGCCTTGGCGTAGGCCACGAAGTCGGCCCAGGCCGCGGGAGTCACGGAGAGCTGACCGCCCTCCCGGTCCTTGCTGTCACGGACGTGAACAGCCTGCGAGCCGACGGCGACCTCGATGCAGTTGTCGCCCTCGCCACCGCTGTAGCTGCTCTTGAACCACTCCGGTCCGATCCTGCTCATACGTCTCCTCGCATCTGCTCCAACAGCTCCACGGTAGCCTCGTGGCCGAGCGCTTGGGAACTGAGCTTCCGGTAGCGCTGCTGGAGCATACCGACATCAGCCAGGTCGCTGATCAAGTTGCTCGACCGCTGCCCCTCGGAGTAGCCAAGCCACTTGTGGTCGTAGGTCTCGGCAAGATAGAAGGGGCCGTCTCCCCCCACGTGTTTCTCCATTCGGCGCGGCATCACCTGGATCTCGACGTTCCGTCGTTCGCCCAGCGTCAAGAGGCGGTCGAGAAGGAGGCGGGTGACCTGCACCCCGCCCATCTGCCGTTCCAGCAGTGCCTGTTCCACGATGAAGCCGAAGTACGTGTTCGGCCTGTCGTCGAGGATGGCCTGCCGCTCCATCCTCGCCGCGACCTGGCGGTCGATTTGTTCCTCGCTCAGCGGCGGCAGTACCGCCTCCGAGACCGCGCGAATGTACGGCTCCGGCTGGAGCAGCCCTGGCACCACCCGGCACTCGTACGCGTACAACGTGACCGCCTCCTGCTCGATCACCGCCCAGTGCCGGAACCGCGACGCCAGCCCCGCCTTCCTCGTCAGGCTCCTCCGCGTCTCCTTCAGCAGTCTCGCCGCCAGCGGGCCCAGCGCATCCTCGGCCAGCCTGTCCAGATCCCTCGGCGGGAACCGCACTCCTCGCTCGATCTTGGAGATGTGGTCGAACGAGTACCCCACGCGCTCGGCCAGCACCTCCTGCGTCAGCCCTGCCTCATCCCGGAGCACCTTCAGCATCGCCCCGAACGTCTTCAGGCTGTCCCCTGCCTCCGCCTCGCCCCCGTACAGGCTGGCGTTGCCGACTTTCCCCATCCCCGGCCACCTCTCATGTCACTGCCGGAACTTCGACACCTCCATAATTACGGACAGTGACGACCCTGGTCCAGTGAGTAACCCGCCCAGCCGACGGTTGTACGGGTTCCGGAGTTTCACCGGAACGCTTCGACGTTGCGGCGGGCCCACCGATCAAAGGCACGGGGTGCGCGGCCGAGGATGCGCTCGACGTCCGGGCTGAGTCGCAGTTCGGCGGCGTTGGGCTCGCCGAGGACGGCCAGCGTGGTCTCGACGACCGGCTCCGGCAGGAACGCGGACATCCGCTCGTGCGCCTCGCCCCGGGTCAGTTCCACGAAACGCACCGGCTCGCCGAGGGCGCCTCCGATCGCCGCGGCCTGCTGCCGCGGCGTGACCGCGGCCGGCCCGTTCAACTCGTACGTATGACCCGCGTGCTCGTCCTTCATGAGGGCCACGGCCGCGACCTCCGCGATATCCGCCGGGTCGATCACCGGGATACCGACGTCACCGAACGGCGCGGCGACGGTCCGCTCGGCGCGTACCGACTCCGCCCAGGCGTAGGCGTTGGACGCGAAGCCGCCGGACCGCAGAATCGTCCAGGCCAGGCCCGACTCGCGCACCGCTTCCTCGATCGAGCGCATGACGCCTCCGTGCGAGGGCGACTCCGGCCTGGTGATCACGCCCTGCGAGGAGAGCAGCACCACCCGCCGGATCCCGGCACCCCTGGCCACGTCGAGGACGGCTCGCGGGTCGAGCCCGTGGCCACCCGCGCCGCCGTCGTGCAGGAACAGGGTGCCGGCCCCTTGGAGGGCGGGCCGCAGGGTCTCCTGCGCGGCCAGGTCGGCCCGCACGTGCCTGGTCCCACCCGGCAGATCCACCGGGGTGATCCCCCTGGACACCGCCGTCACCTGCTGCCCCGCCTCCGCCAGGGCCTGCACCAGCGGCCGGCCGACGTTCCCGGTTGCACCCGTCACCACGATCATGATCAGCTCCCACGTCTTTTCCAGTGGTTTCGTGCGATGACGGCGACGCTAACAACCTCGGTATAGTAGGTACCTAGAAGAAAGTGACTTTCTCGGAGAGGTGGTAGCCATGGCGACCGGGACGAGCCGGCCGACGGCCGACGCCATGACCGACCCGGAGCAAGCCTGTCCGATCTCTCCGGTCGTGGACATCGTGTTCAGCCGGTGGACCACACCGATCCTCTGGTCTCTCCACGCCTTCGGCCGCCAGCGGTTCGTCGAACTGGAGCGGCGTATCAAGGGCATCACCCCCAAGGTGCTCACCCAGCGCCTGCGCCAGTTGGAGCGCGACGGCCTGGTCGTCCGCACCTACCACCCCGAGGTGCCGCCGCGCGTCGAATACGAGATCAGCGATCTCGGCCGCAGCCTCGCGCCGCTCTTCGCCCACCTCTCCGAGTGGGCCGCCACCAACCTCGCGCATGTCGAGCGGGCCCGGCGGGACTACGACGACGCGGGAGCGCCCCGCGGTTGACTCCGGTCGTGATCCGCACGGCCCGGGCGGGCGGAGACGACCGCGGCCACCGTTGATCGATGACCGGTGTGGTGGCGCTGATCCCGGGCGCGTACCAGGCGCGTACCAGGCGCGTACCGGGCGGTGGCGCGGCCGGGCAACGGGCCGCCGTGCCGCGGCCCGTTGCCCCGCGCGCTTGCGGTCAGCGGACCTTCAACGCGCCCAGCAGCATCGGCAGCGAGGCGTGCAACTCCCGCTCCCAGTACGCCCAGCGGTGCGTGCCGGGACCGTAGAGGTTGGTGATCACCTTCTTCGCGCCCACGCGCTTCAGCTCCGCCGCCAGCGCCTTGTTCTGCCGGTTGAAGTCCGCCTCCAGGGCGTCCGTCGCGCCGGGCGGGTCGAGAGGGCCCGCGGTGCCGTCGCCGCAGGAGAGGTAGACCGGCGTCGACTTGAGCTTCTTCGCCAGGTGGTACGGGTCGTGCGCCTGCCAGATGGCGCGCTGGTCGACCGGGTCGCCCCAGACGCGGCGCGGGTCGTCGCCCTGGCCGGCGAAGAAGCCCATGATCCGGTTCACCGACTCGTCGTTGAGCAGCGGGTGTGCGGCGCCGGAGTAGGCGGCGGCGGCGCGGAACATGCCGCGGTGGCGGGCCGCGTACATCAGCGCTCCCTGGCCGCCCATCGACAGGCCCGCGACCACACGGTTCGCACTCGCTCCCCAGTCGCTTTCCAGGAGGCGGCGCAACTCGTCGGTGTGGAAGGTCTCCCAGGCCGGGTCGCCGCCGTCGCCGAAGTTCCACCAGTCGCTGTACCAGCCGTTCCACCCGGCCTCGGGCATGACGACGAGCACGTCTCGCAGGCTGTCGGTCTCCTCGACGTCGGTGGCGGAGGTCCACGAGGTGTAGTCGCCGCAGCAGCCGTGCAGCAGCCACAGAGTGGGCCAGTTCTGCCCGCGGTCGTCCGGGTCCCAGCCGTCGGGGGTGAGCAGGCGTACGGGCACCGTGCGGCCACCGAGGGCCGGGGAGCGTACCGACAAGTCGACCAGGCGCTCCCCCACTTGCGTCACGCCCACGACCTCGGCGTCACCCCGGGGGTTGCCCTTCGCCGCGCCCTCGGGTGCCGCCGCGGCGAGCGACGGGGCGGCCGGGACCAGCGTGAGGAGCACAGCGGAGAGCACGAGCAGCAAGCGGTTTCTCACGGTCAGAACGGGTGCCATGGCGGCTCCTTGGTGGAGAGGGGCGTTCGGACTGTGCTGGGTTCTCGGGGATGTTCCGGCGTCAGCGTCAGCGTCAGCCTCAGCGTCCGCGTCCGCTTCCGCGTCAGCGCCGCCGCGGCAGGATCAGCAGCGCGTCGCCCACCGCCCGCTCCCCCGCCGCGTCGGACGGGTCGTTGATCACCTCGCCGCCCACGGCCATCGTGGTCGACCCACCCCCGTCGAGGTTCACGGCGTCGCGCAGCCCCAACGCGCGGGCGACGTCGGCGCTCTCGGGGATGCTGAGGCCGAGGGAGTCCGTGGCGCGGCCGTCCGCGGTGACGAGCACCGTGCGGCCGGCGGCGTCCACGCCGGCGAGGGTGCGCGGGTTCCGCTTGTGCATCCAGCCGTAGTAGAAGCTCGGGTTGCCCGGCTGGACCATGCCGTCCGCCGCGGGCGTGACGTGCACCCGGCCGTCGCGGACGAGTTCGGGGCCGCCGTTGACGACGGAAGTGCCGCCGGACGTCACGACGGAGCGCCCGCGGTCGTCGCGCAGTCCGTGGCGTATCCGCAGCTTCTCGCCGGTACGCGCGAGGGCCGCCAGCTCGTCGGCGTGCGCGCCCGTCGCCTGGACCGCGCTGCCGCCCGCCGGCAGTGTGCCGCCGCGCGGCGAGCGCACCTCGACGACCCGGCCGCCCGCGTCGAGCACGGCCTCGGTGCCGTCGCCGGCCGGGGTGCGGGCACCGTACTCATCCGTAAAGGCGACGACTTCGTCGTCGTCGGCGCAGGTCACGTCGTGCCGCGGGAGGGCGGTCGGGGTGTCGTCCGCGGTGCCGCCGCAGTTGCGGATGAGGCCCGGTACGCGGTCGATGCCGTCCAGCGGCAGCGTGCCGCCCTCGGCGGTGACGCGGCCGTCCCAGCCGAGCCGGGCGACCCGCGTGCCCCGGGCGGAGTCGCGCAGCACCAGCGCGGGCCGCGTGCCCACGGTCTCGCTGAGCACCCGGCCGTCGTAGACGCCGGCGCCCGCCGGGTCGCCGGGCGCGCCGGCCTTCGGGTCGAGGACGAAGAACCCGGCGTTGACGCCCGCGGTGGCGCGCGCCGCCGTCGCCAGCTCGCTGGTCGTCTCGCGGTTCTCCAGGTCCGGCCCGTACGAGGCGACGAGCCCGCCGCGGAACCGGCGCGGGTCGACGGTCAGCACGTCGACCCGCCACACCCCGCGGACGCCGGGGTCGCCGTCCCAGCCGGTGTACGTGGCGGAGCCCGCGTATCCGGCGGCGACGAGGCGGGCCCGCTCGGCGTTCGCCGCGGCCTGCTCGTCGAATGCACCGACGCGGACGCGCCAGCCGAGGGTGCCGCCCGCGAAGTCGGCGACGGCGGGCGTGGTGACCTCCTCGGCGCGGGCGGTGAAGCCGTCGCCGGTGAGCTTCGCGGCCAGTTCCTCGGCGCTGGCCCGGTCGCGCAGGGCGGCGGGCGGGGCGTCGGGGTCGGGCGAGCCGGTGCCGCCGGGGATGGCCACCTCGACGGTCCAGGGCAGGTCCGGGCTGCCGGCGCCGCGCACGATGCGGGTGAGGGTGACACCGGGTTGCAGCGTCTCGGTGGTCCGCGTCTCGGTCAGGTCCGGGTCACCCAGGGGCAGGGGCAGGGGCTTCGCCGCGGGAGCCGGGGCGGGAGCGGAGGACGCCGACGACGACGGCGCCGCGACCGAGGCGAGGAGCGCCAGGACCGTGCCCGCGCCGAGCAGTTTGCTGTTCACGTGTGCCTCTCGGAGGTGACGTACGGCGGACGTACGAGGCGGCCCCGCCGGCACCAGGGGTGCCGGCGGGGCCGGGTGGACCAGCCTCAGCAACGGTGAGCGTGATCGAGACCGCCGTCAAGACGTCGACGGCAAGTCCCCCGCCGTCACCGGGTCCGGTGCGTGCGTACGTAGTCGAACTTCGCCACCGCCCCTTCCTTGTTCATCGACACCAGCCCGATCCGCAGCCGCTCGTCGCCGGGCAGCGTCCAGACCCCGTTGTGGACCCACGTGCGGCCGTCGCGGCTGGTGGCCGCGCGCACCTCGTGCTCGCCGTCGTCCCCTCTGCCGTCCTGGTGGTACGACAGCCGCAGCCACATCGTGTCGGCGGTGGGGCCGCCGAACATGGGCGCGTTGGCGACGGGCGTCGGCGGCGAGGTGGTGGGCCGCTCGCCCTCCTTCGTGAACTCGCTGACGTCGAGGACCGTGCCGCCGCCGCGGTTCAGCGGCAGCACCGAGTGGGTCACCTTGAAGTACTTGTCGTCGTCGGCGTAGAGGAGCAGTCCGGCCTGCTGGTTGGGCTGGTCCGGGTCGAAGGCGACCTTGGTGGTGACGGTGTAGTCGCCTTCTGGCGCGTCCCGCAGCAGTACGGAGGCGGTGTTGGTGCCGAGGTGCAGTTCGCCGTTCTGCGTCGGCCACACCAGGTCGCCGCCGTCCGCGGTCACGCCGGGCGCCGGGCCGCGCAGCCACTGCCACGGCGAACCGGGCTCGGTGCCGGGCACGGTGCCGGACGCGAACTCGTCGCTGTGGCCGGGCAGCAGCCGGCCCGTGGCGGGCTCGGGTACGCGCTCGGTGACCGGCTCGTAGAGCCGTGCCGCGCCGACGTTGTCGGCCGCCGCACCGCCGCCGCGTGCGGCGGTGCCCACCGCGCCGGACCGGGCGGCGGCCCCGGGCAGGCGGCGCTCCTGCGCGGCGACGGCGTCGCGCAGCCGGTCGCCGCTGACCTCGACGCTCATCCGGCCGCGGCGGATCTCGACGGTGACGTTGTGCCAGGAGTCCCAGTCGTACGACGCGGGCAGCGGCGTCACCTGCTCGCCGAGGCTGCGGCCCCGTACGACGACGTCGGTGACCAGCGCGCCGCGGTCGCGGTCGAGCCAGGCGGTGGTGTGGTTGCGCGGGTCGCGGTAGGCGACGGTCAGGCCCGCCGCCCCGTCCGCGGCGGCCACCCGCAGGTCGGCTTCGGCGCGCAGGTCGCGCGGGGCGGCCTCGTCGCTGACGAGGAACGCCGCCCCGGGGCCGCCCCCGTGGGTCGCGTACGGGCCGGAGTCGGCGTCGTCCGCGAGCGACCAGCCGCCGGTGCCGGCGCCCTCGGCGCGCCAGCCGTCGAGGGAGCCGGAGGCGAAGGTGCCGCCTGCGTCCCAGTCGGTGACCGGGGCGCGCTGCGGGCCCTCGGAGGGGCCGGCGCCGGCGCGTACGACGGGCCAGCCGTCGATCCAGTCGAGCCGGTCCATGAGCATGGGGCGCCGGGTGAGCTGGCGGTCGGGCAGGTCCGGGAAGCGGTCGAGGTCGGGGTTGTCGGCGGGGATGCCGTGGTACATCATCCAGTCCTGGCCGGCGAGGTCGGTGGCCAGCCCGTTGTGGCCGGGGCCGATCCAGCGGTTGCCGTTGGCGCCCAGGACGATGGCGCCCTTGCTGGTCGGCGCCATGAGGTCGACGCCCTCGTCGTCGCGGAACGGTCCCGTGGGGCTGGTGGAGCGGCCGGCCTTGACCTGGTAGCCGCTGTACGCGCCGTCGCAGCAGCCGGCGTCGGAGTAGAAGAGGTAGTAGTAGCCGTCGCGGCGGACGACGAACGCGCCCTCCATGCGCCGGCCCTGGGCGACCTGCGTGACCTCGCCGGTGATACGGGTGCGCTCCGCGTTCATCTCGGCGACGCACAGGATGTCGTAACTGCCCCAGTACAGGTACGTCTTGCCGTCCCGGTCGGTGAACTGGGCCTGGTCGATGCCGCCGGTGGGGCAGCCGCTGGGCGTGGGCAGCACGGTGCCGGTGTCGGTCCACGGTCCGGTCGGGGTGGGTGCGGTGGCGGCGCCGACGGTGTCACGGCCGGGGACGGAGTAGTAGAGGGTGTAGCGGCCGTCGTTGTAGCGGATGTCGGGGGCCCACAGCCGCGAGCCCCGGTGCCAGTCGGGCTGGGTGGCGGGGGTGAAGACCTCGCCGGCGTACTCCCAGGTCGCCAGGTCCGCGGAGCGCAGGATCGGCAGCATCCGCTCGCTCTGCTCGCCGCCGGACTGGAAGACGGGGTTCATGGTGCCGTAGGAGTACCAGTAGCCGTCCTTGCCGCGGATCGTGACGGGGTCGGGGAAGGTGTCGACGACGCCTTCGGTGACCGGGTTGGCGTACGTCCCGGGGGCCGCACTCCCTTCCTGCGCCGAAGCCGAAGCCGGGGCCGCGGCCGTCGCCGGGGCCGGGTCCGGAGCCGGCGCCGGGTCCGCGGCCGTCGCCGACGACAGCGGCAGCAGTCCCGCGAGGAGCGCGCACAGCAGCAGCGCGGTCCGTGTCCACGTCCGTCTCATGCGGAGGTTCCTTCCGGTTCGAATGCGCTGAGGGTCGGGTCGTAGTCGAGGGCGCCGACGTCGTACATCGGCGTCATCCAGTGGTAGAAGTTGTCGCCGCGCTCGCGCAGCAGGTCGTACAGCCGGCGCAGCATCCGGCGGCGTACGGGCAGCATTTCGGGGTGCGCGTAGCGGTTGGTCAGCTCGTGCGGGTCGGCGGCCAGGTCGTACAGCTCGTTGACCGACTCGGGGTTGACGACGAGCTTGTAACGGTCGTCGCGGATCATGCGCTGCGGGTACGGGAAGTGGTGGCCGTGGAACTCGGCGAGCAGCTCCGCGGGCCACTCGGGGCGCTCGCCGCGTACCAGCGGCAGCAGGCTGCGGCTGTCGACGGCGGGCGCGGTGTCGCAGCCGGCGAGGTCCAGGATGGTGGCGGTGCAGTCGGTCAGGGTCACGAACTCGTCCCTGACCTGCGGCCGGGCGCCGGGGACGCGGACGATGCCGGGGATGCGGTAGATGTCCTCGTACATCGCCGGGCCCTTGTCGTGGAGGCGGTGGGCGCCGGTGAACTCGCCGTGGTCGGCGGTGAAGAAGACCGCGGTCTCGTCGGTCAGGCCGAGTTCGTCGAGGCGGGACAGGATGCGGCCGATCTGGCGGTCGATGAGGGTGACGTAGCCCCAGTAGACGGCGATGAGCTTGCGGGTGACCTCGACGGGGATGGTGTCGAAGGTCCAGTGGGCGCTGTAGTTGCGCTGCACTGGCGGCTTGCCCTCGAAGGTCTCGGCGATCGACGGGGGCAGCTCGACCAGTTCCGGGTCGTACATGTCGTAGTACTCGTCGGGCAGCAGGTAGGGCAGGTGCGGGCCGAAGAAGTGGGTGGCGAGGAAGAACGGGCGGCCGGTGGCCGCGTAGGCGTCCAGGTGCTCGATGGCACGGGTGGCGAGGTAGTGCTCGAAGGTGGCCTCGGCGGGCTGGTGGAGCCGGGCGGCCAGCAGGTTGCCGGGGTTGCCGTTGGGGGTGGTGCCGCGGATCGGCTCGGAGATCCGGTACGGCGGCAGCCCCCGCTCGGCGAGGTAGGCGAGGTAGTCGGGGTGGTCGACGGGGTTGTGCCAGCCGGGGAGGTCCGGTCCTTCGAAGCCGTAGGAGGCGGCGTTGCGGTGGGTGCCGCCGTGCCACTTGCCGACGAGACCGAGCTGGTAGTCGCGTTCGGCGAGCGCTCCGGGGAAGGTGAACGCGTCGCTCCGCAGGTCTTCCAGGTAGCCGACGTTGCGCTCGTAGTTGGCGAGCAGCCGGTGGCGGAACGGTGCCTGGCCGGTGAGCAGGCTGGCGCGGGCGGGGGTGCAGATGGCGGTGGGGGTGTAGCACCGGTCGAAGCGGGTGCCGGTGGCCGCCAGCCGGTCGAGGTGGGGGGTCGCGACGTGCGGGTTGCCGTAACAGCCCAGGGTGTCGACGCGGTGCTGGTCGGTCATCAGGAACAGCAGGTTCACTCTTGCCCTTTCGAGGAAGCCCCGGAGTTCGGACCCATGAGGAATCGAAACCTGATCCTGGCGTCGGGGGGTGGCGCAGCGTCATCAGGGTGGGAGGCGTTGTCAGTGGTCGCCGGTAAGTTGCTTGCATGAGGCTGGTGGTGCAAGTCAGGTTGCTGCCGACGCCAGAGGAGGCGTCGGCGCTGCAGCGGACGCTGCACTCCTGCAATGCCGCGGCGAACCGGGCCTCTGCCGTGGCCTACTCGACGGGCAAGCGGTCGCGTAACGACCTGCAGAAGGAGGTGTACGCGGAGCTGAAGGCGGACTTCGGTCTGTCTGCGCAGGCCGCCGTCAGATCGGTGAAGAAGACCGTGGATGCCTACACCACACTCAAGGCCAACGTGCGGGCGGGGAACCTCGGGCCGCGGGGTGCGAAGCGCAGAGTCAGGGCCGAGTCGAAGCCGATCGCCTTCCGCCAGGATGCGGCGCAACCCTACGACGACCGGATCCTGTCCTGGCAGCACGACAGCCGCACGGTCAGTATCTGGACCACCGACGGGCGCCTGAAGGGCCTGCGTTACGTCGGCCATCCGGAGCAGATGGAACTGCTCGTGAAGTACCGCAAAGGCGAGAGTGATCTCGTGCACCGTGACGGGAAGTGGCTTCTCGTCGCGGTTTGCGAGGTGCCCGAGCCTACGGTTTCGGAGCCGAATGGCTGGATCGGTCTGGACCGGGGCATTACGAATCTGGCCACCACCAGTGATGGCACCAACTACCAGGGGCGGCGCCTTGGGCGCTACCGGCGCTGGCAGGCCCGTAAGAGGGCGGAGCTGCAGGCCAGGCAGACCCGCAGCGCGTCCCGGCGGGCCAAGCGGATGGCCCGCCGCGAGACCCGGCATGCCGCCCACGCCAACCACAAGATCAGCAAGGAGATCGTGGCCGTCGCACAACGCACCGGACGCGGTGTCGCCGTCGAAGACCTCGGCGGGATCCGCGAACGGGCACGGCCTTCCCGCGACCAGCGGGCCGCGCTCTCCTCGTGGCCGTTCGACCGGCTCGGCGAGTACCTGGCATACAAGTGCCGTCTGGCAGGTGTGGCGTTTCTCGAAGTCGACGCCTCCTACACATCGCAGCGCTGCCCTCGCTGCGGCCATACCGAGCGCGGCAATCGCCCGACTCGGGATCAGTTTCGTTGTCGTCGGTGCGGGCTCGCTGGCCCGTCCGACCACGTCGCCGGGGTCAACGTGCGTGAACGCGCACGCCTGGCGTGGGGCTTCGTCAACAGTCCCGCACTGCAAGAGACCTAGCACCTCCTCTCTGTGGTGGATGCGACCCGTGGCCGTCCTGTCGTAGGGGGCAGCCGGGAGCGCGAATCGGTGTGAAGACCCGCCGGGCCGTCAAGCCCGCACTTCAGGACCGAGAAGCTGACTTGGCGGACGCCTTCGTGTAGAGGTCGCCGAGGTAGTACTCCGCCGGGTCGGGTGCCTCGTCGAGCTGGCCGGTGCCGACGAAGAACTCGGCGAGGTCGTTCAGCCAGTCGCCGACGGTGCCGTCCTCGGTCTTGGCGACGAGGTCCTTGGTGGCCAGGACCTCCTGGTTGGCGGCGTCGGCCTTGACCTTCTCCTCGTCCAGCTTGAGCATCGCGGCGGTGTCGGCGACGGCCTCGTCGGGGTTCTCGAAGCGCCAGTCGTTGGCCTCCTGGAGCACGCCGATGACCTTGGTGGACAGCTCGGGGTCGACGCCGGTGCCGGCGACGAAGGCGTTGGGGAAGAAGCTGTCCTCGAAGTCGCGGGTGCTGGCGACCTCTTCGAGGTCGGGCACCTTGGCCTTGATCTCGTCGATCATCGGGTACCACAGGCCCGCGCCGTCGATCTGCCCGGAGGAGAAGGCGGAGACGATGGTCGCGGGGTCCATCGGCACCTTCTCCACGTCGTCGATGGACATGCCCTCCTCCTGGAGCGCGAGGTTGAGCGCCATGTCGCCGGAGGTGCCCTCGGGGACGCCGACCTTCTTGCCCTTCAGGCCGGCGAGCGAGGAGATGCCGGGCTGGGCGATGACGCGGTCGGCGTAGCCGAGGGTGTTGACGGCGATGACGTCGGCCTTGCCGGAGGCGGGCAGCCACATGGCGCCTGGGCCGATGTAGCCGAAGTCCAGGTCGCCGGCGCCGAGGGCCTGGATCTGGATGGGGCCGTTGTTGAAGACGGATATCTCGGCGTCGAGACCGGCCTTCTTCCACAGGCCCTGCTTCTCGGCGATCGCGAGGAGGCTCGCGCCGTTGTAGTCGTTGATGTAGCCGAAGCGGACGGTGGAGGCGTCCGCCCCGCCACCGCCGCCGCCGTCGTCGGAGCAGGCGGCTACCGGAAGTGAGATGAGCGCTACCGTGAGTGAGAGGGCGAGGGTACGACGGGTCGCACGCATGGCGGAGGGGTCCTTTCGGGTGTGCTGAGCGGTGCCGAAGTCTGCGGGGATCCAGGGGCGTTCGGGGGTGCGGGGGTACGGGGGTACGGGGGGGGTACGGGGTCAGGCCGCGGCCGGGGCGGTGCCCTGGTGGTAGACGGAGTGCCAGACCTCGTTGCGTATCCGGCCGAACTCGGGTGACAGCCGGATCTCCTCGGTACGGGGGTAGGGCAGCGCGACGTCGACGATCCGGTGGATGCGCCCGGGGCGGGCGGCCATCACCACCACCCGGCTGGCCAGGTAGACCGCCTCGTCGACGTCGTGGGTGATGAACATGACGGTGCGCTTGTCCTGGCTCCAGGTGTCCAGGAGCTGGTCCTGCAACTGCACCCGGGTCAGCGCGTCCAGGGCCCCGAACGGCTCGTCCATCAGCAGCACCTGCGGGTTGACCGCGTACGCGCGGGCGATGGCGCAGCGCTGCTTCATGCCGCCGGACAGCGTCTTGGGCAGCGCGTCGGCGAAGTCGGTGAGGCCGACCAGCTCGATGGCGCTGTCGGCCCGCTTCCTGCGCTCGTCCGCCGGCAGGCCGGCGAGCCGCAGCCCGAACTCGACGTTCCGGCGCACCGTCAGCCAGGGGAAGAGCGCGTACTGCTGGAAGATCACGCCGCGTTCGGGGCCCGGCCCGGTGACGGGGCTGCCGTCGACCAGGACGTCGCCCGAGGTGGGCTCGGCGAGCCCGGCGGCCATGTTGAGCAGCGTGCTCTTGCCGCAGCCGGAGGGGCCGACGACGGTGACGAACTCGCGGTCGGCGATGTCCAGGGACACCCCGTCGAGGGCGGTGAAGTCGGTGCCCTTCATCGGGAAGGTCTTCACGACGTCCCGGAAGGAGATTTTCTCGGTTGTCTCGGTCATCGCCGCTCCTGCCAGCCGGTGAGACGCCGCTCGGCGAGCAGCAGCAGCCGGTCCATGACCAGGCCGAGCACGCCGATGGTGATGAGTCCCACGAAGATGGTGTCGAGGTCGTAGTAGGTCTGTGCGTACTGCATGCGGAAGCCCAGGCCCTCCTGGGCGGCGATCAGCTCCGCCGCCACCACGGTGGCCCAGGCGGCGCCGAGGCCGATGCGCATGCCGACGAGGATGAACGGGGTCGACGCCGGGATGACGACCTTCAGGAAGATGACGCGGTCGGAGGCGCCGAGGACCCGGGCGGCGTTGATGAGGGTGCGGTCGACGTCGACCACGCCCTGGAAGGCGGCGACGACGCAGGACAGGAACGCCGCCAGGAAGATGACGAAGACCTTCGGGGTCTCGCCGATGCCCATCAGCACGATCGCCAGCGGGATGAGCGCCAGCGGCGGGATGGTGCGGAAGAACTGGACGTACGGCTCCAGCAGCCCGCGGGCCGTGGGATACCAGCCCATGAGGAAGCCGACGGGGATCGCCAGCGCGGTGCCGAGCGCGAAGCCGGTGAAGACGCGGCGCAGGCTGGCGAGCAGGTCGTCGGCGAGGGTGCCGTCGGAGATCAGGTCGCCGGCCTTCTGCGCCACGGCGAGCGGCCCCGGCAGGCTCTCGACGTTGAGCGCGGCCAGCACCGCCCAGACGGCCACGCCCGTGGCCAGGGCGATGACGTTCAGGACGAGGGAGCGGACCTGGCCGCGCCGCTCGGTGCGGCGCGCACGCGGCTGGGCGGCCCGCTTGCGGGGTGTGGTGATCACGGCCATACGCACCTCGTTCGTTTCACGCGTCGCACGCGTCGTCCTCGGGATCGGTTTCTGCGGGGTAGTGGGACAGGAGCGGGGATTCGTGCAGCACCAGCGCGATGGCGCCGAGCGCGCCGCCGGTGGCGCCGAGGGTCGCGGGGCGCAGCACCACGCGGTCGCGGGAGGCGGGCATGATGTGCGCGCCGAGCGCCTTCTCGACGGGGCCGGTGAGCGCCTCGCCGGTGCGGGCGAGTTCGCCGCCGATGACGATCACGCCGGGGCCGATCGCGTTGCAGACGGCGGCGAGCACGGTGCCGATGTGGGCGCCGGCGACGGCGAGGACGGCGCGGGCCGCGGCGTCGCCCGCGGACAGCGCGGCGGTGAAGGCGGCGAGGTCGCCGGCGCGTCCGCCCGCGGCGCGGTAGGCGTCGAGTACGGCGCCGACGGAGGCCACGGTCTCCAGACAGCCGGTGCCGCCGCACTCGCAGGGTGCGCCGGCCGGTACGGCGGTGACGTGGCCGAGTTCGCCGGAGAGCCCGAAGGCGCCGCGGTGCAGCGAGCCGCCGACGACGAGGCCGCCGCCGACGCCGTGCGAGACCCGCAGGTAGAGCACGTCGGCGTCGTCGGCGGCGGCGCCCCAGGTGGCTTCGGCGAGCGCGGCGAGGCGGGTGTTGTTGTCGAGCAGTACGGGCACGCCGAAGCTCTTGCGCAGCAGGTCGGAGAGTACGTCGAGGCGCCTGTCGCCGGCGGTGAGGTCGCCGGGGGCGCCGATGGGGCCGACGACGCCGACGCCGACGGCGTCGAGTGCGCCGAGGCGCAGCGCGCCGCCGGTGAGGGTGCCGACGAGCCGTTCGGCGAGCCGTACGCGCTCCTCCCACGCCAGGTCGGGGGCGTGCTGCTCGCTGGCGGTGCCGACGATCTCGTGGGCGACGTTGACGGCCGCGACGTGGACGGCGCGGCGGGCGAAGTCGATGCCGAGTGCCTGCCCGGCGTCGGGGTTGAGGGACAGCTTCTCCACGGGCCGGCCGCGGCGCCGCTCCTCGGCCAGCGGCACGGCGGCGACGACCGCGCCGCTGGCGACGAGGTCGCCGACGATGTCGTAGAGCGTGGTGCGGGACAGCCCGCAGCGGGTCCCGAGTTCGCCGCGGCTGAGGGGCCCGTGCTTGCGCAGCAGGGAGAGCACGAGCTCTTCGTGCTCGCGGCGGAGGCGGGAGAGGGGGCCGGCGGAGGGGTGCATGGCCGACAGCATGGAGACGCCCCGCGTTTTTCGTCAACAGGTCGGAAAAAAGAAACACAGGGCCGCAAGACTCCCGTCACAAAACTCCGTTGCGGCTGCCGCACGATGGGTCGTGCGTGACCTGCGGCGATGGCCGGGGGCGCGGACCCGGCCGGGCGCAGGCGCCGACCGGATTATTTTTCCGACCTGTTGACGAAAATCTTCGGGCGTTCGCATGCTGTGCGCGACGACAGGTCCCGGGGCCGCCGGCGTGCGCGGCACGACGAGGGAGGACGAGAGAAGATGACCCACTCAGCGAGCGGTTCGTCCATCGGCCGGCGGTCCCTGCTGGCGGGCGCCGGCTCCGTGGGCGCGGCGGCGGCGCTGGCGCCCGTACCCGCGTCCGCGGCTCCCGGCACGGCGGGCCCGGCCGGCGGCGGGGGCGGCGAGGGCGGCAACCCGGGGAACTGGCCCGACCCCGAGCCGTACGGCCTGGCCGACACCCGCGCCGACCTCTGGCCCCGCGAGGACAACTCCTTCGTGCTGCCGCTGGAGTTGCGGCCCCGCGACGAGGAGATCGGCCGGGTCTGGATGCGTGACACCTACGTCAACTGCTTCGACGTCGGCGGCCGTCCGCTGTACGTCGCCACCGGCACCAGCCGCGTGCCGGGCCTGGAGACCGCGAGCCCGTGGAACGACGGGATCTTCGTGTGGACGGCCCGCTCCCTGCGCGGGCCCTGGCGGCTTGCCGACACCACCGGGATCCGGCCGGGTGCGGAGAAGGGGAAGGTGTGGTCGCCGGAGTTCGCCGGCGAGAACCGGCCGGGGCGCACCGTCGTCGCGCCGTGGCAGGAGTACTGGCACGACGACATGTTCGGCAAGCGCGCCAACGCCTGGGCGCCGGAGGTGCACTACTTCCGCGGGCGCTGGTACATCGTCGCGTGCATGGGTGACCACTCACGGCTGGTCGGCTCGTTCATGCTGGTGAGCGAGGGTGGGGTGGAGGGCCCGTACCGGCTGGTCGAGGGCAGCCTCGACAAGCCCTTCGGCGACCCGGTCAGGGGCGGCCCGTCGTTCATCGAGCCCGGCGCGTACCACCACATCGACGGCAGCCTGTACAGCGAGGGCGACGACGCCTGGCTGGTCCTCCACAACGACCTGTACGCGAAGTTCCGCGACGACATGGAGGACATCGTCCCGACGACGGCGCTGCCGCGCTTCGCGCAGCAGCGGTACTCCCCCGAGCCGTATCTGGAGGGCGCGTACGTCTTCCGGCACCGCGGGAAGTACTTCCTGCTGCACGCCGCGTGGAACAGGGCCTCGCTCGATCCGTACGGCAGCACGCGGCACGCGTACGAGCCGGGCGGCACCGGCCGCGTGCAGTACCAGTACGACGCGGTGGTGGCCGTCGCCGACCGCTTCGAGGGCCCGTACTCCAGGCGCTGGACCGCGGGCGTGGGCGCCGGGCACAACAACTTCTTCGCCGACGCGGACGGCAGGCTGTGGGCGACGTTCTTCCGCAACCCCAACTTCGGCTACTGGGCGGACCCCGCCCGCATCGCCGACGCCGCCGTCCCCGGCGTCGTGCGGCTGGAGTGGACCGGCGGCGAGGACGGGCGCATCTACGTGCAGCGCCGCCGGGGGCGTGCGGCCGGGCACTGACCGCGCTCCCCCGCTCTCTGCGCCCCGGTGGGTGATCGCCGGGGCGCGTCCGGCGCGCGGCGGACCGGTGGCAGACTGGCACCGGTCCGCCGAAGGAGCCCGCAGTGTCGATGATCAAAAGCCTCCGCCACGTGGTGCGCAGGGCACCCCGGCGCACCGTGGACCTGAGCCACCACGCCCGCTCGCCGCTCGGCAGCGCCGTGGTGAACTGCGTGTCGTATCTGGACGGCGTGCGCCTCCAGCAGGGCAACTGCCCGGCCGCCGAGGCGCTGGGCCACGTGCGCAGGCGCGGGCAGGGCTTCGTGTGGATCGGGCTGCACGAGCCGCGCGAGGAGGAGCTCGCCGGGCTCGCGGACCTGTTCGGGCTGCATCCGCTGGCGGTCGAGGACGCGGTGCACGCGCACCAGCGGCCCAAGGTCGAGCGGTACGACGACACGCTGTTCGCCGTCTTCAAGACCGTGCGCTACGTGGAGCACGCGGAGCTGACCGCGACCAGCGAGGTGGTCGACACCGGCGAGCTGATGGTCTTCGCCGGACCCGACTTCGTGATCACCGTCCGGCACGGGCCGCACGGCTCGCTGGGCCCGCTGCGCGAGACGCTGGAGGCGTCGCCGGAGCAGTTGGCCCAGGGCCCGGCGGCGGTGCTGCACGCGATAGCCGACCACGTCGTCGACGACTACCTCGCGACCGACGCGGTGCAGCGCGACATCGACGACGTGGAGTCCGCCGTCTTCAGCGAGCACGCCCACCGCGGCGACGCGGGCCGGATCTACCAGCTCAAGCGCGAGCTGATGGAGCTGCGCCGGGCCGTCGCCCCACTGGACCGGCCGCTGCAGCGGCTCGCCACCAGCCCCATGCCGCACATCGCGGCAGGGATACGGACGTACTTCCGGGACGTGGCCGACCATCTGCAGCGGATCACCGACCAGATAGCGGCGTACGACACGCTGCTGGACTCCATCCTCCAGGCGCATCTGGCGCAGGTGACCGTGGCGCAGAACGAGGACATGCGGAAGATCACGGCGTGGGCGGCGATCATCGCGATCCCGACCATGGTGTGCGGGGTGTACGGGATGAACTTCGACCACATGCCGGAGCTGGGCTCGGTCTACGGGTATCCGGCGACGCTGCTCGTCATCGCGGTGGCGTGCTCCGTGGTGCACCGGGGCTTCCGCCGCAACGGCTGGCTCTGACCCGCCCCCGCGACGCCCTTTCGCGCCTCCCCGACGGCTCTCCCGCGCGTACACCACCTCTGCGACGAATGTCCGAATCCGTCGGGTACCTGTTGCTCCGATCCGATATGAAGTTGGCGTGCTTCTTGACTTAGAATCTGTCCACCGTAGGATCGGAGACGGCGACAGCCACAGGAAACAGGAAGACCACGTACGGCAGGAGACGAAGACTCCGACATGCGCGTACGCCGCCGTTTCGAACCGCACGGCTGCCCGGAGCCCGGTTCGAGGGTTGCGTCCAGGTGTAAACCGGCCAAACCGCACGGTTCACCCCGGCCTGCCCCGGCGCTTCCGTACTTCCTCCGCCCCGCGGCCCCCGAGCACCGCACCCTCAACCGCATGGTCCGGAAGGATTTTCATGGCCGACAAGCCTGAAGCACACGTCACCGACACCACCCCGGAGGGCGCGACAGGCTGCCCCGTCGCACACGGCCGCGCCCCGCACCCGACCCAGGGCGGCGGCAACCGCCAGTGGTGGCCCGAGCGCCTGAACGTGAAGATCCTCGCCAAGAACCAGCCCGCCTCCAATCCCCTCGGCGAGGACTTCGACTACGCCGAGGCGTTCGCGAGCCTGGACCTGGCGGCGGTCAAGCGGGACATCGCCGAGGTCCTGACGACCTCGCAGGACTGGTGGCCCGCCGACTTCGGCAACTACGGCCCGCTGATCATCCGGATGGCGTGGCACAGCGCCGGCACGTACCGCATCCACGACGGCCGTGGCGGCGCGGGCTCCGGTCAGCAGCGCTTCGCGCCGCTGAACAGTTGGCCGGACAACGGCAACCTCGACAAGGCCCGCCGGCTGCTGTGGCCGGTGAAGCAGAAGTACGGCCAGAGCCTGTCCTGGGCCGACCTGATGATCCTCTCCGGCAACGTCGCACTGGAGACGATGGGCTTTTCGACCTTCGGCTTCGCCGGCGGGCGCGCGGACGTCTGGGAGGCCGAGGAGGACGTCTACTGGGGCCCGGAGACCGAGTGGCTCGGCGACACCCGCTACAGCGGCGACCGCCAGTTGGAGAACCCGCTCGGCGCCGTGCAGATGGGCCTCATCTACGTCAACCCCGAGGGCCCCAACGGCAACCCCGACCCGATCGCCGCGGCCCGCGACATCCGCGAGACCTTCCACCGGATGGCGATGAACGACGAGGAGACCGTCGCCCTCATCGCCGGCGGCCACACCTTCGGCAAGACCCACGGCAACGGCCCCGCCGACGCCGTCGGCCCCGCCCCCGAGGGCGCCCCGATGGAGGCCATGGGCCTGGGCTGGATCAGCACCCACGGCACCGGCAAGGGCGGCGACGCGATCACCAGCGGCCTCGAGGTCACCTGGACCGACACCCCCACCGCCTGGGACAACAGCTTCTTCGAGATCCTCTTCGGCTACGAGTGGGAGCTGTTCAAGAGCCCCGCGGGCGCCCACCAGTGGCGGCCGAAGGACGGCGCCGGCGCGGGCACCGTGCCCGACGCCCACGACCCGTCGAAGCGGCAGGAGCCGCGGATGCTGACGACGGACCTGTCGCTGCGCTTCGACCCGTCGTACGAGCAGATCTCGCGGCGCTTCAAGGACAACCCCGCGGAGTTCGCGGACGCCTTCGCCCGGGCCTGGTTCAAGCTCACCCACCGCGACATGGGCCCGAAGGTGCGCTACCTCGGCCCGGAGGTGCCGGCCGAGAACCTGATCTGGCAGGACCCGCTGCCGGAGGTCACCCACGAGCTGGTCGACGCCGCCGACGTCGCGGCGCTGAAGGCCCGGGTGCTGGAGTCCGGCCTGTCGGTCTCCGAGCTGGTCTCCACGGCGTGGGCGTCGGCGTCGACGTACCGGGGCAGCGACAAGCGCGGCGGCGCCAACGGCGCACGTGTCCGCCTGCAGCCGCAGATCGGCTGGGACGTCAACGAGCCCGACCGCCTGGCGCGTACGCTGCGCACGCTGGAGGGCGTGCAGGAGGAGTTCAACGCGGCGCAGTCCGGCGGCAAGCGGATCTCGCTGGCGGACCTGATCGTCCTCGCCGGCGCGGCGGGCGTGGAGAAGGCGGCCGGGGACGGCGGCGTCGAGGTCCGGGTCCCGTTCGCGCCGGGCCGTGCGGACGCCACCCAGGACGAGACGGACACCGAGTCCTTCGCCGCGCTGGAGCCGACCTCGGACGCCTTCCGCAACTACCTGACGAAGGACCAGCCCCTCCCGGCCGAGTACCTGCTCCTCGACCGCGCCAACCTCCTCACCCTGACCGCGCCGGAGATGACGGTCCTCGTCGGCGGCCTGCGCGTCCTGGGCGCCAACCACCAGCAGTCCCCCCACGGCGCCCTCACCGGGACCCCGGGCACCCTGACGAACGACTTCTTCGTCAACCTGCTCGACCTCGACACCACGTGGACGTCGGCCAACGGCGACGGCCAGCTCTTCGAGGGCCGCGACCGGACCGGCGAGGTCAGGTGGACGGGCACGCGCGCGGACCTGGTCTTCGGCTCGAACTCGGAGCTGCGCGCGGTGGCGGAGGTGTACGCGAGCGACGACGCGAAGGAGAAGTTCGTGCACGACTTCGTCGCGGCGTGGGACAAGGTCATGAACCTGGACCGCTTCGACCTGCGCTGACACTCCCACCCCACCGGGCCGGCCCCTTACGCGGGGGCCGGCCCGCCCCCTTCTCCGGCGCCTTCGACCACCCCCGCAGCCCTACGATGCACGCCGTATCGCACGCGGTTCGGCCGGTGCGGGGACGAGCCCCGCGGCGGGGGCCCGCGGGGCTCTCCGAGGGGCGGCGTGGGTGTGTCAGCGGGGGGTGATCAGGGGGTTCCAGTCCTTGGGGCCGTTGCTGTACCGGGAGCCGGTGAGGGGGATCTTGGTGCGGCCCGTGGTGTCGGTCAGCACCAGTCGTTCGCCCATGTCCTGCGTGCAGTGGGTTTCCGGCCGGCAGTCCCAGCGCACCAAGCGGTCGCTGTCGGCCCAGGCGAGGATCATGCCCCCGTTCGACCCACCGACCGGCCGGTTCGTCCGTGCCTCCTTCACAGTCGCTCTCCAGCCGTCCCCCACGGTGTAGTAGCGCCCGTCCGGGGACGGGCCCGAGGGCGGTGCGTTCAGACCCTCGTACGCGGGGGCCTTCTCGCCCACCCGCCCGTCCAGGTCGTACCAGACCTCCATGGCACCGCCCGGCGGGCTCAGAACCGCCAGCATCGTGCCGTCCCGGCTCCACCGCACGTCGGCACGGCCGGCCCGGATGAGCGCGTCGTCCCTCTCGACTCCCATCGGAAGGTATTCCTTCCGGCCCGAGTCGACGTCGACCAGGTAATAGCCGGTCCTCGCATGGGACGTGAAGAGCGCGGGGTCTTCGATCTCCACGTCCGGGTATCCGCTGTACGTGGTCACAGCCAGCCGCTGTCCGTCCGGCGACCACCGCACCCCGCCCGCCTCGTGCTCCAACGGGATCCACTTCGTCACCTTCCGGGTGGCCAGGTCGAGAATCCCCACCCGGGACGCGGGCAGCGTCTTCTCCAGCACGGCGGCCCGCCGCATCCCGGGGGCGACGTCCACCCAGCCCCAACGCGTCTTCTCGTACCGGCCCGTTCCCGGGTCGTACAGGTTCCAGGTGTAGGTCGTCTGCTCGACCCCGCCCTGCTCCCGGATCGTGCGTTCCGCCTGATAGGCCGACACCGCGACGTCCCCGGCGGCGATCAGATGGCGCGGCGGCGACTCGTCCGGGTACGCGGACACGTCGTCGGGCACCGCCGGCCCCGAGGAGCCCGACCGCTTGTCGTCCGTCAGCACCGGCACCGCCACCCCGCCCGCCAGCAGCGCGAAGGCGGCGGTTGCCACCGTCAGCGTGGTCGCCCGGCGCCGGCGGCGCCGGAGGAGGGCCCGCCCCGCCAGATCCGGGTCGGCCGGGGGCGGTGTCTCCTCGGCCCATTCGCGGAGTGTCTCCCGCAACGTCTGGTCAGCGCTCACTTCCACACCTCCGCGGGCGAGTTGCCGATGTCGGGGCCGCGGGACGCGGCGCCGGGGTCCAGCTCCGGCACCAGCGCGCGGAGCTTGGCCAGGGCCCGGTGTGTCGTGCCGCGGACCGTGCCCACCGAGCAGCCGAGCAGTTCGGCCACCTCACCCTCGGTGCAGTCCTCGAAGTAGCGCAGCACCAGCATGGTGCGCTGACGCCCCGTCAGCCGGCCCAGCGCCCGGCGCACCTGAATCCTCGTCTCGGCGGCGCCGGTGACGTCCTCGCGCGCGGCGGCGTCGGGGAGTTCGGCCACCGTGGTCTCGCGGCGCGTGCGCAGCAGCCGCCACACGCTCACCTGCTGCCGGTAGAGCACCTGCCGCACATACGCCTCGGGGTTCTCCAGCCTCCCCCAGCGCCCTGCCGCCCTCGCCAGCGCCGTCTGCAGCAGGTCCTCCGCGGCGTGGGTGTCGCCGCCGGTCAGGAGGGTCGCCGTGCGCATCAGCACGGGTGAGCGTGCGGCGACGAACTCGCGGAAGCGGCGCTCTTCCTCATCATCCATGGTTCCCCGTGATCGGTCGTCTCCCGGTGGTCCTTCACCTCTTTAGACGCGTGCGCGGTGGCGACCCTATGTCGTGTGCGGCAAAAGAAGTTCGGTGTGCGTTCGGCGGCTTCCTATCCTGGGCGGGTGACCATCGGAGCGCTCGGCTACCGCTACGTCGGGCCGCGGCATCTCCTGCGGGCGGCGGTCGGCGGTCCCGGCGGGTGGCCCGTCACGTCCACGGCCGGTCTCGACACGCTGGCGGACACCTGCGCTGGCGCGGAGTTCGGGGAGCCGATGACGTACGTCGTCGACCTGAACGGCAGTCTGCTGCTGGCCCCCAGGCGCAGCGAGCACGTCGCCTGCGCGCGGGGGGAGAACGTGCTGGCCGCCGGCGAGATCACGCTGATCCGTTCGGGCTCCGGATGGCACGTCGAGGAGGTCACGAACCAGTCGACCGGCTACTGCCCGGACCCGTGCTCGTGGCCGGCGGTGAGCGCCGCTCTGAGAAGGCTCGGCGTACCGCAACCGGCGGGGTTCACCCACGAGTTCGTCTTCCGTCGCTGTCCGCGCTGCCGGGCCACCAATGTCGTGCGGGACGAGGAGTTCTGGTGCGCGGTGTGCGACGAGCCGCTGCCGCGGACCTGGAACTTCGGCACCGGACCGGCGGCCGGCGCGCCGTGAGGGGGCGGCCCCGGGGCGTGCTACGCGGCCATCGCGACCGACGCCCTGGCGACCGGCGTCCTGGCGAGTGCCGGAGCGCGGGGGGTGCGGCGGGTGTCGGCGAAGACGACGGCGCGGAGGACGGCGAAGCGGCCTATGCCCGCGAGGGCGGAGGCGGAGAGGTAGACGGCCTGTTCGGTGGCGACCGAGGGGGACTGCTGCAGGGCGTGGAGGGCCAGGAGGGCGGCGGTGGTGAAGGCGTAGGAGACGGCGACCGTCAGGGCGGACTGGAGGTGGACGCGCCAGCCGCCGCGCTCGCTGCGGAAGGACACCCGGCCGTGCAGCTCGGTGGCGAGCAGCGTCGAGACCACGGTGATCAGCGCGTTGGCGACCAGCATCGACATGACCCCGTCGAGGAGCACGAGCGCGCCGCTGGAGGCCAGTCCGAGGCCGCCACCGCAGACCACGAACCGGGCGAACGCCGCGACGGCCGGGCGGCTGGGAAGCTGGATCACGGGGTCCTCCGATTTCGGGTGTGCACCGCTGTGGCGCTGGCACCCTCGAAGTTACGGATCACGCTGTCTCCGCACGATCGGGGATCCCCCCGGCCTTGGTAGGGGTTACCCCCCCTCCGCCCCTTAGGGCTGGTGTCACCTCCCGGTACCGGTCACGGCCCGAAGCACCTCCCCCATCCGCGCTCCCCACGCGCCGTCACCCTCCTCGCTACCAGCGCAGTTCGCCCTCCTCGTCCGTGAACGTCCCCGTCGGCCCGTCCGCGCCGAGGGTCGCCAGCCGCACCACCGTCCGGGCGCTCTCCTCCGGCGTCCGGCCGCCCCCGAACCCCGCGGTCAGGTCGGTGGCGGTGAACCCGGGCTCGACCGCGTTGAACCTGATGCCCGGCTGGGACTTGGCGTACTGGACGGTGAGCATCGTGGCCGCGGACTTGGACGCGGAGTACAGCGCGGCCGGCAGGTGGAACTCCGGCCGGTCCGGGTTGTTCACCGCCCAGAACGACCCGGCGCTGCTCGACACGGTCACCACCGTCGGGTCGGCGGACTTCCGCAGCAGCGGCAGCGCCGCCTCCGTCACCCGCACGATCCCCACCGCGTTGGTGTCGAAGACCCGCAGCGCCGTGGGCCCGTCCATGACCCCGTACCCCAGGATGCCGGCGTTGTGCACCAGGACGTCGAGCCGTCCGGCGGCCGAACCGATCGCCGCCAGCGCCGCGTTCACCGACGCGTCGTCGGTCACGTCGAGCTGGACGAACCGTGCGCCAAGCGCCGCCGCGGCCTTCCCGCCGCGGTCGGCGTCGCGCGCGCCGAGGTAGACGTCGTGGCCCAGCTCCAGCAGTTGCCTGGCCGTCTCGAACCCTATGCCCTTGTTGGCGCCGGTGATCAGCGTGATGGTCATGCGTCTCCTCGTGGCACGGCGGCAGACTTCCGCATCGATCGCTACAGAAGTGGAACGTAGCACACTTCCGCATCGATCGATGCGGAAGAGGTAGGCTGGGCGGCATGGCGACCGGGAAGAGCGGCCCGATGGGCCGGCCGCGCGGATTCGACGCCGACGAGGCGCTCGAACGCGCCATGCTGACCTTCTGGGAACACGGCTACGAGGGCGCCAGCCTGGCCACGCTGACCAGCGCGATGGGCATCTCCACCACCAGCATGTACACGGCCTTCGGCAACAAGGAGGAACTCTTCCGCAAGGCCCTCGCCCGCTACAGCGAAGGCCCCAGCGCCTACCTGGCCCGCGCCCTGGAGGAACCCACCGCCCGCGAGGTCGCCACCGCGGTCCTCACCGGCGTCATCCGCACCACCACCCGCCCGGCCCACCCCCGCGGCTGCATGGGCGTCCAGGGCGCCCTGGCCGCGGGCGACGCCGGCCGGGACGTCCGCGACCTCCTCGCCGACTGGCGCGGCGCCGCGTACTCCCGCCTCCGCGACCGCTTCGAGCGGGCCGTCGGCGAGGGCGACCTGCCGCCGGAGAGCGACCCGGGCGTGCTGGCCCGCTACGTCGCCACGCTGGCCTTCGGCATCGCCGTCCAGGCCGCGGGCGGCGTCGGCCGCGCGGACCTCCAGAAGATGGCGGACGCCGCTCTGAGCAGCGGCCCCCTCGCCTGAACGCGCCCGTCAGCCCTGCCTCCGCGGGCGGCAGCGGCTACCGTGGCCGTGCCACACAAAGGAGGCCCCCGCCATGGCGCTCAAGCGGATGGACAACGTCCTCATCGTCGTCGACGACCTCGACGCGGTCATCGCGTTCTTCGTCGAACTCGGCATGGAACTGGAGGGCAAGGGTCCGCTCGACTGGCCCGGGGCGGAGCAGGTGATCGGGCTGGAGGACGTCCGGCAGGACGTCGCCATGCTCCGCGTCCCGGGCGGCCACGGGCGAGTGGAGCTGGCGAAGTTCCACCGGCCCCAGGCCCTCACCCCCGAACCGAAGGACGCTCCGGTGAACACGCTCGGCCTCCGGCGCGCCATGTTCGCCGTCGACGACATCGAGGACGTCGTCCGCGGCCCCGAAGGCATCGTGGTCGGGCTCGCCGAGGAACTCGGCTGAGGTCCGCCACACCGTCGCCCGGGGCGACGGTGTGGCGCTTCTTCGGCGGACGGCTCCGACGTCCGTAGCGGCCGATGCCGATCCTGCGGACACCGCCGTTGGTGAAGCCGTCGGCGGTACGGCCCGCGTCACGCGCCCGCGTCCGGGGAGGCGCGGACCGTACACCGCCGGGAGTCAGTGGACGACGTCGAACACGTTCTTCTGCAGGCCGTTGGAGTAGACCTCGTGCTCGACCAGCTTCAGCTTCTGGGTGTCCCTGGACGTGTCGCTGTACAGGCGCTTGCCCGCACCCAGCAGCAGGGGGAAGACCAGCAGGTGGTAGCGGTCGATGAGGCCGGCGTCGGAGAGGCTGTGGTTCAGGTCGGCGCTGCCGTGCACGATGATGGGGCCGCCTTCGGTCTCCTTCAGGGCGGCGACGTCGTCCAGCGAGCGCAGAATGGTGATGTCCCCCCAGTCGGTGACGAGGTCGTCCTCGGCGAGGGTGGTGGACACGACGTACTTCGGCAGGACCCGGTATCTGGCGAACTCGTCCATGCCCGGCCACACCGGGCTGAACGCCTCGTAGCTGCGCCGCCCCAGCATCAGGGCGCCGGACTCCTCCTGCTCCCGGGCCTTGATCTCGTACGCCTCGGGGACGAAGTCGACGTCCTTGAAGGTCCAGCCGGAGTTGCGGTACCCGGGCTCGCCGCCCGGGGCTTCCACGACGCCGTCGAGGGAGACGAAAGCGGTGCTGACAAGAGTGCGCATGAGTCGACAACTCCCGATGAGGTGGTGGCTCGGCGGAGGCGGGCCCTCCGCCGCTTGCGGTCATCCTTTACGACGGCACCGACAGCGGAAAGTCATCGCTCGCCGTGCGGGAAGATCCCCGGGGCCGTTCAGTAGCGCAGCACGGCCGCGATCCGCCCGTGGTCCGCGAGGGCGTCGTCGGGGACGAACGTGACGTCCGCGCCGGTGTCGAGCGCCTTCTCGACGATCTCGTCCACGATGTCGTGGCGGGCCTCCGGGTTGTCGTCCTCGGCGGGGACCAGGTGGTCGTCGCCGGCCGAGCGGACGGTGATGCGGTAGTTCTCCTCGACGACCAGGCGGTGGACGCGGCCGTCGGAGACCTTCGACCACACCTCGTCCACGCCGCCCGCGAAGGCCCGGCGGCCCACGGCGTCGTCCAGGGCGCGGACGGCCGCGTCGGCGTGCCGGCGCGCCTGGGTCTCCAGGGCCGGGGCGACGGCGCGGGCGACCGCGTCCGGGGGGCCCTGGGCCAGGCCGCCGTGGGAGATGTGGACGGCGGTCGCGGCGGCGGTGCCGGCTTCGGCGAGGAGGGCGAGGGCCGCGTCCTCGCCGGTGGCGTAGAGGGGTCTGGGGTCCTTGGCGAGGACGGTGTGCAGGGCCGCGTCGGCGTCGCGCAGGAAGGCGCGGACCTCCTCGTCGCGGAACGTGCTGGGGGTGTCCCCGATCCGCTCCTCGCGCTCCGCGTCCGGGTTCTCCTGGCTTCTGGTCATGGGGAAGCCGCCGGCGGTGGCCTCGGTGACGTCCTGCCCCGAGCCGCTCCAGAGGGTGACGCGGTCGGCGGCCAGGGAGAGCACCCAGTACGGTCGCTGCGCCGCGTAGGCGGCCACCAGGTTGCGGGTGAGGAACGACTCGGCGAGCACGACCCGTTCGGGGACGCGGCGCGGGAGGGCGTACACGTGGTGCTCGGCCACGGTGGCGTAGATGACGAGGCCGTCGAGCGCCCGGGAGAGGTCGGTCTCGTCGGCCGCCGCGGCGAGCTGCGCGCGGACCTCGTCGCGGGCCGCGCGGGTCACCCCGGGGTCGCGGTCGAGCTGCCGATCGGCCTCGGCCAGCACGTTGCGGAGCCGTACGGAGTCCTCGGCGTTCCGGGGCGCCCGCCGGTGCGTGGGCAGCGTGAGCGACACGGCGGGGTACGGGCGCCGCTCGCGCAGCTCCGCGAGCGCCGTGGGGGTGAGCGAGGTGTCCATCGTGCCTCTCCAGGTCCTTCGGCCGTCGGTGCGGCGGGTGTCAGGGCCGGTCAGGGCCGTTCCGGGCCGTTCCGGGCGGGGTTGGTGCGCGCGGGGAGCGCGGGCGGGGCGCGGCCGGGGCCGGTCACGGCCGCTCGCCCGCACCGCGTACGACGGCGACCGGGCAGTGCGCGTGCTGCAGGAGTGCGTGGCTGACCGAGCCGAGGAGCAGCCCGGCGAAGCCGCCGTGGCCGCGGGCGCCGGTGACGAGGAGGCCGGCGTCCTTGCTCGCCTCGATCAGCAGCTCCCTGGCCGAGCCCTCGACGGCGGTGCGCTCGGCCCGTACGCCCGGGTACGCCGTCTCGGCTCCCGCCACCGCCTCGGCGAGCACCCGGTCGCCCTCCGCGGCGGGTCCTTCCGCGGCGGTCCTGGCGGGGTTGCCGGCGCGCGGCGAGTACCGGGTCCAGGCGCTCCATACGTGCATGGCGACGAGGCCGGCGTCCCGCCGGGCGGCCTCGGCGAAGGCGAAGTCGACGGCCGCGGCCCCCGCGGGTGACCCGTCGACCGCGAGCAGCACCGGCCCGCCGGGGCCGGGCCCGCCGCCGCGTACGACGAGCACGGGGCAGTGGCCGTACGCGGACAGGGCGGCCGCCGTGGAGCCCACGAGCAGCCGGACGAACGCGCCGAGGCCGCGGCCGGCGACCACCGCCAACTGCGCGTTCTCTGTCTCCTCGACCAGGACCCGCACCACCTCGCCGGTCACGAGGGCCCCGTCGGCCCGCACGCCGGGCGCCGTCTCCCGGGCGTGCGCCACGGCGTCGGCGACGACCTTCTCGGCCTCGTCGCGCAGCGCGGTGTCGCCCGGGAGCATCGCGGCGGAGCCGGGGTAGGCGCCGAAGGCCGGCCAGAGGAACGCGTGCACGACCCGCAGCCCGCATCCGCGCAGCTTCGCCTCCCGAGCGGCGACCGCGACCGCGTCGAGGCTCGCCGCGGAGCCGTCCACGCCCGCGACGACCGGCGAAGTCTCCATCCCAGCCACGCTCCGTTCCCACCGGCCGTACGCCCGGGGTGCGCTCGCTCCCGCAGTCCTCCCCCGAGCCTGGGTCACCCGCCCGGGACGCACCAGCGCAGCGCCCGCAGTCGGGTGAGCGCCCTCCCGGCGGGCGGGCCGAGGGAGGGCGCACGGGAGGGCGCCGGGACGTTCCGCGCGGGTCCCCGCCCCACCGGGGGGCGGGGCCGGCGCGGCGGTTCTCCTACGGGGCGGCGTTCATCAGGTCCAGCGCGCTCTGCTGGCGGGCCGCGTCCGTCTTGTCCAGCGGGCCGTACCAGCGCAGGCCGTACTGGTCGAGCGCGTTGCGGTCGGCCGCGTGGGCGCGGTCCGCCTGGCGGTCGAGGTAGCCGGTGTACGGGTGGTCGGGCAGGGCGGCGTTGAGATCGGCCAGACCGCGGACGTGGGCGCCCTTGAAGGACGGGCCGTCCGCGCCGCAGTCGCCCGTCTCGCACGGGTCGCGCAGGATGCCGTCGGCGGTGTGCAGGGACGGGGCCGCGGTGGCGGCGTCGGCGAGGCGGCGGGCGGTCGTCAGGAGGGCGTCGTCGCCCGTGGCGCGGTGGAGTTCGGTGAGGGCGCCGAGCAGCACGCCCTGGTTGTACGACCAGACCGGCTGGCCGTTGTTGCGGCAGGTGCCCAGGTCGATGCCGTCGTTGACCAGGCCGGAGCCGTTGATCATGCCGGTGCCCTGGAACCAGGCCCAGCCGTCGCGCGCCCGCTGCAGGTGCACGGTGTCACCCTGGATGCGGTTGTGCAGGGCCGCGTTGAGCTCGATGTAGAGGGAGTTGGAGATGGCGTTCTTGTACGTCTTCGCCTGGCTCCACCACACGCCGCCGCCGCAGGTGCCGTCCCAGTACGCGGCCATGTGGTCGGCGTCTGCGCGGGCGGTGTCCAGGTAGCGGCGCTCCCCCGTCAGGTCGTAGGCGGCGATCCAGGCCAGGCCCCACCAGCCGGTGTCGTCGATGTAGTCGTTGCGGAACTGGCCCTGGTGGGCGCCGAGCTGCTTGTCGTAGGTGGTGGCGATGGCGTACTCGTAGCTGCGCATGCCGCTGACGCGGATGTTGTCGATCACGGCGGTCAGCGCGTTGGCGGAGTTCCACCAGCCGGTGGTGGCGAAGAGTCCGGTGGCGTTGTCGTAGAAGGACATCTGCGCGGTGGCGGCGGCGGTTCTGCGGTCCCAGGCGTTCCAGGTGCTGCGGGCCCAGGGGGTGCAGGCGATGTCCGGGCGGTCGGCGGCCCTGCCGCAGGCGCGCAGCGCGCCGACGCCGCGGGCGGCCCAGTCGTCGACGTTGTACATGCCGGTGCGCCAGCCGCGCTGGCCGGCGGGGACGCTCGTGTCGCCGAGCCGGCTGCCGGAGGCCCAGGTGCGGCCGCCGTCGAAGGAGCGGTCGAGCCAGACCTCGTCGCCGGGGCTGCCGTTGCCGATCGTCGCCCAGCCCATGGCGCTGTCGTCGTCCACGTGCAGCGCGAGGGTGCGGGAGAAGAGGGTGGTGGTGACCGCGGTGCGGTCGCCGGTGGCCTGCGCGGGGTCGCGGGCGTCGCAGTAAACGTTGCAGATCTCTGCGGCCGCGGCCACGGGCTGCGCGGCGGATGCGGGGGTGGGGACGGCGGCCAGGGAGCCGACTGCAAGTGCCGCCGTCGACATAAACGTCGCTAAGCGCTTCATATCTACCACAGTGGAGTCGATGTCATGTTTACGTCAATGACTTCTCCCCCGGGTCTGGACCGACCGCGCCAGAAGTGGTGTCGTACGTCGTGCACCATTTTTATAACGTTGCAGAAGAATCGGAGGATAACGTGCCCACCCCCTTACGGCGACTACGTGTCGCCGCGGCCGCCCTCGTCCTCACCCTGCTCGGCACCGGCCTCACCGCCGCCCAGCCGGCCACCGCCGCCGACTGGACGCCCAAGCCCCCGCCCATGACCACCCCCTGGACCGACGACGTCCCCGTCGACGCCCCGCTGCCCGAGTACCCGCGCCCCCAGCTCACCCGCCCCGACTGGGCCAACCTCAACGGCATCTGGGACTTCGCCGTCACCGGGCGCGACGCCGGGCCGCCGCAGTCCTACGACCAGCAGATCCGCGTCCCGTTCGTCGCGGAGTCGGCCCTGTCCGGCATCCAGCGCCGCATCAGCGAGCACGACAAGCTCTGGTACCAGCGCACCTTCACCGTCCCCGCCGACTGGTCGGGCCGCCGGGTCGTGCTCAACTTCGGCGGCTCCGACTGGGAGACGACCGTCCTCGTCAACGGCCGCCAGGCCGGCCCGCCGCACCGCGGCGGCTTCGACGCCTTCAGCCGCGACATCACCGACCTGCTGACCGCCGGCACCAACACCCTCACCGTCTCGGTGTACGACCCGACCGAGGCCGGCGGGCAGGCGGTCGGCAAGCAGCGCCGCGACCACGACATCGTGCCGCACCCCGGCGGCGGCATCTTCTACACCGCCGCCTCCGGCATCTGGCAGACCGTCTGGCTGGAGCCCGTCGCGCCCGCGCACGTCACCCGGCTCGACCTGGTGCCCGACCTCGGCACCGACTCCCTCGACGTCACCGTCCACGGCGCGGGGCTCGCCGGCCACACGGCGCGCGTCACCGTCCGCGACGGGAACACCGTCGTCGGCACCGCCACCGGACCGGCCGGCGGCGCGTTCTCCGTACCCGTGCCGGATCCGCGGCTGTGGTCGCCTGACGACCCGTTCCTCTACGACGTGACGGCCGAACTCCTCGCCGCCGACGGCACCCCCGTCGACACCGTCGGCAGCTACGCGGGCATGCGCTCCGTCGGCCTCGCCGAGGTCGACGGCGTCCAGCGGCCGGTGCTCAACGGCGAGTTCGTCTTCCAGACCGGCACCCTCGACCAGGGCTACTGGCCGGACGGCATCTACACCGCCCCGACCGACGAGGCGCTCAGGTACGACCTGGAGGCGATGAAGGACCTCGGCTTCAACATGGTCCGCAAGCACATCAAGGTCGAGCCGCAGCGCTGGTTCTACTGGGCCGACCGGCTCGGCCTGCTGGTCTGGCAGGACATGCCGTCGATGGCCACCGGCAGGACCCCGGACGCCGCGGCGCGCGTGCAGTGGGCGGCCGAGTACGACGCCGTCATCGACCAGCACCTCAGCTCCCCCTCGCTGGTGATGTGGGTGAACCAGAACGAGGGCTGGGGGCAGTACGACCAGGCCCGTATCGCCGACGAGGTCAAGGCCCGCGATCCCTCCCGGCTCGTCGACAACATGAGCGGCGTCAACTGCTGCGGCTCCGTGGACGGCGGCAACGGCGACGTCGTGGACCACCACGTCTACGTCGGCCCCGGCAACACCCCGCCGAGCGCCACCCGCGCCGCCGTCCTCGGCGAGTACGGCGGCCTCGGCTACAAGGTCCCCGGCCACGAGTGGTACCCGGGCGGCGGCTTCAGCTACGAGGACCAGCCGAGCCTGGCCGCGCTCAACGACCGCCTCGTCGGGCTGCTCGACACCCAGCGCGAGCACTCCCTGCCCGCCGGTCTCTCGGCGTCGGTCTACACCGAGACCACCGACCTGGAGAACGAGGTCAACGGGCTGCTCACGTACGACAGGCAGGTGGTGAAGGTCGACGCCGCGCGCGTCCGGGCGGCGAACGAGGCGCTGATCGCCGCCTCCCGCGACCCCGCGCCGCCGGTCACGCTGCCCGTCGGCGACCACGTCTCGCTGCGCGTGACGACACCCGGCCACACCGACCGCTACCTGCGCCACACGGACGCCCTCGCCACCACCGAGGTCGTCACCCCGGCCAGCGGCGACCTGCTCAAGCAGGACGCCACGTGGAAGGTCGTCGGCGGCCTGGGCAACCCGGAGTGCTACTCCTTCGAGTCCCGCAACTACCCCGGCGAGTACCTGCGCCACCGCGAGCACCGGGTGCGCCGCGAGGCGGGCGACGGGGTGCTGTTCCGCGAGGACGCCACGTTCTGTCCCGCGCCCGGCGGCGGCGGCGTGCGGCTGTCCTCGGCGAACTTCCCCGGCAGCTTCGTCCGCCACATCAACGCCGAGGTGTGGCTCGCCAAACAGGGGGCGGGCCACCCCTGGGACGACCCCGCCACGTTCACCGAGGACACCACCTGGTCGGTGGAGGCACCCTGGGCCCCCTGAGCCGGCGGGCGACGCCGGCCGCGGGGAACGCTCCCGCGGCCGGCGCACCGGCGGGCCGGCCGTCAGGCGATCTTCATCGTCGCCATCATGCCCATCGCGGAGTGGTCGAGCATGTGGCAGTGGTAGACGTACGAGCCCTTGTGGGTGTCGAACGTCGCCTGGACCCTGACCGTCTCGTTCGGCCGCAGGTTGACGGTGTCCTTCAGCCCCGCCTCGCCCGGGCCCGGCGCCTGGCCGTCCCGCTCCAGGACGCGGAACTGCACCAGGTGCATGTGGAAGTTGTGCCAGGCGATCTGGTTGAGGTTCTGGATGGTCCAGATCTCGCTGGCGCCGAAGCGGATCTGCTGGTCCACCCGGGCGGGGTCGTACAGTTTCTCGTCTATGTACGCCTGCGGGTCCGGCCGGCCGTCCTCGTCCATCCGCAGGGTGACGGTGCGCTCGGCGGTCGGCTGCGGCAGCGGGGGCAGCTCGCGGAGGACGTCCGGGACGCGGCTGCCGTCCTTGGCCGTGCGGACGACGTCGAAGCGCAGCACCTGGCCGACCAGCTCGGGGTTGCCGAAGCCGCCGGTGTTCTTCAGCACGACGCTGCTGCCGACGGCGTAGCGGGAGAAGTCGATGACGACGTCGGCGCGTTCCGCGGCGGACAGCGGGATGGCGGTGGTGCGGTGCGGGCGCGGCAGCAGCCCGCCGTCCGAGCCGATCTGGATCATCTCGCCGCCGTCTTCCAGGCGCAGTTCCATGAAGCGCTGGTTGGAGCAGTTGAGCAGGCGGATGCGGTACTTGCGGGCGGCGACCTGGACGTACGGGTACGCCTTGCCGTTGGCGATCATCGTGGAGCGCTGCCGGTCGCCCATCGTGTAGTGCAGGCCGTTCGCGTCCACGTTGGCGTCGCGGATGGCGATCGGCAGGTCGTACTGCCCGGTGGGCAGCGGCAGGGCGGCCTCGGTCTCGTCGGTGAGGAGGTACTGGCCGGACAGCCCGCGGTAGACGTTCTCGGACTCGATGTGGTGGGCGTGGTCGTGGTACCAGAGCGAGGCGTGCGGCTGGGTGTTGGGGTAGTAGTACGTACGGTCCTCGCCCGGGGCGATGGTCTCCATCGGCTGGCCGTCGTGCTGCGGCTCCACCTCCCCGCCGTGCAGGTGCACCGACGTGGGCACGTCGAGGCGGTTGCGCTGCTGGATGACGACGGGCCGGCCGCGACGCGCCTTGATCAGCGGGCCCGGGAAGGCGCCGTTGAACGTGAGCACCTGCGACTGGATGCCGGGGAGTATCTCCGCGGTCCCCGGTTGCATGGTCATCACGTACACGTCTATGCCGCCGCCCGTGGACACCGGCGACAGCACCGTGGGCAGCGGCATGGGCTGGGTGAAGGGCGCCGCGGCGTTCGCCGCCGGCTCCGCGCCGGCGGGTTCGGCCCCGGCCGGTGCGGTCGCGAGCGGCACCAGCGCCGCTCCGGTCATCCCCGTGCCGGCCGCGGCCACACCCGCGGCGAGCACTCTGCGCCGAGTCACCATGAAAGTCGCCTCCATCGAACTACTGAGAAAACGTGTACGCCCCCGACCGCCCGTGCCACTGCCCTGTGGCGGGGGATCGGGGATGAGGGTCGTGGCGTCCGGCCGGTCCCGAGGCCGTGTCACCCGGGCCGTGGAACGTCCGTGCGGTCACCGGTGCGGACCGGAACCGGGAGCCGTTGGCCCCGGCCCGCAGCGGGTTCAGCGGGATCCGTAGCGGATCTACCTGGAGGTGTGAGCGACTCGCACCTCGCGTCCGCAGTATGGAACGCCGCACTTGGGGACGACTTGATTTTCTGTACAAGGGATGGCGACAAAGCCCGAAGCGGACTGATTTATTCTTCAACGACATGAAGGTGCGGGGCTCCCGGCCGCGGCCGGGAGCGCGTCCGGGAGTCCGCGACCGGGTGACGGTGTCCGGCGGCCGACGGCGTCCTGTGCGCAGGTGAGCGGCCGGGTGAACGGCGCGGGACGCGCGGTCGTCCGCGGGCCGGGCCTCGGCGGGGGCTTGCATCTGCTCGGCATGCGCCGCTCACTTCTTGATGCTCCCCGCCCGCGTAGCGCTTGGGTCGGGCGGGGCGGCGGTGGGTCAGGCGCCCGCCGCGGCCCCGTCCCCGGTCCCGTCGGCGGTCCAGCCCTCGGCGGCGGCGAGGGTGCGGGCCGTGCGGACCAGCGCCGCGAGGGCCGGCGCGTCCTTCCCGCCGCGGTGGATCAGTTGCAGGGACACGGGCGGCAGCGGGTCGGTGACCGTCAACCGGGCGGCGCCGGGCAGCAGGTGCTCGGCGACGGAGCGGGGCAGCAGCATGAAGCCGTCGGCGAGGACGCCGAAGTGGTTGCGCAGCCCGGGGACGGGATTGTGCCAGACGGGGAAGTCCTCGCCGGTGCTGCGGACGGCGGCCAGGACCGCGTCGTGGTAGCCGGGCGCCAGGTCGCGGGCGAGGAAGCGGAAGGTCTCCCCGCGCAGGTCGCGCAGGGCCACCGCGCCGCGGCCGGCGTGCCGGTGGCCGGCGTGCACCACGGCCGCGTACGGCTCGGTGCGCAGCGTCAGCGCCCGGCAGTCCGGCGGGGTCGGCAGGTGGCGGCCGAGCGCGGCGTCGAGGCCGCCGGTGCGCAGGCCGTCGACGAGTTCGGGGTCCCATGCCTCGACCACCTCCACGGTGACCTCCGGGTACGCCTCAGCGAGGGCGGCGAGGAGCAGGGGCGTCTCGGCGTGGGCGGTGGTCGGTCCGTAGCCGACACGCACGGTGCCGGTGGCGGCGCGCGCGGCGCGGCGGGTGACGGCGACGGTGCGCTCCGCCGCGGCCAGGGTCTCCCGCGCGGCGTCGACGAACGCGCGCCCGGCGTTCGTGAGCCGGGTCGGCCGGCGCTCGAAGAGGGCGACCCCCAACTCGCCCTCCAACTGGCGGATCTGCCGGCTGAGCGGGGGCTGGGCGATGTGCAGCCGCTCGGCGGCGGCCTGGAACCCGCCGGTCTCGGCGACGGCGATGACGTAGCGCATCAGGCGCAGGTCCAGCGACATACCTTCACGGTATATCCGCAGACCAAACCGGTCTGTGCATTCTCCCAAGGGCCCGACTTACGCTCCGAGCGGCAAGTGCACCGCAAGCGAGGGGAGTTGGTCATGACGACCGGCGACAGCAGAACGACCGCGACCACCGCGGCCACCGCAGCCGCCGCGGCCACCGGCGCGACCCGGCGCCGCGCGCTCAGGATCACCGGCGGTCTGGCCGCCGCCGCGGCGGCCGGGGCGGCGACCGCCGCCGGCGCGTCGCCCGCCGGGGCGCGCGGGCGGCCCGGCGCCCCCGGACCGCGGGAGCTGATCACCCGGGAGGTGCCCGGCACCGGGGAGCGGCTGCCGGCCGTCGGGCTGGGCACGTTCACCACCTTCGACACCCTCCCGGGCGCGCCCACCGGCCACCTCACCGAAGTCGTCCGGCGGTTCCACGCGGCGGGCGGCCGGGTGCTGGACACCTCCCCGCTCTACGGCGCCGCCGAGGCGAACACCGGCGCCGCGCTGGCAGGGTTCCAGGACCGGATGTTCGTGGCCGACAAGATCTGGTCCACCGGCGACTTCCTGTGGGACGAGGCGCACGCGCTGGCCAGCCTGGAGCGTTCCATGGAACGCCTCGCGCGCGGCCGGCCGCTGGACGTGGTTCAGGTGCACAGCCTGGTGAACGTGGACTGCGTCCTGCCGATGCTGCACGCGTGGAAGGCCGAGGGCCGCATCCGCGCCATCGGTGTCACCCACCACGAGCCGGCGTACTTCGACGTGCTGGCCGACTGGATCGAGCGCGGCGACGTCGACTTCGTCCAGGTGCACTACTCCGTACGCACCCGTGCCGCGGAGCAGCGCGTGCTGCCGGCGGCGGCGGACAACGGCGTCGCGGTGCTGGTGAACATGCCGCTGGAGAAGGGACGGCTGCACCACGTGGTGGGCGGACGCGAGGTGCCGGGCCTCGCGGCGGAGTTCGGCGCGGCCAACTGGGCGCAGTTCTTCCTCAAGTGGGTCCTCGGACACCCCGCCGTCACCGCCGTGCTGCCGGCCACCTCCGACCCGGACCACCTGACGGAGAACGTCGGCGCGATGCGCGGCGAGCTGCCCGACCGCGCGACCCGGCGGCGGATGGTGCGGTACATGGAGAACGTACCGGGCTTCGACGCGCTGCCGACCTCGCCCTGGTACCCGGGCAGGTCCTACCCGGGCCTCGTCACCCGCGCACAGGCGCAGATCCGCGCACGCAGCCCCTGGTGGCCACCGTCGCCCACGACCTGACCCCGGCACACGGAGGACCGGTGGACGGGCGGGTGGCCGGTCGACGTGGGGAGGGGGCGGGCATCTGACACCCCCTCATGTCCTGCCCCGACCTCGTCACCCCCGCACAGGCGCAGATCCGCGGACGCAAGCCCCTGGTGGCCACCGGCGCCGACGACCTGACGCCGGTACTCCGAGGACCCGGCCGGGACCCGTCCCAGTCGCGGGGCGGTACCGTGCGGGCGGGTCGTCGGCGGCGTGGGAGGGCGGGCATCGTGGGGCGTGTGCGGCGGGGCGTGGCCGGGGTCGTGCTGCTGGCCGTCGCCGGGCTGGCCGGGCCGGCCGCGTGCAGCGCGGGCGGCGGCGACGGGGACGCGAAGGGGCCGAGCCCGACGTCCTCGTACGACCCGCTGCCGCGTACGCCCCCGCCGCCGCCGCGCCAGGTGGTACGGAGCAGCGAGGAAGTCTGCGACTTCGCGGAGCCGTTCGAGGCCGGCAAGGTGAAGGCGTACCTGCCCGAAGGCCCCGCCTACGCCGGCCCCGGGCCGCACCCCGCCGTGCTGTTCAAGGACGAGATCCCCGGCGCGGACAGCGAGCCGCCGTATCTGCCCGACGGCTGGGATCCGGCGTTCGACAAGCACGACACCCGGTTGGTGGTCTGCCAGTACGACGACTGGGAGCACCCGAGCCGGACCGTCGGCACCTGCACCTACCTCGGCGGCGCGAACAACACGGGCGACGGCGAGGTCGACGTCCAGAGCGCGCGCTACGTCTACCGGGTCTTCGAGGCCCGCACCGGCGAGCTCGTGACGACGTTCGCCCTCGACGGCACGACGAGCCCCGAGCAGACGTGCCCCGACGAGACCCTCTACCTGTCCTCTCACTTCCAGTTGGTCACGAGTAAGGCCCTCGCCGACAAGCTCCGTCCCCTGGTGACGGGCCGGCGATGAACGCCGGCGACCGCCGCGCCGCCCGCGAGGGGCGTACGCGGCGGTCGCCGTGTCGTTCGGACACGGGATTCCGTGAACCCCGCGCGGGCCGTCAGGACAGCAACTGCTTCCACACCGTCGGGTTCAGCTCCCGGCCCGACGGCGCGCGCCGCCCGCGGCCGCGCAGCGTGTCCACGGCCTTGGCGACCTCGCCGGTCCCGGCGCGCCCGCGCGGGGTGATGAGCGGCCAGATGTCCGAGCCCAGGTAGCCGGTCTCGTCGGCGCGCTTGTGGTACTCCGCCGAGCAGGAGTGCCGCTCGACGCCGCCCACCTCGGCGAGCTTGGCCACGGCCCGCTTCGTGGCCGGGCCGAAGAGCCCGTCTGCCGGCAGCCCGGTGAACCCGCGGGCACGCAGCAGGTGCTGCGCCGCGCGCACCACGGGACCGCTGTCGCCGGGCCGCAGCAGCGGCCAGACGGCGGGCCGCGCCGGCGTCGGGGCGCCGAGCACCCCGGCCACCGCCTCGCGCAGCTCCGGCAGGCGGCCGTAGAGCACCTCACCGGGGCACTCGGTGGAGTTGAAGTCGCGGTGGCCCATGATGTTCTCGACCGGCCGCCCGTACTGGCCGGCGATCCAGGCGACCATCGCGACGAGCGAGTCCCACAGCGCGGCGGGCACGTCGACGTCGGTGTAGAGGCCCTCGTTCTCGATGCCGATGACCTCGCTGTTGTGGCCGCCGACGTTGGCGCCCTGCACGTGCTGGGTGCCGCCGCGCACGACGTCCAGGCTCTCGTGCCGGCCTTCGAGGTGGTATCCGCCGCGGCTGATGGTGAACTGCTGGCCGGTGTCGCCCCAGCCCTGGCCGTCCATGTGGAAGTTCTGGATGGACCGGCAGATTTCCATTGCGTGTTCGAGCGAGTAATCCTCGCTGTTGCCCGGTTCCGCGGTGTGGTGGACGACGATGTACGTGGGCACGTGGTCGAGGACGACGATGTCGATTTCCGGGGGCCGTGCACCCCATTCCGCGGTGGTGTAGATGCGCGGCTCCGGCGCCGCGAGCGAGCGGGCGCCGCGCGCCGCGGCGGGGGCCCCGGCGGGCGCGGACATGGTCGCCGACCTGGGCGCGGCCTGTGCGAGACCCGCCGCGCCGAGCCCGAGCGCGCCGGCCGCGGAGGCGGTCAGTCCGCCGCGCAGCAGGGCGCGGCGGTCGAAACCCGGATGTGCTGCCATCCTGGTCTCCTTCTCCAGTGGGGGGTGGATGTGGGGAAATCATACGGGGTCGAGACATGCACACGACAACCCCTGAGTAACAACGGCCCGTATTTCACGGGTAATTGGGGTCAACTCCCGCGCCAATGGGCCGACCAATGAAAACGACGATACGCGAATAGCGAATAAGCCCGTCGCCGCCTCGCCGGGCGCGGGGTAGCCTCTCGCACGACTGTCGAGGAGGTCCTGTGGTACGGGAAGAGGCAGGCCGGGTACTCGGGGCCAACCTGCGGGCGCTGCGCGCCCGGGCGGGACTCACCCTCTCCGGGCTGGCGCGCTCCTCCGGGATCGCCAAGGGCACGCTGTCCCAACTGGAGTCCGGCGCCGGGAACCCCACCATCGAGACGGTGTTCAGTTTGTCGAACGCCCTGGGGGTTCCGGTGTCGTCGCTGCTCACCGAGCGCGCGGACCCGGACGTGCTGCTGGTGCGCTCGGCGGACCTCGACGTGCTCAGCAGCAACGCCGTCGACCTGCGGATGCTGCGCCGGATGGACCTCACCGACACGGTCGTCGAGCTGTACGACCAGCGGGTGCGCCCCGGCGAGGTCCAGCACTCCGCGGGCCACCCGGGGCGCGAGCACGTCGTCGTCACCTCCGGGCGGCTCCGGGTCGGCCCGCCGGAGGCGCCGTACGAGCTCGGCCCCGGCGACTACGTCTGCTTCCCGGCCGCGGGCCCGCACGTCTACGAGACCGTCGAAGGCCCGGTGCTCTCGGTGCTCATGCTGGAGTACCCGGCCGCCGCGCACCCGGTCCCGCCCGTCGCCTCGTGCGCCGTGCCGGCGCCCCGGCGAAACGCACCACACGCACCCGGAGCGGGGGCTTGACCGCCGATCGGCGCCCTCCATACGCTCGTTGCCGTTCGATTTAATGAACGGAGGTGGGTGGCAGGTGGCGTACGACGTCGTGGCCGTGGGTGCCGGCGTGATCGGCGCGGCCTGCGCCGAGGCGCTGACCGCCGCCGGACTCTCGGTGGCCGTGCTGGACCGCGGCGCGCCCGCGAGCGGCACCACCGCCGCCGGCGAGGGCAACGTCCTGGTCTCCGACAAGGCACCCGGACCCGAGCTGGACCTCGCCCGGCACTCCCGCCGCCGCTGGCCCCACCTGCTCGCCGAGCTGCGCGACCTGCTCGGCCCGCGCCTCGCGGAGGCGGAGTGGGAGGCCAAGGGCGGTCTGGTCGTCGCCACCACGCCGGCGGCGGCCGGCGCGCTGGCGGACTTCGCCGCGGCCCAGCGCGGCGCGGGCGTCCGGGCGGAGCCGGTCGGCCCCGCCGGGGCCGGGGCACTGGAGCCGCACCTGACCGCGGACGTCACGGCCGCCGTGCACTACCCGCAGGACGCCCAGGTGCAGCCGGTGCTCGCGACGACCGCCCTGCTGGCGGCGGTACGGGCCAGGGGCGGGCGGGTACGGGCCGGCGTCACCGCCCTCGGGGTCACGACCGGCGCCGCGGGGGCCGTCACCGGCGTACGCACCGACCGGGGCACCCTGCCGTGCGGCGCGGTCGTCAACGCCTGCGGGCCATGGGCCGGCCGGTTCGCCGCGGCGGCGGGCGCGCCGGTCACGGTGCTGCCGCGGCGCGGCATGGTCCTCGTCACCGCCGCGCTGCCGGCGGGCACGGTGCGGCACAAGGTCTACGACGCCGACTACGTCGGCGCGGTCGCCGGCGGCACCGCGGACCTGCAGACGTCGACCGTCGTGGAGGCGACGCGGGCCGGGACGGTGCTCATCGGCTCCAGCCGGGAGCGGGTCGGCTTCGACGAGACGCTGCGCGTGGCGGTGCTGCGCGAGCTGGCGCGCAAGGCGGTCGGGCTGTTCCCCGTGCTCGCCGGCGTGCCGGTGATCCGCGCGTACGGCGGCTTCCGGCCGTACGTCCCGGACCACCTGCCGGTGATCGGCGAGGACCCGCGCCGGCCCGGGCTCTGGCACGCGACGGGGCACGAGGGCGCGGGCATCGGACTGGCGGCGGGCACGGGGCGGTTGCTGGCGGACCTGCTCACGGGGCGGCCGCCGGAGACGGACGCGGAGCCGTTCCGGGTGGACCGGCCGGGGGTCATCGGGCAGGCGGAGGCGGCGGATGAGGCGGCGTAGGCCGGAGCGCACGTGGGGCGGCGGCGGTGCGGGCGGCGGTGCGCGCGGGAGGCGGGCCGCGGGCTCGCCGGCGGACCCCGCGGCAGGTGCCCGTACGGGGGCTGCCGGGAGGCCGGTGACCGTGCGGGTCGACGGGGAGGAGCTGGTCACCGAGTCCGGGCGGACAGTCGCCGGGCTGCTGCTGGCGCTGGGCCGGGTCTCCTGGCGGACGACCCGCGGCGGCGGCAGGCCGCGCGGCGTCTTCTGCGGCATCGGCGTCTGCCACGACTGCCTCGTCGTCGTCAACGGCGCCCCCGACGTGCGCGCCTGCCAGCGCCTCGTCCGCGACTGCGACGACATCCGCACCCAGAGCGGCGCGGAGCTGCCGGCGTGAGCCGTACCGGCACGGACGACGCGCAGGACGGCACCCGTCTCGCCTCCCCCGGCCCCTTCGGCCCTCTCGTGGTCGTCGGCGGCGGGCCGGCCGGGATGGCCGCCGCCCGGGCCGCGGCCCGGCTCGGCGTCCGCGTCCTGCTCGTCGACTCCAGCGCCGCGCTCGGCGGGCAGTACCACCGGCAGAACTCCCTCGCCGGGCACGACCGGTTCGCGCCGCCGCCCGGCGTGGAGCATCTGCCGCACTCCGTGGTCTGGGCGGTCGAGCCCGTGCCCGGCGGCGGCCACCGGGTGCACCTGCGCACCGGACCCGCCGACGGCCCGGGCCGTACCGGGCGCAGCGTCGAGACCCGCGCGCTGGTGCTGGCCACCGGGGCGTACGACCGGGCGCTGCCGTTTCCCGGCTGGGACCTGCCCGGCGTCTTCACCGCCGGCGCCGCCCAGGCGCTGGCGAAGGGGCAGGGCGTGCGCGTCGGCGAGCGCGTACTGCTGGCCGGCACCGGGCCGTTCCTGCTGCCGGTCGCCGCGTCGCTGACGGCCGCCGGGGCACGGGTGGCCGGAGTGCTGGAGGCCGCGGAGCCCGTGACCGCCTGGCTGCGGCGGCCCGCCGACGTCCTCGCCGGGCGCCGCAAGTTCGGCGAACTCGCCGGCCACGCCGCGCTGCTGGCCCGCCACCGCATCCCGTACCGCCGCCGCGCCACGGTCGTCGCCGCGCACGGCACGGACCGCGTGGAGGCCGTGACCACAGCGCGCCTCGACGCCGGCTGGGGGATCGTGCCGGGGAGCGAGCGGCGGGTGGAGGCCGACGCGGTGTGCGTCGGCTTCGGGTTCGTGCCGCAACTGGAGACGGCCCTCGCCGTCGGCTGCGCGCTCGACGGCGGGTTCGTGGCGGTCGACGCCGCACAGGCCACGTCGGTGCCGGGGGTGTTCGCGGCCGGCGAGCTGACGGGCGTCGGCGGCGCGGGCCCGGCCGCCGCGGAGGGCGAGGTCGCGGGCGTCGCCGCGGCCCGGCTCCTCGGCGCCCGCCCGGCGCCCCCGGCGGCGGCGCTGCGCCGGGTACGGGCCGGGCGCAGGTTCGCCGCCGCGCTGGCGCGGGCGTACCCGGTGCGGGACGGGTGGCGTACCTGGCTGCGCGACGACACCCTCGTGTGCCGCTGCGAGGAGGTCACGTACGGCGAGATGCGCCGCGCGGTGCAGGAGCGCGAAGCGCTCGGGGTACGGGCCGTGAAGCTGGTCGGCCGGGCGGGTCTCGGCCCGTGCCAGGGCCGCGTGTGCGGCCCCAACGTCGCCTGCCTGACGGGCCTGCCGGACGCCGCGGCGTTCGCGCGCCGCCCGATCGCGTCCCCGGTCCGGCTGGGCGAGCTCGCGGAGCCGCCGCCCGCAGGCCCGGCACCGGAACCGCCATGACCCCCGCCGTACCGCCCTACCGCCACGCCGAGGAGAACGCCATGCCGCAAGCCGCCCGGGACAGGACACTCGCCGGCCATCGAGCGGGGGTGTGACGTGCGCGCCTCCCGCTACTTCACGGCCGTCGACTCGCACACCGAGGGCATGCCGACCCGGGTGATCACCGGCGGCGTCGGGGTGGTGCCGGGCGCCACGATGGCCGAGCGCCGCGCGTACTTCGCCGCGCACCTGGACGACGTCCGGCAACTGCTGGTGAACGAGCCGCGCGGCCACGCCGCGATGAGCGGCGCGATCCTGCAGCCGCCGACCCGGCCGGACGCCGACTACGGCGTGCTCTACATCGAGGTCTCCGGCCTGCTGCCGATGTGCGGGCACGGCACGATCGGGGTGGCCTCGGTCCTGGTGGAGACCGGGATGGTCACGGTCACGGAGCCGGTCACGGAGGTCCGGCTGGACACGCCCGCCGGGCTGGTGACCGCCCGGGTGGCGGTCTCGGACGGGCGGGCCGCGTTGGTGACGTTCCGCAACGTGCCGGCGTTCGCGCTGGAACTGGACGCGGCGGTCGAGGTGCCGGGGATCGGGCGGGTCGCGTACGACATGGCGTACGGCGGCAACTTCTACGCCATCCTGCCGGTCGACAGCCTCGGCATCCCCTTCGCGAAGGCGGAGAAGGAGCGGATGCTGACGGCGGGCCTGGCGATCATGGACGCGATCAACGAGCAGAACCGGCCGGTGCATCCGGCCGACCCGGGCATCTCGGGCTGCAAACACGTCCAGTTGACGGCACCGCCGGCGGGCGGCTCCGCGGACGCGCGCAACGCGATGGTCATCCACCCGGGCTGGTTCGACCGCTCCCCCTGCGGCACCGGCACGTCGGCGCGGATGGCGCAGTTGTACGCGCGCGAGGAACTGGCGCTGGGCGCGGACTTCGTCAACGAGTCGCTGCTCGGCACGCTGTTCACGGGCCGCCTGGAGGCGGAGACGACGGTCGGCGACCTGCCCGCGCAGGTCCCGGCGGTGACGGGCCGCGCCTGGATCACGGGCATGTCCCAGTACCTCCTGGACCCCGAAGACCCCTTCCCGGCAGGCTTCACCCTCTAGCCCGGAAGCCCTCCCGCCGCTGCGGGAGGACACCCGGACCGTACGAGGGGCGGGCGACCGTGGTCTAGTCGTTGTGCAGGATGACGTCGTCGATCGCGTTGTTCCAGGTTCCTACGCCGTTCGGTTTCTCTATGAGGCTGAGCTCCGAACGAGGCTGTCGTCCTGCGGCATGGAGAGTGCAACCGCATCCGACGTCATACAGTTCCGAAGGCAAGGTGCGGTTGTTGTAAAAACTGTTCGCCCTGTTCCCGAAACCCACGGAACTCAGGTCGTGCCTTCCGGCCTTGACGAATCGGACCTTTTTCCCGGCATAGTAACGGTCGTCCCAGAGACAGAGGTACCTGCGTTCGCACCCGTCGCCGGCAATCGTCCCCGCCTCGGCGCCCGGAGCATCGAGCCCTTGCTCCTCCAGGTAGTCCTCCTCGTCGTCGTAGCAGCGAAAGCCGCCATCGGCTTGCTCCACACAGGACGTCGCGCCCTGCCAGCCCTCGGAAAGGTCGATGGTCCGACCGTTGTATTCCGCCAGGACTCCGTTGCCGGTATTCGTCTCCGCAACTGCCGCCGGGGGCGAGAGTGCCAAAATCACGGCGGCAGATCCGACCAGTGCCAGCAAGTGAGCTGACGCGCGAAAGCTCGTCTTCTTACCCGTCATCGAATTCCCCACCTTGTGAATCGACCTGCTTCCGGGCGTACTCTGCCAGACCCGCCTGGGCAGGAACCTTGACGGAATCTGACGGGTGACGCACACGTAGCAACGATCGCCGCGGGAGGGCTCCCGGGGCCTCCGTCCTACGGTGCCGGTGGTGGCGCCCGGACCGCCGGCCGCACCGAGGCGAAGGAGAGTGGCATGGCACGGTGGTGGAAGCTCGGCGCGGCGGCGATGGCCGCGGGCACGGCACTGCTGGTCGCGGGGTGCACCGACCCCCCGACCGACTCCAGCGAGATCGTCACCTTCACCGACGGGCACGGCCGCGTGTGCACGGGCTCCGTCGTCGTGGACCGGGAGCAGAGCGAGGGCACCGACTACGAGATCACCGGCCTCGACTGCGAGTACCCGCCCGAGGGCCGGAGGCCAGGCCCCGACACGTACCGCCCCCTGCCGCAGCGGGAGTCCGACTAGCGCAGGCCGGGACCGGCCGTGACGGCCGGCCGGTCCCGAGGTCCCGCCGCGGGATGTCGGTGGCGGGGCATAAACTCGCCCGATGAGTTCCACCGAGGCGCTGCAGGTCCTCAGCAAGGTCTTCGGCTACGAGTCGTTCCGCGAGGGTCAGCAGGAGATCATCGACCATGTCGTGGGCGGCGGCGACGCCCTCGTGCTGATGCCCACCGGCGGCGGCAAGTCGCTGTGCTACCAGATTCCCGCGCTGGTACGGCCGGGCACCGGCGTGGTGATCTCGCCGCTCATCGCGCTCATGCAGGACCAGGTCGACGCGCTCCGCGCCCTCGGGGTACGGGCCGGGTTCCTGAACTCCACGCAGGATCCCGACGAGCGGCGGATGGTGGAGGCCGAGTTCGTCGCGGGCGAGATCGATCTGCTCTACCTGGCGCCCGAGCGGCTGCGGGTGGAGTCCACGATGCGGCTGCTCGACCGGGGGACGATCGCGCTGTTCGCCATCGACGAGGCGCACTGCGTCTCGCAGTGGGGGCACGACTTCCGGCCGGACTACCTGGCGCTGTCCGCGCTCTCCGAGCGCTGGCCGGACGTGCCGCGGATCGCGCTGACCGCGACGGCGACCAAGGCCACGCACGCGGAGATCGCCGCCCGGCTCCGGCTGGAGGAGGCGCGGCACTTCGTGGCGAGCTTCGACCGGCCCAACATCCAGTACCGCATCGTGCCCAAGCGCGAGCCGAAGAAGCAGCTCCTGGAGCTGCTGCGCACCGAGCACGCGGGCGACGCGGGCATCGTCTACTGCCTGTCGCGCAAGTCGGTGGAGGACACGGCGGACTTCCTCGTACGGAACGGGATCGACGCCCTGCCGTACCACGCGGGACTGCCGGCGGCGACCCGCGCCGAGCACCAGTCGCGGTTCCTGCGCGAGGAGGGCATGACGATCGTCGCGACCATCGCGTTCGGCATGGGCATCGACAAGCCCGACGTGCGCTACGTCGCCCATCTCGACCTGCCCAAGTCCGTCGAGGGCTACTACCAGGAGACCGGCCGCGCCGGCCGCGACGGGCTGCCGTCCACCGCGTGGCTGGCGTACGGGCTGCAGGACGTGGTGCAGCAGCGCAAGCTCATCGACGGCTCCGAGGGCGACGACGCGCACCGGCGGCGGGCCGGCGCGCACCTCGACGCGATGCTCGCGCTCTGCGAGAGCGTCGACTGCCGGCGCTCGCAGTTGCTCGCGTACTTCGGCCAGAGCGGGTCCCCGTGCGGCAACTGCGACACGTGCCTCACGCCCCCCGAGTCGTGGGACGGCACGGTCGCCGCGCAGAAGCTGCTGTCCGCGGTGGTGCGGCTGCGGCGCGAGCGGCGGCAGAAGTTCGGCGCCGGGCAGATCGTCGACATCCTGATGGGCCGCAAGACGGCCAAGGTCATCCAGCACGACCACGACTCGCTGTCCGTCTTCGGCGTCGGCTCCGACCTCGCGGAGCACGAGTGGCGCGGTGTCGTACGGCAGTTGCTCGCCAAGGGGCTGCTGGCCGTCGAGGGCGACTACGGCACGCTGGTGCTCACCGAAGAAGCCGACGAGGTGCTGTACCGGGGCCGCAAGGTGCCGCTGCGCAGCGAGCCCAAGCGGGCGGCGAAGGCGGCGAAGACGAAGTCCGGGTCCGGGTCCGGGCGCGCGGAGGCCGTCGAGCTGCCGGCGGAGGCGGCGTCGCTGTTCGAGCGGCTGCGCGCGTGGCGGGGCGCGACCGCGAAGGAGCAGGGGGTGCCCGCGTACGTGATCTTCCACGACGCGACGCTGCGGCAGATCGCCACCGAGCGGCCCGGGTCGCTCGCCTCGCTGGGCTCGGTGAGCGGCGTCGGCGAGAACAAGCTCGCGAAGTACGGCGAGCAGATCCTGGAGGTCGTCGCGGAGGACGACGCCGGCTGAGAACGGGCGGCCCGGCACCGCTTACGGCCGCGTTAGAACGGGCGTCGCATGCTTCCCGTGTTCGCCAAGCACACGCGGGAAGAAGGGACGTCAGCCATGAAACGCAGCCTTGCCGTGACCGGAGGGGTGTTCGCCTGCAGCACCGTGATCGCCGTCGGCGCCACCGCCTACGGACTGTCCGGCGAATCCGGCGGATCGCCCCTCTCCGGCACCTCCCAGGCCCAGCCTGCCGCGGACGCCGCGAGCGACGACGAGGGCAGGGAGCCGAAGCGCTTCCTCGACGAACTGCCCGGCCTGAAGGATCTGGACCCGGGCGAGCTGGCCGACAAGGAGCTGCTGCACTCGGAGAGCGCCGTCGAGGACCGGGAGACCGGCGAGATCACCTACCGCGCCGGCCAGGTCGGCGAGGTGACCGCGGCGTCGGACTCGGCGCTCACGGTGAAGAGCTCGGACGGCGTGAGCTGGAAGTGGACGCTCGACGACGACACCCGGATCCGGGTGGAGGACGACGCGGACGCCGACGCCTCCGCCGTCGAGGTCGGCGACGAGGTCGCCGTGTCCGGCACCCGCGACGGGGACGCGCGGACGGCAGAGCACGTCCTCGACCCGCCGCCGGATCCGGAGAAGATCCGCAAGGAGATCGAGGAGGGTGTGGACGAGCTGCCCGGGAAGCTGCCGGAGTTGCGCGAGAAGGTGCCCGGGGAGCTCAAGGAGAAGCTGCCGGACTCCCTGCGGGAGAGTCTGGGGGAGGGACGGCCGGCCTCGCCGGCGTGAGGCGGGCGTGCGCGGGTGCGGCAGGCAGGGTGACCGTGACGTCGAGGCCGCCCTCCTCCCGCGCCCGCGCCACGCACGTGCCGTCGTGGGCGGCGCAGACGGCGGCCACGATGGACAGCCCGAGTCCGAAGCCGGTCGGTGGGCCCGTACGGTCGGGGACCAGCCGGCGGAACGGCTCGAAGAGCGCGGCGACGTCCTGCTGCGGCACGGCCGGGCCGGTGTTGGCGACGCGCAGCACCGCCGAGCGGCCGTCGCCGTGGGTCTCGACGGTGAGCCGGCCGCCGGGCACGTTGTACCGCACGGCGTTGTCGACCAGGTTGACCGCGAGCCGCTCCAGCAGCACCGGATCCCCGGACAGCCGCGCGGCGCCGAGCCGCCGCTCGGCGGTCGGCCCGGCGGCCTTGTGGCCGCCCTCCGCCTGGGATCCCGTGGTGGACGTCGCCGTCGTCAGCGCCGCCGCGGCCAGTGTGGCGAGGTCCACCTCCTCCCGGGCGGCCACGCCCGCCTGGCTGCGGGCCAGCATCAGCAGCCCGGCGATCAGCCGCTCGTGCCGCTCGGTCGACGCCCGCACCCGCATGGCCATCGCCGTCAGCGACTCCGTCGTGGGGTGGGCCAGCGCCACGTCGATCGCCGCCCGCTGCACCGTCAGCGGCGTGCGCAGCTCGTGCGAGGCGTTGGCGGCGAACCGCCGCTGCGCCTCGAACGCGGCGGCGAGCCGGGACAGCATCGCGTCGAAGGTGTCCGCCAGTTCCTTCAGCTCCCCTCCCCCGCCGTGCAGTCCGATCCGCTCGTCGAGATTGTGCGTGGACAGCCGGCGCGCGGTGGCGGTGATCGCCCGTACGGGCCGCAGCGCCCGCCCCGCCACCACCCAGCCGAGGCCGATCGCCAGCACGGCGGTGATGCCGAGCGCGATGGCGGACTGCACGAGCAGTTGGTCCAGCGCCTCCTCACGCTGCCGCGCCGCCGCCTCGCCGGTCAGCTCCCGCAACAGGTCGAGCCCGTCGCTCAGCCGTTCCCCGGGGGCGGGATCGCCGTCGCCGCCGGTTCCGAACGGGCCCCGCCCGCCCTCCCACGGCTCCGGAAGCGGTCCCAGGTCCGGCGGGCCGCTGCCCCGGCGGTTCAGCCGGCCCGCCACCAGCGCGTACGTGATCGCGAGCAGCGCCACGCCCGCGACCAGGAACAGCCCGCCGTAAAGCGCGGTCAGCCGCAGCCGCAGCGAGCCTCGCAGCGGTGCCCCGCGCCCCACCCCGCTCCTCGACCCCATCTCAGCCGACCCGGTAGCCGGCGCCGGGCACCGTCTCGATCAGCTCGGGCTCGCCGAGTTTGCGGCGCAGCCGGGACAGCGTCACCCGGACGGTGTTGGTGTACGGGTCGGCGTGGGCGTCCCAGACCCTGCGCAGCAGCTCCGTGCCGCTCAACACGGCGCCGTGCGCACCGAGCAACACCCGCAGCACGTCGAACTCCTTGCCCGTCAGCCCCAGTTCCCGGCCGCCGCGGACGGCGGTGCGGCTCGCCGTGTCGAGCGTCAGGTCGCCGCGCACCAGCACCGGCGGCGGCGCGGGGCGCGCCCGTCTGGCCAGCGCGTGGATGCGCGCCGCGAGTTCGGCGAAGTCGAACGGTTTGGCGAGGTAGTCGTCGGCGCCGAGGTCCAGCCCGGCCACCCGGTCACCGACCGTGCCCGCGGCCGTCAGCATCAGTACCCGCGGCCTCGGCCCGGCGCGGCCGGTGATCGCGCGGCACACGTCGTCGCCGTGCACCGCGGGCAGGTCTCGGTCCAGCAGCAGCACGTCGTAGGCGTGCACGGCGAGCAGTTCGAGGGCACGGGCTCCGTCCGGCGCCACGTCCAGCGCCATGCCCTGGGCCCGCAGCCCCTCGGCCAGGATCTCCACCAGATCCGCCGCGTCCTCGGCCAGCAGTACCCGCACGCCGCCTCCCCGTCGCCGTCTTCGCGCTGTCCCCGGGGCGGATCCCCCGGGGACCAAGCCTGACCCGGGAGCCGTAACAGCCGGGTAAGTCCCGGCCGCGGGCGCCGCGGCCGGGCGGCGGGTCCCGCGGTCAACCCGCCCAGTCCAGCAGCCGGGCGGGGTTGGTGACGGTGACCGCGTGCAGGAGTTCCTCGCCGCCCTCGGCCGCGACCCGCGGGAGGAAGCGGCGCGGCAGGTAGTCCAGGCCCGGCATGCCCCCGTACGCGCGGTAGCGGCCGCGGCGGGCGACGTCGCCGCCGAGCAGCAGCCGGTCGGGGCCGGCGCGCTCGGCGGTGGCCAGCAGGCAGCCGAGGACTGTCGAGTCGGGGTGGTTGCGGTGCCGGGCCATGCCGTCGTAGCCGAGGTACGCGCCGGCCGCGCACAGCTCCGCGTGCAGCCCGGGGTCGGGGTTGCGGTCGGCGTGCGCGAGGACGACCCGGTGCGCCGGCACCCCGTGCCCGGCCAGCTCGGCCAGCACCTCGAACGCCGCGCTGCCGTACTCCAGGTGCACCATCACCGGCGCCCCGGTGGCCCGGTGCGCGGCGCCGGCCGCCGCGAGCACCCGGTGCTCGAACGGGGTCACCGACCAGTACCCGACGCCCGCCTTGACGATCCCGGCGCGCACGGCGGGCCGGGCCCGTACCGTCAACTCCTCGTCCGCGTACATGCCGTCGGTCAGCTCGGCGGTGAACAGCGCGGCCAGCCCGGATTCGCGCATCGCGAGCAGCGGGTGGCCCGGCGCGTAGTGCGGCTCGCGGTGGGCGCCGGTGGTGTGCACGACGTGCAGCCCCGCGGCCCGCGCGATGCGGGCGACGGCCGCCGGGTCGCGGCCCAGGCCCACCGGTGTCGCCTCGACCATCGCCGTGAAGCCGGCCGCCCTCAGGTACGCCGCCTCCTGCCCGCTGCGCGCCTCGTCGTCCAGCTCGTCGCCGGGCAGCAGCGGCGAGACCTGGAAGAGGTGCTCGTGGTAGTCGGTCCGGCCGAGCCGGTCGGCGGGCAGGTCGCCGAGGACCGTGCGCACGCTCACCGGACGGCCTCGGCGGCGGCGGAGAGCCGGTCCACGGTCGCGGCGTCCAGGGTCAGGCCGAACACCTCCGCTATCACCTGGGACCAGCCGTGGATGAAGTACCGCCAGCCGTCGACGACGTCGAGGCCGCGCTCGGCGGCCTGGGCGCGGGCCGCGTGCAGGAAGGGCAGCGCGCCGCGGTAGTTGAGTTCCCACGCCACCGCCCCGCGGGGGTAGCGCGCCGCGGGCGACAGCGGCGAGCCGGGCCGGTCCTTGCCGAGGCCGGTGGCGTTGACGACGAGGGTGCCGGGCGGCGCCGCCGCGAGCAGGTCGTCGGCGGGTCCCTCGGTGACGACGGTACGCAGCCGGGCGGGGTCGGCGCCGCCGCGCCGGAGCACGTCGGCCAGCCCGGCGAGCCGGTCGGCGGAGCGGTCGGTGCACACGATCCGGGCGGGGGCGTCGGGGCGGCGGGCGAGGTAGTAGCTGATCGCGGTGCCGGCGCCGCCGGCGCCGAGGCAGAGCAGTTCGCCGCCGGTGGCGGCGAAGTGGGCGGGCGCGAGGAACTCCTCGATGGCCAGGCCGGCGGTCAGCGGGTCCTTGGCGTGCCCGATGAAGCGGCCGTCCCGCTTGGCGGCGGAGGACACCTCGCCGCACAGCCGGGCGAAGTCGTCGAGTTCGTCGAAGAGGTCGGCGGCGGCCCGGTACACGCCTATCTTGTGCGTGGTGATCAGCGCGCCCAGCAGCAGCGGGTCGCGCCGGATCCGCTCGGCCACCGCCCGGTAGCGGGCGGGTTCCGCGTCCGGGGGCAGGTCGAAGCCGACCAGCCGGGCGGTGGGCAGGCCGAGGAGGCGGGACCACTCGGGGAAGATCCGCATGATGGACGACTCGCCGGTGCTGACGCCGACGAAGGCCATGGCCGCCGTGTCCGCGGCGGCGCCGGTCGGTGCGCTCAACGGACGGCCTCCGCGCCCGGACCGGCGGCGCCGCCCGGGCCCGCCGCGCCGGCGGGGGCGGCCGGCTCCGGCCGGGCCTGCGCCAGCGCCGCGGCGAACGCCCGGGCCCGTACGGTCAGCGCCTCCCAGTCCCCGGCGGCGATGTGCGCCGCCGAGCACAGCTCGCCGCCCGCGCCGACCGCCAGCGCGCCGGCGGCGAACCACTCCCCCAGGTTGCCCGCGGAGACCCCGCCGGTGGGCACCAGGGGCACGTCCGGGAACGGGCCGCGCAGCGCGCGCAGATAGCCGGGGCCGCCGAGGGAGGCGGGGAAGACCTTGACCGCGTGCACGCCGAGCGCGGTGGCGGTCATGACCTCGCCGGGGGTCAGGGCGCCGGAGAGCACGGGCAGGCCCGTGTCCAGCATGGCGGCGGCCAGTTCCGCCGTGGTGCCGGGGCTGACCAGGAACGCGGCGCCGGCCTCGGCCGCGGCGGCGGCCTGGGCGGGGGTGAGCACGGTGCCCGCGCCCACCAGCGCCCCGGGGTGGCGGGCGCGCAGCTCGGCGATGACCGCGGGCGCGTCGGGCGTGGAGTACGTGATCTCGATGCCGGTGACGCCGCCTTCGAGGAGCGCCGCCACGGCGGCCAGCGCGCCGTCCGGGGTCGGGGCGCGGAGGACGGCGACGACGCCGGCGCGGCGCAGCCCGGCGAGCGGGGACGGGGGCGCTGCGGCGCCGGTGGCGGGGGCGGCGCCGGCGGCGGGGGTGGGCTGGGTGGTCACGGTGCGCTCTCTTCGGTGGCGGGTACGGGCAGGGGTACGGGGTGCGCGGGCTCGCGGCCCGCGAGCACGTCGAGGACGGCCCGTACGGCACCCGTGCCCATCCGGTCCACCGCCTCGACGGTCTGCGCCCCCAGGTGCGGGGTGAGGACCACCCGGTCGGCGAACTCCGGGGCCAGCAGCGGGCTCTGGGCGGCGGCGCCGCCCTCGCCGGCGAGGGTGTCCGCGGCGTACGCGGCCAGCCTGCCGTCCCGCAGCGCCGCGGCGACCGCGTGCTCGTCGACGAGGTCGGCCCGCGCCGTGTTGACGACGATCAGCCCCGGCCGGGCCCCGGCGAGCCACCGCTCGTCGACCACCCGGGTGCCGCCGGGAGCGTGCAGGCTCACCGCATCGCACCGCCCGGCCAGCTCCGCGAGCGGCGCCCGCCGGACGCCCAGCACCTCGAAGACCACCGGGTCCAGGTACGGGTCGTGCCCCAGCACCTGCGTGCCGAACCCGGCGGCGCGCCGCGCCACCCCCCGCCCGACCCGGCCGAGGCCGACGACGCCGAGCGTGAGGGTGCCCAGCTCCCGGCCGCGGCGCGGCTGCCAGGACCCGGCGCGCACCGCCCGGTCGCCGGCGGCGACGCCGCGCAGCGCGGCGAGCAGCAGCGCGATGCCGAGGTCGGCGACGGCGTCGCTGTTCGCGGCGGGGGTGTTGGTGACGGTGACGCCGCGGCGCGCGGCGGCGGCCAGGTCGACGCTGTCGACCCCGACGCCGTAGCGCGCGACGACCCTGAGCCGCGGCGCGGCGGCCAGGTGCGCGTCGGTGACCGGCGCGGTGCCGGCGATCCAGGCGACGGCCCCCGCCAGCAGCGGGGCCAGCTCGGCGGGGTCGTGGACGGTGGAGCCGCGCACCACGCGCAGCCCGGCGGCGGCGAGTTCGTCCTCCACGGGCGCGGTGCCGCTGCCGAAGGACCGGGACGTCACCAGCACCACGGGTGCCGCACCCTCCCGGCTGTCCGTGCTTCCGCTCATCGCTTCTCCTTCGCGAACCACGGTTCCAGCCGCTCGTACGCCTCCAGGAACAGCGCGTGCCGCCGCCGGTAGCCGGCGTGCCGGCCGGGGTCGGGGGTGAACTCGGCGGTGACCTCGGACAGGTCGCGGGCGACGGCGAAGCCGTCGACGAGGCCCGCGCCGACGCCCGCGGTGACGGCGGCGCCCAGGCTGTTGGCCTCCTCGACGATGCTGCGGCGGCGCACGGTGGCGCCCCAGACGTCGGCGAGGATCTGCAGCCACAGGTCGCTGGCCGCGCCGCCGCCGATGGCGTCCACCCGGTCCACGGGATGCCCGGCCTCACGGAACGCGCCCACGCAGGTGGCCAGGTTGAACGCCACGCCCTCCAGCACCGCCCGGGTCAGGTGCGCTTCCTGGTGGTGGCGGGTGAGGCCGAGGAACGCGCCGGCGGCCGCGGCGTTCCAGTACGGGGAGCGTTCGCCGAGCAGATGGGGCAGGAAGTACAGGCCCGCGGTGTCGGCGTCGGCCGCCGCCGCGAGCAGGTCGGGGAAGCGGTCCCCGCCCTGGCCGGGGCGCAGCACCTCCGCGACCCAGTCCAGCGACGCGCCGCCGGCCTGCATGGTCGCGGTCGGCACGTAGCGGCCGGGCACGACGTGGTCGAAGGTCATGGTGCGCATCCGCGGGTCGTGCAGCGGGCGTTCCGCGGAGAGCGAGACCCAGGAGGACGAGCCGAGGTAGGTGTACGCGCCGTCGGCGGGGTCGATGACGCCGGCGCCCAGCGCGGCCAGCGGGCCGTCGCCGCCGCCGAGGACGACGGGGGTGCCGGCGGCCAGCCCGGTCGCCGCCGCGGCTTCGGGCAGCAGCGGGCCCGCGACGGTGGTCGACGGCACGATCTCGGGGAACAGCGCGGGGTCGACGCCGGCCGCGGCCAGCACCTCGGCGGACCAAGTGCCGGCGGGCTGGTCGTAGGCGTTGGTGCTGGAGGCGTCGGAGCCGTCGGTGGCCAGCACGCCGGTGAGCCGGTGCACGACGTAGTCCTTGGCCAGGCAGACGTGGGCCACCCGGGCGAAGGTCTCCGGCTCGTGGTCGCGTACCCACATCACCTTGGTGAGCGAGTAGGTGGGGTGGAGCTGGTGGCCGAGCAGGCGGTACGCCCGCTCGGCACCGAGCGCGGCGGTCAGCCGGCCGGCCTGCTCCCGGCTGCGGTGGTCGGCCCAGATCAGCGAGGGCCGCACCGGCCGGTACGCGGAGTCGAGCAGGACCGCGCCCATCATCTGGCCGCTGAACCCGACGGCGGCCACCTCCGCGGGCCGTACGCCGGTGTGCTCCAGCAGCCGCCGGGTGGCGGTGCACACCGCCTGCCACCACACCTCGGGGTCCTGCTCGGCGACGCCGCCGGCGCGGAAGTCGGTGCCGTAGTGCTCGGTCAGGGCGGCGACCGGGGTGCCGTCGTCGGCGTGCAGCGAGGCCTTGTCGCCGGTCGTGCCGAGGTCGTGGGCGATGATCATGGTGCCGCTCGTTTCGTCGGGGTCGGCTCACCGGCAGTCTCGTCCCCCGTAGCGCCCGTATCCGGCTGCGCTCCCCCGCCGGCCTGTCCGGTCCGCGCGTCGCCGGAGACCGCCTTGGCCCTGCCGCCGCGGCGCAGGTTGTGGACGTGCTCGGTGGCGACGGCGGCGAGGATCAGCACGCCGATGACGATCTGCAGCCAGAACGGGTCGATGCCCAGCAGCGTGCCGCCGTTGTTGAGCATGCCGACGACCAGCGCGCCGACGAGCGCGCCGAGCGCGCTGCCCTTGGCGCCGAAGAGGCTGGCGCCGCCGATCACGCAGGCGGCGATCGCCTGGAGTTCGTAGCCGTTGCCGGAGGTCGGCACGCCGTTGCCGAGGCGGGAGGCGAGCAGCACGCCGGCCGCCGCGGCGAGGGTGCCGGAGAGCACGTACGCGCTGACGAGCACGCGGCGTACGGGCACGCCCGTCAGCCGCGCGGACTCGGCGCTGGAGCCGACGGCGTAGACGTACTCGCCCCACACCGTGCGCCGCAGCAGCAGCGCGAAGAACACCGTGATGAGCACCATCAGCCAGGTCAGATGGGAGATGCCCAGCAGGCTGCCGCCGCCGAGTTCGGCGAAGCCGTCGGGCAGCGGCTGCACGGTACGGCCGTCGCTGAGCAGCAGGGTCGCGCCGCGGGCCGCGCCCATCATGCCGAGCGTCACGATGAACGGCGGCATCTTGAGGAACGCCACCAGCAGCCCGTTGACGAGCCCGGCGGTGGCGCCGACGAGCAGCGCGAGGAGCACGGCGGCCAGGATGGGCAGACCGCCGCTCGTGTCGTAGACCATCTTGGCGGCGACGATGCCGGACAGGCCGACGACCGAGCCGACCGACAGGTCGATTCCCGCGGTGAGGATGACGATGAGCTGGCCGACCGCGATGATCGCGAAGATGGACACCTGCCGGCCGAGGTTGTCCAGGTTGGTGCCGGTGAGGAACGACTCGGTGGACATGGTCAGGGCGAAGGCCAGCACCAGCAGCACGGGGATGCCACCGGAGGTACGGCCCAGCACCTGGCCCAGGCGGAGGATCTCCCCGTCGGCGGGCTGCCGGGCGGGGCGCCTGCCGAACTGGATGCCCTTGGACGTGCCGCCGGCGGCGGGGGCGGTGGCTCTGGCGAGGTCGGTCATCGGTTCTCCAGGGACGGTGCGGAGGATTCGGCGGCGGGGCCGGGCGGACCGGCCGCGGAGGCGTCGGCGGCGTCGGTGGCGGGCGCCGCGGCCGGATCCGCGCCGGCCGCCGGGCCCACGGGGCTCGCCAGGCGGAGCACCGCCTCCTCGGTGGCCTCCGCGGCGGGCAGCGAGCCCACCAGCCGGCGCTGGCGCACCACTTCGACGCGGTCGCACAGGCCCAGCAGCTCGGGGAGGTAGGAGGAGACGACCACGATCGCCAGGCCGTCCGCGGCCAGTTCGGCGATCACCTGGTAGATGTCGGCCTTGGAGCCGACGTCGACGCCCTTCGTGGGCTCGTCGAGGAGCAGCACCTTGGCGCCGGTGGCCCGCCAGCGGGCGACCAGTGTCTTCTGCTGGTTGCCGCCGGACAGCGAGGAGACGGGGTCGCTCCAGTCGCCGAGCTTGATGCGCAGGCCCGCGGAGGCGGCGGTGACGTGCTCGCGCATCCGGCGGCGGTGCAGCACCCCGAGGGTGCCGGTGCGCGGCAGGCTGGCGATGGCCACGTTCTTCTCGATGCTCAGCCCCGGCAGCAGCCCGGACTCCTTGCGGTCCTCGGGCAACAGCCCCAGTCCGGCCCGGGCGGCGGCACGCGGGGACGTGGCGCTGACGCGGCGGCCGTCGACGAGGATCTCGCCGCCGAGCACGGGGTCGGCGCCGAAGACGGCGCGCAGGAGTTCGGTGCGCCCGGAGCCGAGCAGCCCGGCCAGGCCGACGACCTCGCCGCGGCGTACGGTCAGGTCCACCGGCGCGGGGAAGCCGGCGGGCCTGAGGCCGCGCAGCTCCAGCCGTACGTCGCCGGGCTCCGGGCGCTCGCCGGGGTAGAGGTTCTCGATCCGGCGGCCGACCATCGACTGCACGAGGGAGTCCTCGTCGTAGCCGGACATCGGCCGGGTCTCGACCACCCGGCCGTCGCGCAGCACGGTCACCCGGTCGCCGACGGCGAACATCTCCTCCAGCCGGTGGGTGACGTACAGAACGGAGACGCCCTCGTCCCGCAGCGCGGCGATGCGCGCCAGCAGGGCGTCCGCCTCCTGCGCGGAGAGCGCGGTGGTCGGCTCGTCGAACACGACGAGCCGCGCGTCCTGGCCGAGCACGCGGGCGATCTCGACCAACTGCCGGGTGGCGGTGGTCAGTTCCGACACGCGCGTACGGGGGTCCAGGTCGGTCAGGCCGACGCGGGCCAGCATCTGAGCGGCCTGGGCGCGCTGCCGGCGGCGGTCGACCCAGCCGGCCCGGCCGGGCATCGCGAACATGCTCAGGTTGCTCGCCACGGTCAGCTCGGGCATCAGGCTCAGCTCCTGATACACCACGCCGATGCCGGCGGCGCGCGCCTCCGCGGGGGTGACGTGGGTGCGCATCTGGCGGCCGAGCACCCGGTACGCGCCGCCGTCGCGGGCCACCGCGCCGGTCAGCACCTTGATCAGGGTGGACTTCCCGGCGCCGTTCTCGCCGGCGAGGCAGTGCACCTCGCCCGGCGCGATGTCCAGGTCCACCGCGTCCAGCGCCGTGACGGCGCGATAGCTCTTGCCCACGCCCCGCAGGCTGACCAGGGGGCTCGACTCGGTTGCCATGGCCGGCCCCTCAGCCCTTGGTCTTGGGCGGGTTGAGCAACTGCTCGTACTGCGCGTCGTCCACGGTCGACTTGTCGATGACGACGGCGCCCGGGTCGAGCCGGACCGGCGGGGTGCTGTCGCCCGCGGCCATCGCCGCCTCGACGACGCCCTGGTAGCCGAAGAAGAACGGGTTCTGGACGATGATCGCGTCGATGGAGCCGTCGCGTACGCCGGCGATCTCGGCGGGGTCGGAGTCGAAGGCGACGACGGAGACGCGGTCGCTCGCGTTGCGCTCGGCGACGGCCTTGGCGGCGCCGGTGCCGGAGGTGTTGTTGTCGGCGAAGACCCCGGCCAGGTCGGGCGTCGCGGTGAGGGCGTCGTTGACCTGGGAGACGGCCTTGTTGAGGTCGTTGTCGTTGACGGAGGTCTGGATGATCTCGGCGTCGGGGCACTCGGCGGCCAGGCCGCTCTTGAAGCCGTTGAACCGGTCGACCAGGACCTGCTGCCCGGAGGTCGAGCTCTCGTGGAGGATCTTGCCGTTCTGCTGGCCCTTGTCGGTGAGCAGTTCGCACATGCGCACGCCGGCCTGCTCGCCCGCCTTGACGTTGTCGGTGCCGATGAACCCCTCGGACTCGGTGGTGATCGCGTTGTCGACGGTGATCACCTTGATACCGGCGTCGCGGGCCCGGTCGACCGCGCCGTTGAGCGCGGTGGAGGAGTTCGAGGCCAGCACGATGGCGTCGGCGCCCCGGGAGATGGAGTTCTCCACCAGGCTGACCTGCTCCTCGATGTCGGTCTCCGAGGTCGGCCCGAAGAGCCCGAGGTCGATGCCGAAGTCGTCGCCCGCCTGCTTGGACCCGGCGAGCATCGACTGCCAGAAGTCGGAGTCGGTGGCCTTGGTGATGACGTCGACCTTGGTGCCGCCGACCGCGGCGGCGCCGCCCGACGAGGAGCCGGAGTCGTCGAACGCCGCCTTCCCGGCGGCGACGCCGCCGGCCGCGAAGACGACGGCCAGCGCGGCGGCCACCCCCGAGGAGACGAATCGGATGCGCGCCATGGCTACTCCTGGTTGGTAGGGGACGAGGGGGAGGAGGGCGACGAAGCGGTGAAGGGGACGAGCAGCGGCGGGCCGCCGTCCGGGGCGCGCCGGACGCGGTAGCCCATGCCGTGGTCGAGGACCCAGCCGTAGTCGTGGCCGGCGTTGCCGGGGTAGACGGCCAGGAAGCGGTACGGCTCGTCGCCGGTGTTGACGCTGCGGTGCGCCCAGCCCGGCGGGATGTAGCCGATGGCGCCCGGGGACATGTCGATCCAGTGCGGCCGGTCCCCGTCGAAGAGCAGCAGCCCGCCGGTGCCGGCGAGGCCGAGGTAGATCTCGCCCTGCGGGTTGGGGTGCTGGTGGCCCTTGGTCATGTGGAACTCGCCCGCGACCGTGCCCGGCCGGATCGTGGTGATCGACTGGGGCAGCTCGCCCTCGGCCTCCGGTACGGGCGAGGAGGCGACGTCGTACACGACGGGGTCACCGCCGTCCCGCACCGCGGCGCGCCAGGCGTCGCCGTCGGCGAAGAGGCCGTCGAGGTCGGACATGCGCCGGGTGAGCACCGGGCCCGACGGGCTCATGCCGCCGGCCCGCGGATCGAAGGTGATGCGGCTCGGGTCGAGAGGGGGCGATGCGTACGACGGCACCGTGGCCTCCTGGGGTCGTGCGGGGTACTTCCGGAGGGCGTCAGCGTGATGACCTGGTCATTTGACATCCTGTACGGTCAGGATGTCAAGGGTGCCGACAGCGGCCGATCGGACTCCCCCGCGCACGCGTCGCGGCCGGCCCGCTCGGGGAGAGCGGACCGGCCGCGTGGCGTGGGTCGGGTCCGGGGCGTACGGGGCGTACCGCCCGGGGGCGTCAGTCGGTGACGATCATCAGCGGCCGGGGCGGGGCGCCCGACTGCCGGGACAGCTCCACCTCGAAGCGGCTGCGGTCGCCCCGGTGGAAGGCGACGAAGCTCTCCACCGGACGGCCCTGCTCGCCGACGCTGACGCTGCGCAGCACGAGCACCGGGGCGCCCCGGCTGACGCCGAGGCTGCGGGCCAGCTCCGCGGAGGCCACCGCCGCCTCCACCGAGCGGCGGCCCTGCACCAGCCGCACCCCGAACTTGCCCTCCAGCAGCGCGTACAGCGACTCCTGGGTCAGATCCTCGTCGACAAGACCGGGGGCGACCTCCTGCGGGACGTGAGTGATCGTGAGCACCCACGGCTCCTCCTCGACGAACCGCAGCCGCTCGATGACGATCACCGGATGCCCCGGGGGCACGTCCAGTTCCCCGGCGACCTGTGCGTCCGCCGGCACCACCGCCAGCCGGCGGACCTGGCTGCGCAGGTGGCCGCCGCGGGCGGCCACGTCCTCGTACAGCCCGGTGAGGGACTGGACCAGCCCCTCGGGCGTCTTGGGGTGGGCGACGAAGGTGCCGCGGCCCTTGATCCGCTCGATGACTCCCTCGGACTCCAGCTCGGCCAGCGCCTGGCGGACGACCGTCCGGGAGACCCCGTAGCGTTCGCACAGCTCGTGGTCCCCCGGCAGCCGGTCGCCGGGCCCCAGCTCGCGGCTCTCCATCTCGCCGAGGAGAATCTGCTTGAGCTGGTGGTAGAAGGGGAGCAGCGACGAACGATCGATACTTGACTGCATGTCATGAGAGGATAACAACCCTCTCGGCCCGATCGCCCGCCGCCCGCCCCGCGGGACGTCCGCTCAGTCCGCCGGCACGAACATCTTCAGGTCGGTCAGGCTGGCGCTGCCCTCGTAGACGTTGGTGTAGAGGTCGCCGATCACGAACGAGTCGGGGTAGGCGGAGCCCTGCGGCCACTGGTCCGGCCAGGTCGTGCTGCCGTTGTGGTCGTTCTGCACCAGGTCGCCGTCGAACCGGCCGTCGTACTCCTCCGGCTTGGTGTTGTAGTGCCAGATCGGCACGTCGTTCACGACGAACGGCCGGTGGAAGCGGAGCGTCTGCTCGCCGGCCCGGGCGAAGTTGCCGCTGGCCTCCAGGGTGTAGCCGGTGGCGTCGCGCTCGATGGCGAACGTGTAGTCCTCGTTGGGCATCAGCTCCGGCTGCAGCTCGCCCGCGGAGGAGAGCTGCTGCTCGGCGGCGCCGCCGGAGCAGCTCGACATGAACCACTGCGAGTTCCCGGCGAGCCCGCCGGGGCCCGGGGTCCAGTTGGGCATCCCGCTGATCCACATGTTGACCGTGTTGAAGCTGCTGTCCTTGTAGTCGTAGTACTGCCCGGTCGAGGCGTCGCAGATCCGCCCGCCGGTGCCGCCGCCGACGCGGTCGGGGTGCTGGGCGAAGGAGTCCATCAGCACCTTGCGGCGGTAGTGCCAGAAGTGGTTGTTGCGGGGCGCGGGGTCGGGGAAGTCGACGATCGACATGTAGTGGAAGCCGTTGTAGCCGTACGGGCCCTCGCGGACGTCCTGCCACTCGCAGTACGGCGCCGAGGCGTCGCCCTCCCAGCCGGGGCTGTTCGAGCCCTCGCCCCAGGGGTGCTGCGTCTTGCAGCCCTCCGCGTCGTAGCCGTTGATCCGGCCGTCGTACTCGATGGAGCCGTTGCGCTTGCCGCCGAAGTCCAGCGTCTTGAGCCGGTACTCGACGCGGTACTCGTCGGGCAACTGCTCGGTGGGCCGCAGGATGACGCCGCCGGTGTGGTCGGGGACGTCGAGCCGGGCGACGGGCTCGCCGCCCGCGGTGTCGTTGGTGAGCGACGGCGGCTGCTCGATCTCGCCGTCCTTGTTCCAGTCGCGGGCCGAGAGCGAGGCCGTCAGCCAGCCGCCGTCGCCGACGGGGAACTCCTTGCGGTACGTGTCGAAGGAGCCCATCGCCTCCTCCCAGGCCGGGCCGTAGTCGTTGCGGTACCACTGGCCGTCGTCGTCCATGATCGTGTCGAACGGCTCGGCGTAGGTCTCGCGGGTCCAGGACGCACCGCCCTGGTCCAGCGGGTCGGCGAAGTCCTCCTCGTGCAGGAGTTGCCACTCCACCGCCGCGCCGCCGGCGGCCTCCGGCGCGGCCGAGGCCGTCGCCGAGCCGCCCTGGAGGGCGGGGGTGAGCGCGAGGGCGCCGGCGGCGAGCACGAGGCCGGCGCGGCGGGAGCGGACGGCGAGTCCGCGGGAGCGTGCGGGGGGTGGGGTAGACGTCATCAGAAGTTCCCGTCGGGGTCGTAGTACTTCTTCGCGTTGTCCTCGGTCACCATCGGCGAGGGCACGACGGTGTCCTTCTCGGTCTCCTCTCCGTCGAGGACGGCCAGGGTGCGGTCGAGGCCGAGGCTGCCGATCTCGTCCGCGTCGTTGAGCCCGGTGACCAGGTAGTTGGTGCCGTCGAGGATCGCCTTCACGGCCTCGGTCTGGCCGTCCACACCGGCCAGCACGATGTCCTCGTCGAGCCCGGCGTCCGCGACGGCGCGCTGCGCGCCCAGGCACATCGCGTCGTTCTCGCAGAACACCGCGTCGAGGTCGGAGTGCGCGGCGAGCAGGCCCTCCATGACCTTCAGCCCGCCGTCGGTGGTCCAGTCGCCGAAGTCCGGCGCCTCGACCAGCTCGATGCCGGGCGCGCCGTCGAGGGCCTGCTTCACGCCGTCGGTACGGGCCAGGCCGATGCTGTTGTCCGCGGGGCCGCCCTTGATGATCGCGACCTTGCCGCCGTCGGGCAGCCGCTCCAGCAGGAACTCGCCGTTCTGCCGGCCGATGGCCTCGTTGTCCGGGCCGATCCAGCTCGTGTAGTCGCCGGTCTGGAACTTCCGGTCGACCAGCACGGCCGGCTTGCCCGCGGCCTTGATGGCGTTCAGCACCGCGGGCGCCGACTCCAGCGGCCCGCCGGAGACGATCACGGCGTCCACGCCCTTGGCGAGCAGGTCGTCGACATTGGCGGCGAGCTTGGCGGCGTCGCCGCCGGCGTCGGTGGAGCGGACCTCGACGCCCTTCTTCTTCGCGCGGGCCTCGATCGCCTTGTCCATGCCGTTGAAGTAGGGGCCGCTGAGGGTGAAGTTGGCGACGCCGACGGTGTACGAGCCGTCCCCGCCGGAGCCTGTGGAGTCGTCGGAGCAGCCGGCGAGTGCCGTCGCGGTGAGGAGGCCGGCGGCCAGGGCCGCGGCCGTACGGGTGGAGATCATGTCGTTCCCGCCTTCGTTCGGTCGGTGCCCGCGGCCCCGCCGCGCAGCCGGCCGGCGCGCTGCACGAGGATGACGGCCACGATGATCAGGCCCTTGAGGACCTGCTGCCAGAAGCTCTGCACGTTGTGGAGGTTCAGCAGGTTGTTGATGAGGGCCAGCAGCAGCACGCCCGCGAAGGTGGCGCGGACCGAGCCCTTGCCGCCGGCCAGGCTGGCGCCGCCGATGACGCAGGCGGCGATGGCGTCCAGCTCGAACGCGGTGCCGACGCTGGGCTGCGCGATGCCCACGCGGCTGGCCAGGATGACGCCGGCGAGGCCGGCGCAGGCGCCGCTGATCGTGTACGCGAGCACGAGGTGCCGGCGCACCCCGATGCCCGCGAGGCGTACCGCCTCGGCGTTGCCGCCGATGGCGACGAGCGCCCGTCCCTGCGGGGTGCGGGTGAGGAAGACGCCGCCGAGGAGGAAGACGCCGAGCATGATCAGGGTGGCGACGGGGAAGGGCCCGGCGGTCGCGGAGCCCAGCTCGAAGAAGCTCTCCTTGGTCGGTGCGACGGGTGTCTCGGAGTAGACGAAGGCCAGCCCGCGCACCGTGGTCAGCGCCGCGAGCGTCACCACGAAGGGGGCTATCGCGAACCGGGCCACGAGCGTGCCGTTGACCGCCCCGCAGCCGACGCCGACGGCGACGGCCGCGAGCAGCGCGACCGGGACGGGGAGGTCTTCGGAGAGGCCGGCGGCCATGATGCCGGTCAGCGCGACGACGGAGCCGACGGACAGGTCGATGCCGCCGGTGACGATGACCACGAGCATGCCGTAGGCGAGCAGGCCGGTGGTCACCATCTGTTTCATCAGGTTGGTGAGGTTGGTGTCGCTGAGGAACGCGTCGGTGGTGGAGCCGGCGACGGCGACGAACGCCGCCAGCAGCAGGAGCATCCCGGCCTCGGCGGTGAAGTCCCGGCCGCGCAGCACCAGTCGGGGCAGCCGCCACCGGGACGGGGCGAGGGCCGCGGTCCGCCCGGGCGCGGCGTCGTCCCGGGCCTCCGCCCTGCTCTCGGCGTCCTCGGCTGCCGCCTCAGCCGCCTTCTCGGTCTTCGCGGTCTTCGCCGCCGCGGTGTGCTCGTTCACGCGGCACGCCCGATCGCGTACGCGAGGACGCCGTCCTCGGTGGCGCCCTCCGCCGGCACGTCGGCGACGATCCGGCCCTCGTGCATCACCAGCACGTGATCGCTCGCCCCGATCACCTCCGTGAGGTCGGAGGAGACCAGCAGCACGGCCATCCCGCCGCGGGCCAGTTCGTCGAGCGTCCGGTAGATCTCCGCGCGCGTCGCCACGTCCACTCCCCTGGTCGGCTCGTCGAGCAGCAGCACCCGCGGGCTGGTCAGCAGCCACTTCGCGAGCACGGCTTTCTGCTGGTTGCCCCCGCTGAGCGTCCACACGGGCAGCGCGGCACAGTTGCCGGGCCTGATGTCCAGCCGGCGGACCATGTCCGCGGCCTCCCGGCGCCGCCGCCGCCCGTCGAGCAGCGGGCCGCGGGTCGTCGTGCGCAGGGTGGTCAGGCCGATGTTCTCCGCGGCGCTCAGCCCGAGCACCAGGCCGCTGCGCTGGCGGTCCTCGGTGACCAGGGCGAGCCCGGCGTCGATCGCCGCCCGCGGCCCGGCGAACCGCGCTGACGGCAGCGCGTCCTCGTCGCGTACGGGCAGCGCCCGCACCGACCCCGCCGCCGGCGGCTCGGCGCCGAACACGCACCGCACCAGCTCGCTGCGGCCCGCGCCGACGAGCCCGAACAGCCCCGTGATCCGCCCGGCGTGCAGCCGGAACGACACGTCGCGGAACTCCCCCGGCCGGCTGAGGCCCTCGACCGCCAGCAGCGCCGGGCCCGCCTCGGTGCGCTTCGCCGGGTACAACTGCCCGGTGCTGCGGCCGGCCATGAGCCGGATCAGCCGGTCCTCGTCGGTGTCCGCCGGCACCGTACGGGCGACCACCCGGCCGTCCTTCAGCACGGCGATCGAGTCGGCCAGCTCGCCGATCTCGGCCAGCCGGTGGGACACGTAGACGATCAGCACTCCTTCGTCGCGCAGCCGCCGCACGAGCGCGAAGAGCGCCTGCAGATCGGTGCCCGCCAGCACCGCGGAGGGCTCGTCGAGGATCAGCACCCGGGGCCGGCCCGCCGCCAGCGCCTTGGCGATCTCCACCATCTGCCGCCGGGCGACGCTCAGCCGGCCGGCCCGGGCGCGCGGGTCGACGGCGCCGAAGCCGATGCCCGCCAGGAGGTCGGCCGCGCGCGCGTGCGCGGCGCGCCAGTCGACGAGCCCGCCGAGCCGCCGCGGCAACTGTCCCAGCAGCAGGTTCTCGGTGACCGACAGCTCGGGGACCAGCGTCAGTTCCTGGTGCACGGTGCGGATGCCGTGGGCCCGGGCCGCGTGCGGGGAGCCGAACTCCACGCGCTCGCCGCCCACGTGCAGCTCGCCGGCGCTCATGGGCTCGGCCCCGGCGAGCACCTTGATGAGCGTCGACTTCCCGGCTCCGTTGGCGCCGACGAGGGCGAGCACCTCGCCGGCGTGCCCGACGAGGTCGACGCCGTGGAGCACTTCCGTGCGGCCGTACGACTTGTGCACGTCGCGCATCCGCAGCACCTCGGGCCCGGTCGCGCGCTTCTGGGGGGCACTCATGCGAGCGCCTCCCGCACGATCACGGTCTTCTGCCGGGTGAACTCCCGCGCGGTGTCGTGCAGTCCCTCGCGGCTGCCGCCGGTGTCCCCGGGGCCGCCGAAGGGCAGGTTCTCGGCGCGCAGGGCGGTGGAGCCGTTGATCACGACGCCGCCGACCCGCAGCCGGGCGGCCACCGCGAACGCCCGCTGCAGGTCGCGGGTGTGGACGGCGGCCTGCAGCCCGTACGGGGAGTCGTTGGCCATCCGGACCGCGTCCATCGGGTCGGTGAACCGTGCGACGGGCGCGACCGGGCCGAAGATCTCCTCGGCCAGCGCGGGGCTGTCGTCCGGGACGTCGACCAGCACCGCCGGTTCGTAGAACGCCTTGCTGCGCCACCCGCCGGCCGCCCGCCGCGCGCCGTCGCGGATCAGCGCGGCCACCGCGGTCTCCACCCGCTCGGCGGCCTCCTCGCTGATCAGCGGGCCGACGTCGGTGCCCGGCGCCAACTGGTCGCCGACGGTCAGGCGGATGGTGCGGGCCAGCAGGGCGTCCACGAACTCGTCGTGCACGGCTTCCTGGACGTACACGCGCTTGACGGCGCAGCAGATCTGGCCGTTGCCGCGGGCGAGCCGGCCGAGCACGACGGCCTCGGCGGCGGCGTCGAGGTCCGCGTCGTCGCAGACGATGAGCGCGTCGTTGCCGCCCAGCTCCAGGTGGGTCTTCTTCAGCGTCGCCGCCGCGCGGCGGGCGATCTCGCGGCCGGCCGCGGTGCTGCCGGTGAGGCTGACGGCGGCGATGGACGGGTCGTCGGCGAGCCGGCGGGAGACGTCGGGGCCGCCGGTGAACACCTGGTGCGCCTCCGGCGGGAAGCCGGCCGCGGCGACCAGTTCGGCGACGCGCAGCACGGTCAGCGGGCAGCGCGCCGGGGCCTGGACGACGACGGCGTTGCCGGCGGCGAGCGCGGCGCCGGCCTTGTGGGCGTACAGCTCGACGGGGTAGTTGAACGGCACGAGTGCGGCGATCGGGCCGAGCGGCTCGGTGAGCGTCACGGCGAGGTCGCGCTCCAGGCCGGGTACGGCGTCCAGCGGGATCTGGCGCCCGAACAGCCGGGTGGCCTCCCCGGCGAAGCCGCGGAAGATGCGGGCGGCGGCGGCAAGCTCCTCCGATGTCTGGGCGAGGGGCTTGCCGTTCTCGGCGGCGAGCAGGGCGGCGAGTTCGGCGGTGTGCGCGTCGAGCAGCGCGGCGACCCGAGTGAGCAGCGCGGCCCGCTGGTGGGCGGGCATCGCGGCCATGGCGCGCTGCCCGCGTACCGCCGACTCGGCCACGTGATCGATGTCTTCGGGGGTGAACTGCTTGACCTCACCCAGGTGCTCGCCGGTTCCTGGGTTGCGGACGTGACAGGTGGTCATGGCGGCTCTCCGTGAGGCAGCGGCGGCGTTCGAGATTCCGAACGGCGCGATGCTGGCAACGGCCTGTCAATTTGTCAATCCACCTGACTAATTAACATCCCACGTATTTCCCCAGGTCACGGTGGGAGCGCGCCCGGCCGCCCGCGCGGGGTGCGGGTCCGCGGCCTGGCGGGGACGCGTGGTCACGCCGGGCACGCGGCGGCAGCCGCGGGGGCCGGGGAGAAGCACACGGGACGGGGGGGGACGAACGGGACGCGGGAGCCACCCGGCCGCATACCGGGACCGGTAGGGGCGAGCGGCACGCGGGGCGCGCCTTGCAGGGCTCGCGTGGTCACGCCGGCCGTCCGGCGGCGGCCCGCCGGCACCGGCAGAAGCACACGCGACGGGGCCGAGCGGGGTGCCCGGCCGGCCGCACGCCGGGGCCGGGTGCGGCACGCGCGGCGGGGATGCGCCTCTCCACGGCTCGCGCGGTCACGGCGGACATCCGTCCGCCGGGGAGAAGCACACGGGAGGGGGGCCGCGCGGGACCGCGCTCGTGCCGCGGTCCCGGCTCACCTACCAGGCGTCAGCCCGCCGGGACCTGGGGGCCCTCGGCGGTCAGACCTTCCAGGGCATCTCCAGGCCGAACTCGTACAGATAGATCGCGAGCAGCACGCCGCAGATCACCAGGCCGACGGCCGTCAGGATGGCGTTGCGGCGGCGGACCTTCGGGTCGAGGGCGCGCTGCGCGGCCTCGGTGACCTTCCGCTTGGTCCAGCGAAGGATTATCTGCGCCCACACGAACTCCGTCGCCCAGACGGCCATGCCCGCGAAGATCACCAGCCAGCCGGGTCCCGGCAGCGGCAGCAGGATGATGCCGCCGCCGACTATGGCCAGGCCCACGATGAAGACCCCGACCTGCCAGCTCACGTGCAGCGCGCGCGAGCGCTGGATGAAGTGCGGCGCCCGGGACCCCCACGCCTGGTGCTCCGGAGTGTCCGGTTTCTCCGGCTCGTCCACCTTGGCCACCGGAGCGTCGGTGTCAGTCTTGTCCATCCTCTTGTCCCCCTGATCGCCACGCTCGCCATGCATGGAGACACGTTACGGGGTGAGAGTGCCGGAGCCGTCCACCGGACGGACCGTCATCCGGGGGTCGCCTCCTCCCCAGGGTGTACGACCACTCCCGTGGCCGAGAGGGCGCCCCTCGACCCGCTGTTGCCCAAAGCATGCGGTAGCCGGTTCCCGGCGGACGTCTGCTTCGCACAGCGGAACAGCGTCCGCCTGCGGGAGCGATTCCAGCCGACGGTCAGCGCGACAGCCACGTCCACGGTCGCGCCGGTCTTCACCCACTTCATGCCGTCTCCCCCTCTTCCGGTTCCGCACGGTGCTCTCGCCGCGACCGAACGGGGCCGAGGCTAGGCGCGGCGGGATCCGGCAGACAACGTGCACGGTGCGCAGTCGGGACGGGCCGGCCGGGCACGGTGCACGGATTCTCAGAAGGTTCTCAGGAATCCTTCACGGACGCCGGTCTGCACCCCTCCGCGACGGCGAGGGCCTGGGCGAGGTCGTAGACGCCGAAGCCGCTGGTGAGCAGGTCCCGGTTGAGCAGCACCTCGGCGGTGCGCAGCCGCGCCCTGACGGTGTTGCGGCTGATGCCGAGGCCGCGGGCGGCGCGCTGGGCGTCGGAGTTGGCGGCGACCCAGGCCCGTGCGGTGGTGCGGAGGGTGTCGTCCAGCGGGTGCAGGAAGGCCGCCGCCCAGTCCCTCGCGGGCTGCGAGCGGACCAGATCGCAGAAGGAGGGCGCGGCATCGCCGCCCCCGGCGTCGCCGATGCCGGGGGCGGCGGCCGGGGACGGGTCGGCGAGGGCCAGGGCGAGGTTGAGCAGAGCCCGGGAGACCACCTCGTCGAGGTCGAGGCCGAGGAGGCGCTCCGCGCGCCTGAAGTGGGCCGTGACCGTGTTGCGGCTGACACCCAGGAACCGGGCCGCCCCCGAGCGCGACACGGTCAGCCCGGCCCGCAGAACGTGCACCGTGAGCCGGGGCGCGGCGGCCAGAGGGTGCAGGAACGAGCGTGCCCACGCCACCGCGTCCGGCCGGGGCAGGAGTTGGGCGAGGGGCGACTCGCCGCGATAGGACGCCACCCGGCCTGGCAGGTTCCGGGCCACCGAGAGCGTGTGCCGGGCCTGCTCGTACGCCTGCGCGGTGGCCTCCAGCGCATGCACGGCACTGATGCCCAGGGCGTAGCCGGCGTTGTCGCGTGCCAGCCGGCGCAGCTCCGCGCCCCGGCCGGCCGGGGCGCGGTCGTCGTCGGAGTCCTGGGAGACGAGGCAGATGAGGTGCTCGCGCATGACCGGGCACTGCACCATGAGGTCGCGGTCGTGGTAGCCCGAGGGGTCCTGGAGGTCGAGGGCGAGCCGGTCCCGCTCGGCCGGGGGGCAGTGCAGCAGGTAGACGCGCAGGGTGCGGGTGTCCAGCAGTTCGGGGACGGCGCCGGCGGTCATCCGGCGGGCCAGCTCGGGGTCGCCGGCCAGCAGCGCCTGGAGCACGGCGAAGCGCACCTGCCGGGCTTTGTCCTGGTAGTTGCGGTGCACCGCGGCGGCTTCGTGCAGGCGCAGCAGGAGCAGGGCGGAGCGGGCGGCGTCCGCGGCGAGCCCGGCGGCCTCCCGGGCGGGTGGCGTGGCCCCCGCGACGACCAGCACCGGTCGCGGCGGCCACGGGCTGAGGGCGTCGCCGCCACCTGAGACGGCCGTGCGAGAGCGGGCGGCGGCGGGCTCGGGCTGCGGATCGAGGGCTTCGACACGCACGTGCAGCCCGCCCGCCTCCAGCCCGGCGACCCCGCCCCGGCCCTGGCCGAGCCGGGCGAGCCCGGTCGCCAGCGCGCCGCTCAGCAGGGCACGCGGAAACCCCACGGAGGCGGCGGCCACCGTGCCCGTACTCCAGACGAGCGCGACGTGCGCGTCGATGTGCCCGCGTAACCAGTCGACGATGCGCCGCAGGTCGGGTTCGCCGGGGCGGGCGGCCTGCCGCTGCACCTCGCGGAGGAGTTCCTGGGAGCGGGCGATACGCCAGTACGGATCCCCGACACCTGGTGACTGCATGGCGGCTCCCCTCTGTATCTGTCGGACATCCTGCAGATCTTCTCTGAGAAGCGCACGCCCCGTCGTCGAGATCGACGGGGACCCGGTGATCGCCGTGCGCGAAGGCTGCGCGGGCCGTGCCGGGGTCTTCACTCCGGCGTGTCCGCGCACCGGCCCCCGGCCGCGTTCCGCCGACGGACTGCTACGGGCCCGATGCGAGACCGCGCTGCTGAGCTGCACCGCGGCGGGCCGCCGACCGGGCGGCGGAGCCGCGGCGCGAGTCCGCGCCGCCGGGCGAGCCGCGGGCGTCCACGTTCTTGACGCGCTCACGTCGCGCGGATACGGTCCCCAGCGGGACGCGTAGCAAGCGCTTACCGACTCGTTCGGAGTCCTCCTCGGGGAGGGAGATGACGCAATGCCGAAGCACAGCGGGAGCGGCGCCGCACGGGTCGTCGCGGCCGTCGCGGCGCTGGCACTGACCGCCCTGGCGGCGGGACCGGTGCAGGCGGTGCAGGAGCCGGAGGGACCGGCGGCGACGGGGCGGGGAGCGCCCCGGGTGCTCCCCGCTCTGCTGCCGGACCTCGTCGCGCTCTACGACTTCGGCCATCCGGTCCGCGGCAACCCCGCCCTCGAACGCGACCTGGGCCGCTCCGGCACGGAGATCGCCCTCGTCAACGGCGGCGCCGCGATGCGCGTGCCCGACCGTGCCTTCCCGGGCGCCGGCCGCGCCCTGCAGACCGCCCAGGTCTCCCCCGCCAACGCCGGCAACGACGACTGGAAGGCCGGCCTCCACAGCCCCGGGGGCGTACCGAGCCTGGGGGCGTTCAACGGGGCGAAGGCCGCCACCGTCATGGGCTGGTTCAAGGTGACCGGCGACAACCCCGCCCCCGACTCCCAGACCGCGGACCCGGACGACCGCTACGGCGCCGTCGGCCTGGCCGGCGTGCTCGCCGGCAACTCCGACGGCCACGGCGTACGCGCCCTGCTGGAGCTGATCGAGGTGGACGGCGAGCTGCGGCTCGTGGCGCTCGGCCGCCGGCTCGACGAGGGCGCCTCGCAGACGTTCGCCGCCGCCGGGGACTGGCGCCGGCTGCTGCCGCCGGACGAGTGGGTGTTCCTGGCCGCGACGTTCGACTACACGGACGGCACTATGGCGCTGTTCCGCAACGGCGAGCGCCTCGACGGCTTCTACACCGTCCCCGGCGACCCGTGGCAGGTCTCCGGGCCCGGCGAGCACCGCGCGTCGCCCACGGACCCCGCGGGCATCAAGATCGGCGGGAGCTTCCCGCAGAACACCCTGGAGCGCAATCCCTGCAACTGCCGCATGGACAGCCTGATGTTCCTCGACCGCGAGCTGACCGACCGGCAGGTACGGGCGCAGTACCGGCTGATGGTCTCGAACCGGCCCTGAGCCGCACCCCCGTCCCCGTACAAACCCGCTCGTCGCGCACCCCCAGAACGGAGCCCCGGCATGCCCCTACCCCTCCGCCGAAAGCCCCGCCTCCTCGCCCCCGTACTCGCCGCGGCCGTGGCCGCGACCGCCTTCCTCACCGCCCCCGCCGAGGCCCGTACCGAACCGACCGCGGCCCCGGCCGCCGCGCCCGGGGACGCGATCCTCCCCAAGCCCGTGCCCGCGAAGCTCGGCCTCGTCGTCGAGGAGTACACGCAGTTCCCCAAGTCGGAGCCGACGCCCCCGCCGACCGACCCGCGACTGATGCGGCACGCCCGGATCAACGCGCTCGCCGAACTCCCCGACGGCTCGGGCCGCAAGGCGGTGCCCGACCTCAACGGCAAGCTGTACCTCGTCGAGGACGGCGCACAGCCCCGCGCGTACCTCGACGTCGGCGCCACCTTCGCGCCGCAGTTCTTCTCCGGCCAGGGCCTCGGCCAGGGCTTCGGCTACGCGGCCTTCCACCCCGGCTTCGCCCGCAACGGCATCTTCTACACCGTGCACACCGAGCTGGCCTCCACCACCGACGAGGAGCCGGACCTCACCCCCCAGCCGAACACCGGCTACCACGGCATCATCACCGAGTGGACCGCCGACGACCCGTCCGCCGACACCTTCTCCGGCACCCGCCGCGAGGTGCTGCGGCTCGGCTTCCAGGGCCGCATCCACGGCATCCAGCAGATCGCGTTCAACCCCACCGCCCGCAAGGGCGGCGCCGACTACGGCAAGCTCTACCTCGCCGTCGGCGACGGCGGCACCGGCGTCGACAACACCGAACCGCAGAACCTCGCGCTGCCGCACGGCAAGCTGCTGCGGATCGACCCCCGCGGCACCGACAGCGCCAACGGCGCGTACGGCATCCCCGCCGACAACCCCTTCGCCGACCGCCCCGGCGCCCTCGGCGAGATCTACTCCTACGGCTACCGCGACCCGCACCGCTTCAGTTGGGACACCGGCGGCAGGAACCGGATGTACCTCGGCCACATCGGCCAGCACGCCGTGGAATCCGTCTACGAGGTACGCGCCGGGGACAACTCCGGCTGGAGCGAGCGGGAGGGCCCGTTCGTCTTCGACAAGGACCCGGCCGACCCGTGCGACGCGTACAAGCCGCTGCCGCCCGACGACGACAAGTACGGCTACACCTACCCCGTGGCCGCCTACGACCACGACCCGCCGGCCGACTGGGACTGCACCTCCGACATCGGCCGCGCCGTCTCCGGCGGCTTCGTCTACCGCGGTGACGAACTGCGCAACCTGCGCGGCACGTACGTCTTCGGCGACCTCGTCGACGGCCGCGTCTTCGCCACCAGGGAGGGTGACATGGACCGCGACGCGGCCGAGATGGCCACGATCCATCAGCTCCGGCTCTACGACGCCGCCACCGGCGAGCGCGTCACGGCGCAGGACCTGGCCGGCGACACCCGCGTCGACCTGCGCTTCGGGCAGGACGCGGCGGGCGAGCTGTACCTGCTGGCGAAGGCGAACGGCAAGGTCTGGAAGGTCACCGGCACCCGCGGCCCCGCGCTGCCGTAGCCGGCGGGGAGACCGGCCCGTACGGCGGGCGCGGGCGTCAGTCCGGCGAGCCGGACTCCGCCCGCGCCCGCCGTTCCAGTTCGCGGGCGAACTCCAGCCAGGCGGCGGCGCACGACCGGGCCGCCTCCGCGACGGCCGCGCGCCAGTGCGGGGGCACGGCACCGACCAAGCCGTCCAGGCGGACCAGGTCGTTCGGTGCCAGCACGTGGGCGTCGGCCCAGGCGAGGAACGCCCGGCCGGCCGCCGTGTAGCGGACCGACGGGTCCCGGGCCAGGCCGTCCCGTACCGCGGGCCATCCGGCGGGCGGCTTTCCGGCCGCCGTACGCGGGCGGGGCGGGGCGGGGGCAGTGGGCCGGGGCGCGCCCGGGGCCGCGGGCCGGGGCGGTACGGGGTCGCGGCCCGTGCGCAGGCGGGCGCGCACGTCGTGGGCGGTGCCCACCGAGATGCCGGCCGCCCGGGCGATGGCGCGCAGCGACGCGTCGGGGTGGCGGGCGATCCACCGGCTCGCCCGCAGCCTGCCGGCCGCGGCGTCCAGCGGGCGGATCCGGCCGTCCCGGCCGACCCGGCCGCCGGCGTCCCCGCCCCCGCCCGGAACGAAGAAGCGGCGCCGGATCGCTCCCACCGTCGTCGGGGACAGGCCCGCCGCCGTGGCGACGGCGCGGTCCGACCACTGCCGGTACGTCGCGAGGATGCGGACGGCCGCGGCCTCGCGGTCGTGGAGGGAGAGCGGCAGTCCGCCGCCGGTGAGGTTGCGCTCCACGGCGCGCAGGAAGGCTTCCTTCTCGTCGCCGTCGAAGTACGTGGCGGCGACGCTCGTCTCGCCCCTGAGGCGCGCGGCGTGCACCCGGTGCATGCCGTCCACGACGCGCAGGGTGCCGCGGTGGACGAGCACCGGCGGCAGACCGGACAACGCAGCCAGCAGGTCTACGTGTTCGGGGTCCACCCCGGCGAGCCGGGGCGAGTCGGCGGGCAGCAGCGACGCCACCGGCACCGCGACCACGGCGTAAGGATCCGGATTCCTCCAGCGCGGATATCCGCCCGGCTCCGCCCTCTCCCCGCTGCTCCGCATACGCGCACTCACCCGTCGGACCGTAGGAAGCCGGCAGCCAGGACGCCCGGAAGTCGGAAAGGGCCGCATTCCGGACGGAATTCTTCCCCGCGGAATCCGCGGGGGCAACAACCGTAAATGCTCCAGCATGGGTAGTGCCCACTACCCGATCGAGCAGTGGACCGGGGCTGAGGGCGGGTCTAGCCTCCTTGATCAGTGTGCAACTCCTTACGGAATAGGGCGCGCCCTTTTGCGGATCCACCCCACGTACGAACAAGGAGAACGTCCGGTGGCGACAGTGACACGACTGCGGAACCGGCGCCTGGGATACGCGGTGGCCATCGCCACCGCGGCGGCGCTGACGGGGACCCTGACCAGTGCGGTGCCGGCGTCGTCGCAGGACGACGGCTTCGACATCGACCGTGACAACGTGCTGATGGAAGTCGTGTATCCGAAGTTCCAGCGGGTGTCGCGCGACGAGAGTTCCGGCCGCGCGGTCTCGCTTACCGTGGATCACGCGATGCTCATCGAAATGCCGTGGTTCGACGCCATCGCGCCCTATCACCCCACCGCGAAGGGCATCTTCTCCGACATACCGCGCCGCCCGGAATCCGAGCACACGACGCGCAACCAGAACATCGCGGTCACCTACGCGGCGTTCACGTCGCTGAACGCCCTGCTGCCGGAGTACAAGGACCGGTGGATCGAGATGATGGAGGCGGCGGGCCTCGATCCGAACGCCACCGCGGAGGACCCGGCCACACCCAGCGGCATCGGCATCCTCGCGGCCAAGACGGCGATGGCGGCGCGGCAGGACGACGGCAGCAACCGGGACGGCGGCATGGGCGGCCGCAAGTACCACAAGAAGCCCTACGCGGACTACACCGGCTACCGGCCCGTCAACTCCGTGTACGAGCTGCGCAATCCGTCACGCTGGCAGCCGAACACGTCCTCGACGCGGGACGTCTACAAGAACCAGCAGTTCGCGACCCCGTACTACGGCAGGGTGAAGCCGTTCACGTACGACAGCCCGCGCGAGTTCAAGGTCTCTCCGCCGGTGAACAGCAACCACCACAACCACCGCGCCTACAAGCGCCAGGCGGACGAGGTGCTCAGGGCGTCGGCGAGCCTCACCGACGAGCAGAAGATGGCCGCCGAGCTGTTCAACGACAAGGTGCTTACCTTCGGGCAGTACGCGGGCACCCCGGTGGTGCTGGCGGGCAACCTGAACACCGAGCAGACCGTGCACTACATCACCATGTCCGACGTCGCGTTCGTCGACGTCACCATCGCCACCTGGTACTACAAGCGCAAGTTCGACTCGGTGCGGCCGGGCAGCGCCGTCGATTACCTGTACGGCGACCGGAAGGTGACCGCGTGGGGCGGGCCCGGGCAGGGCACCGTCGACGACATCACCGGCGGCGAGTGGCAGGGCTACCTGGACTCCGTCTCCGCCGACCACCCCGAGTACCCGTCCGCCAGCTCCGCGCTCTGCCTCGCCTTCGCCGCGCAGGTGCGGCAGTTCACCGGCACCGACCAGATCAAGGTCACCGCCGCGTTCCCGAAGGGGTCGTCGCTGGTCGAGCCGGGTGTCACCCCGGCCGCCGACATCACGCTGCAGTGGAACAGTTGGACGGAGTTCGCCGAGGACTGCGGCGAGAGCCGGATCTGGGCGGGCGAGAACTTCCGGTCCTCGGTCGAGGCGGCGGAGCAGTACGCGCCCGAGATCGGCGACATGAGCTACGAGTTCGTCCAGCGGAAGGTGAACGGCGGCTGACCGGAAGCGGAGAAGGACCCGGCGCCGGCCGCCGGCGGGAGACATCCGTCCCGCCGGCGGCCAGCGCCGTCGGCGGTTCCGCCGGCAGCCCGCCGTCCCGGGCCGCAGCCGGGAAGGCCGTACGGGCCCTCCCGGCGGCGGCCGTCAGCGGGCCGGATCCGCGCCCCGGACGCGCCGCACCACCGCGGCCGAGTCCGCGGGCGCCCTGTTGCCGCGCCACGCCACGTGCTGGTCGGGCCGGAGCAGGACGAGGTCCCGCTCCCACAGCTCGCGGGCACGCCGGTCCCGTACCACCGCGTGCCGGACGGGCAGGCCCTGTGCGGCGGCGGTGTCCAGCAGCGGCCCGGCGCGGCCGTCGCCGGCGAAGTCGACGAGGGTGAACTCCTGGGCGAGGAGGTCGAACAGCGGGGTGCCGTCCGCCAGCGGCACGCTGGGCGGACGGCCGCCGGGCCAGGTCGTCGGCGTGTACGCGGCGGGGCTCCAGCCGGGCGCCGCGCCGTCCTCGTGACAGACGACGGGCGAGGCGTCGTAGCGGTAGCCGAGTTCGACGCCGCGGTACTCGTTCTCGCCGCGCTCGGCGTCCAGGAAGCCGGCGACGCCGTCGACCGGGACGCCTTCGCGCAGCAGCGCGCCGGCCCGCATGTGCACGCCGATGTGCCGGTGCGAGGTGCGCATGTTGCGCAGCCCGACGGGGCGGCGGTCGGTCTCGTAGCTGTCCAGCAGCGCGGGACCGCCGGTGTGCCCGACCAGCGCCGCGACCTTCCAGGCCGCGTCCATCGCGTCGCCGATGCCGGTGTTCATCCCGTACGCGCCGGTGGGGAACATGCGGTGCGCGGCGTCACCGGCGAGCAGCACGCGGCCGGCGCGGTAGCGGTCGGCGAGCATGAAGCCGGGGCGCCAGCGGGAGGTCAGCAGCACCTTGTCGATCTTCAGCTCGGTGCCCAGGGTGTCCCGCAGGAACGCCGCCGGATCGGCGGGCGGAGTGGCGAACTCGTCCGGGTGGGCGCCGTTGACGTGCACCGTCCAGGTGTCCCGCTCGTCCTGGGCGATGACGACGTAGCGGAAGGCGAAGTAGTGCCAGAACGGGCCGTGCCGGTGCAGGGACGCCAGGTCGCGGCTCTTGAAGTGCACCATGAACGCGCCGGGCAGCCCGGGGACGCCGAAGCTGTCCTCGCCGATGCCGAGGACGGTGCGGACGCGGCTGGACGCGCCGTCGCAGCCGATCACGTACCGGGACCGGACCCGGATCGGCCGGTCGGTCATGACGTCGTACAGCTTGCTGGTCACGCCCTGGTCGTCCTGGGTGAGGGTGTCGAACCGCAGGCCGGGGCGGAGGTCGATGAGGCCGCTGCGCCGGCAGTGGGCGCGCAGCACCGGCTCCAGCTCGATCTGGGATATCCGCTGGCCGGGTTCGGCCGGCCGGGTGCCGTCGTCGTCCGCGGCGATGCGCCGCCGCTCCTCGTCGACCGAGGGGAGCGCCCAGGTGGTGATCGGCCGGCCGGCCAGCCCGGTGGACCAGATGACGTCCGCGGAGTGCCGGGGCGCGACGCCGGCGGCGCGGATGTCCCCGGCGATGCCGAGTTGCCGGAAGAACTCCATGCTGCGGGAGTTCACGTAGTCCAGTTTGGGGTGGACGGAGGTCTCGAAGTCCCGGTCGGCGAGTACGCACCGCACGCCCAGGCGGGCGAGTGCCAGAGCCGTTGCCATGCCGACCGGGCCGGCGCCCACGACGAGTACCGGTGCTGGTTCCACGGGTGCCTCCCCAGGCGTGTGGGGCAGCACCCGGCCGCCCCACACTGTCTCGGTTGTCGTTCGGTTGTGGCCCGGCAGGCTCAGCGGGCCTCGCTGGGCGTACGTGGCTGGTTGCCGTGGTCGTCAGGGCCGCCGGCGCCGGGGCCCCGGCCGTTCGGGCTCGCGCCGTCCGGACTCCGCCCGTTCGGACCGCCGGCGGGCACGGTCGCCGCGCCACGGGCCGCGCCCTTGCCGGCGCCGGGCGCGAGGCCGCCGGTCAGGGCGCGTACCTGCATCTCGGCGAAGGCCGCGTCGTCGCGCTCCTTGCTGCTGAGCGAGCCGAGCCAGCCGAGCAGGAAGCCGGCCGGCACGGTGATCAGGCCCGGCTCGATGTCGACGAACTTCATGTCGTGGCCGGGGAAGATGGCGTCGTCCGGGCCCGTCACGCCGTTGGAGAAGATCACCAGGAAGAAGAGCAGCGCCGTGCCTCCGTAGACGATCCACTTCAGGCCGGCCGTGTTGAACCGGCGCCAGAACAGGGCGTAGACGACGGCGGGGAGGACCGCGGTGCCGGCGAGGTCGATGGACGTCGGGATGAAGATGTGGGTGCGCACCGGCAGCATCGCCACGCCGACGAGGACGGAGCCGATGCCGATCCGCAGCGTGTTGCGGCGGATGTCCTTCAGCTCGTCGCCCGGGGCCGGTGTGCGGCCGCGTACGACGTTGAGGTCCTTGGTGACACAGGTGACCGCGTTGATGAGCAGGGCGGCGTAGACGCCGACGATCGTCAGCAGGGCGATCGGGGCGAGCACGCCGACCATCACCTGTCCGCCCAGCTCGTCCACGAGTTTGGGCAGGCTGATGTCGCGGTGGGCCTTGATCACGCCGATCCGTTCGGAGCCGAGCACCGCGACGGAGGCGAAGCCGACCACGGACATGCACAGGTAGATGCCGACGACGATCATCGACGCCCAGCCGGCGGAGCGGCGGGCGTCCTTGCCGCTGGTCGTGGCGAAGTTGCGCATGAACAGGAAGGGGATGGCGGCGACGCCGACGGCGACACAGAAGAGCTTGGAGAGGTGGACCAGCCGGTGCTGGCCCTCGCCGAACTCGCGCCCCGGGCCGAGCAGGTCGTAGCCTTCGGGAACGTCCTTGCGGTTCTCCTCGGCCTTGTCGAGGATGTCGAAGACGTTCAGGTTGAACTCGGCCAGGACCAGCAGGGTGAGCACCAGCACGACGGTGAGCGTGAGGATCGCCTTGAACACCAGCAGCCGGGTGACGCCCGGCATGCCGGCCATGTACGCGTACAGGACGGTGACGAGGCCCACGACGAGGACCGACGCGCCCAGCCCCGCGACGTTCTCCAGACCGAACCAGCGGTTGAAGATGAAGGCGATCGCGGCGAGGCTGATGACCGTGAACATCCCGTAGATCAGCAGCGTGACGACCGCCGCCGCCTTTCGCGCCGCGCGTTCCTCCGCGCGCATCGCGAAGATGTCGCCGAGGGTGTGTCCGCCGAGGTTGCGTATGGGCGAGGCGAAGAGCAGCACGCCGAGCACCATCGAGGTGGTGAACGCGGTCAGCAGCATCGCGGCGTCGTAGCCGTTGAGCGCGATATGCCCGGTGATGATGAACAGGGTGGAGTACATGAGCGGCGCGGACGACAGCGCGATGGCGTTCTGTACGGGCCCGATCCGCCGGCCGGCGATGAGGAAGTCGTCGGAGGTGCGCACGCTGTCGCGTACCGCCTTGACGACGAAGTACACGGCGACGGCAACGGCTATCGTCGCGGGAATCGCGATCCCGGGCGCCGCCCAGGTGTTGTCGATGGGCGGCGGCGGGTCGGCGAGGGTCGTGCTGCTCATCGCGGCTCTCCTTCCAGTTCCGCCCGGACCTCGTCGGTCAGGGGATCGAGCCGGTTCGCGGCGTAACGCAGATAACCGGCGCAGACCGCCACCACGACGACGAACGTCAGGAACATGAACAGCAGGCCGACGTTGACGGGCCCGCCTATCTCCTGCCGGAAGAATCCGGGGGCGAAGGCGGCCAGCGCCGACCCGGTGAACCACCATCCGAAGAAGAGAATGCTCGCCCGGATGAGAAACGAATTCGTCTTGCGCTGCAGGGTTTTGAACCCGGCGCTGCCGTGTACGGCGACATAGCGGTCGCCGCCCGCCGGCGAGTCCGTCGAACTCATGACACCTCCTTGACAGGGACGCCTGTGCGAGGACGTCCGGACGTGGCGGTCACACTGCAGTCTCAGGCGTCGTGTGCCCGCGGACATGCCCCATTCACGCGGTCTTTCGACGCGGCCGGGGAATTGGCGTGACGCGCTGCGGATTCACGTGATCCGGGGGCTTCTCCCGCATGCGCGAGGCGCGTCCTCAGATGAGGACGTCGCCGCCGTCGATGTTCAGATTGACGCCGTTGATCGCGCGGTTCTCCAGCAGGAAGGTGATGGCATGGGTGCAGTCGCGCATCGTCACCGGCCGCTTGGTGAGGGCCTTTTCCTGCGCGGCGGCGCGCGCGGCCGGCTTGTCGCTCCAGAAGGGCGTGTCGGCGACGATGCTCGGGTGCAGGGCGTTGACGCGGACCGGCGACAGCTCGCACGCCAGGGTCCGCACCAGGGCGGCGATCCCGCCGTTGGCGGTGGTCACGGTGGTGGAGCCCGGGTACGGGCGGTGGCTGGCCAGCCCGCCGAGCAGGACCGCCGCGCCGTGACCGGGCATCTTGGGGGCGAGCGCGTGCAGGACGGCGGTGTAGCCGGTGAGCTTCACGGTCAGCAGCCGGGTGGCGGCGGCGGGGCGGTAGTCCCGGACGGTGTTCTGGTCCCGGTCCAGGGCGGTGAGCAGCACGTGGTCGACGTGCTCGACGCCGGCCAGCGCGGCGATGGCGGCCTCCGGGTCGGCCAGGTCGAGGGCGAGCCCGCGGGTGCGGCCGCCGATCTCGTCGGCGGCGGCCTTGGTGCGGTCGTCGCCGCGGCCGGTGATGACGACGTCGCTGCCGCGGTCGGCGCAGGTCTGGGCGAAGTGCCGCCCGATGCCCGACGTTCCGCCGATGACGACGACGTGAGTGCGATCCGACACGGTGGTGTGTTCCCTTCCTCGGGGGCGGGGTGTGCGCCGGCGGCGTCACACGTGCAGGGAGGCGCCGCCGTCCACGTACAGGTCGTGCATCGTGACGTGGCCCGCCTGGTCGGACACCAGGTAGGCGACGGCCTCGGCCACGTCCCGCGGCCGGGCGACCTTGTGCAGCGGGATGCCCACGCGGTACTCGGCCGGCATGCCCTCGACGACCTCCCGCAGTTCCGGATCGTCGTCGTGCATGGCGCGCAGCATGGGCGTGTCCGTCGAGCCGGGCGAGACGACGTTGCACCGGATGCCGTAGCCGGACAGCTCCAGTCCCAGGCAGCGGGTGAACTGGGCGGAGGCGGCCTTGGAGGCGGCGTACGCGGCCATCTCGGTACGCGGCACCCCGGCGGCGTTGGACGCCACCGTGACGATCGTGCCGCGCTCGCGGCGGATCATCCGCCGCGCCACCGCGCGCGAGACGTGGAACACGCCGCCGGCGTTGACCGCGAGGGTCTCGGCCCACTGCCGGTCCCGCAGCTCGACGACGCGGCCGGTGTGCATGACGCCGGCGGCGTTGACGAGGATGCCGACGGGCCCGAGTTCGTGCTCGACGCGCGCGACGGCCGCGTCCACCGCCGCGCTGTCGCACACGTCGACGGCGTAGCCGCGCGCCTCCACGCCCTCGGCCGCCAGTTTGGCGACGACCGTGGCGAGCTTGTCCGCGTTGCGGTCGGCCGCCGCGACGTGCGCGCCGGCGCCGGCCAGGGTCGTGGCCACGGCGGCGCCGATGCCCTGCGCCGCGCCGGTGACCAGCGCGACGGTCGACTCGATTCCGGTCAGTTCCATCATGAGCTCCTGCCGGTCATGGCGACTGCCTGCTCGGCGTCGTAGCCGAACAGCCACTGGTGCCGGTCCAGCCCCGGCTCCGCGAGGACGCCGGTGTCGCGGCGCCGCTGCGCGGCGCCGTCGGCCAGGTGGAAGGTCTCGGAGTTGGCGCGGGAACGTCGCTGGATCCGGGTCGTACGGGGCAGGCGGATCCGCTCGTAGCGGCGCACGGCGGCGCGCAGCCCGTCCCGGCCGGAGCCGGGCCCGGCGTCGGTGAGGCAGCGGGCGAGGACGACGGCGTCCTCGATCGCCTGGTTCGCTCCCTGCGCCTGGAACGGGAGCATCGGGTGCGCGGCGTCGCCGATGACGGCCACCCGGCCCCAGCCGAGCCGGTCGATGCTGTCGCGGTCGTGCAGCGCCCATCTGCTCACCGCCCGTGCCGCGTCCAGCAGCCGGACGACGTCCTCGTGCCAGCCCTTGTACGCCGCGCGCAGTCCCTCGGCGTCGCCCCGCGCCGACCAGGACTCGACCTCCCAGGCGGCGGCGGGCACGGTGGCGCCGAAGCTGATCTGCCCGCCGCCCGAGACGGGGTAGCACACGCAGTGCTGGTCCGGCCCCAACCACAGCCGCACCCGCGGCTCGGTGAGCAGGTGGGGCACCCGCTCCGCGGCCACCAGCCCGCGGTAGATCGTCTGTCCCGAGTAGCGCGGCCAGTCGGCGACGAACCACTCGCGCACCGCGGAGTGGATGCCGTCCGCGCCCACCACCGCGTCGGCCGCGACCGTCCGCCCGTCGGCCAGGTGCAGCCGCGCCTCCGCCTCGTCCTGCGTGACGGCGACGAGCCGGGCGCCCAGGTGCAGCCGGTCCCGCGGCAGTCCGGACAGCAGCGCGGCGTGCAGGTCCGCGCGGTGCACGGTGTAGTACGGCGCCCCGAAGCGGCGCAGGCACCTGCCGCCCAGCGGGGTGCGCTGGAGCATCAGCCCGTCGTCCCAGCGCCGCATCTCGATCGCCTCCGGGGCGACCGCGGCGGCGCGCAGCCGGTCACCCAGGCCCAGGCGGTGCAGCAGCCGGGTCGCGTTGGGCGCCAGTTGCACCCCCGCGCCGACCTCGGCCAGGCGTTCCGACTGCTCGTAGACGTGGCAGTCCGCCCCGCCGCGGCGCAGGGCGGCGGCGAAGGCGAGGCCGGCGATCCCGGCGCCGACGACGGCCACCCTCATCTGCGACATGCCTTCCACCTCAGTAGTAGAGGAGCGCTTTGCTCCAGTCCTCGTCGGGGCCGAACAGGCTGCGCGGCTTGACCACGTCGGGCATGTTCGTGAGCGCGTCGCGCGGGATCAGCGACCCCGGCGGCAGCCCGGTGACGTCGGCGTCGACGCCGAACTCGGCGCGTACGGCCGCCGTGAGCGCCCCCTCGGCGGCCACGCGGTGCTCCGGTGGCACCTCGATCTCGATGCGCAGCGACACCGGTTCGGCGCGGGCGCGCCAGAAGTACACCTGGTGGGCGTCCGGGAGGGAGAAGACGACCTCCTCCAGCCGGTGCTGGGTGACCCGCGTGTCGCCGACGCGGTGGCCGAAGGCCGCCCGGCCGAGGACGCGGACGGTGGGCAGGTGCCACCCGCAGTCGCAGTCGTCGTACGAGACCTCGACGTCGTCCTCCAGGTTGTAGCGCAGCAGCGGCATCGCCTCGCGGTACAGCGGGGTGACGACGAGCTGGCCCGCGCCCTCGGCGGCGACGGTGCCGGTCTGCGGGTCGTACACCTCGAACAGCGCCCGGTCCGCCCAGAGGTGCATGCGCCCGTGCGCGCACTCCCCGGCGAGGCTGCCGGTCTCCGTGGAGCCGTACTCCTCGATCACCGGCACCCCCCACAGCCGGCTGATCCGCTCGCGGCGGGCGGTCGTCAGCGGCTCGCCGCCGACGAACAGGGCGCGCAGCGCGGGGAAGTCGGCGCCGGGGCGGTGGCCCGCGGCGGTCGCGGCGGCGGCCCAGATGAGGCACTCGGTCGGCACCGACCAGGTAAGGGTGACGTCCAGGTCGTGCAGGGCGCGCACCACGCGGGCGTACGGCATGGCCAGCGACCGGTTGTCGCCGGGCACGACGGTGGCGCCGTGCAGCCGGGCCGCGGCGTGCGCGAGGTGGCCGGTGAGCAGCAGCGCGTACGGGGTGCGTACAAGGAAGACGTCCGCTGCGGAGATGCCGATCCACTTGCGGGCGAACCGCTCGGCGAGGTCGAGCCAGTCCTCCTGGGTGTAGTAGGAGGGCGTGGGCCGGCCGGCGGTGCCGCTCGACTCGTGGTAGGTCGCCAGGCGTTCCCGGGGCACACCCAGCATGCCGTACGGGTAGTTGTCCCGCAGGTCCTGCTTGGTCGTCAGCGGCAGTCCCGCGAGGTCGGCGGGGGTCGTGGGCAGGGCGGCGGCGGTGGCGAGCCGGGGCCGGTAGAAGGGCGAGCGGGCGGCCCAGGCGACGGTCTGCGGGAGCTGCTTCTCCTGCAGGCCACGCAGTTCCTCCGGGCCGTTCCACTGGCCGATGTGCGGCAGGCTCGCCGGTGCGTCGGTCACGGTTTCTCCTCCCCCAGTAGTCGGTGGGCGTTCTCCCAGGCGATCTGCCGCCACTGCTCGGGCGGAGTGCCGATCGCCGCGAACTTGGCGAGTTCCACGGCCGGGTGCTGCAGCGGGTACTCGGAGCCGAACACCACCCGCGCGGCGCCCAGCCGGTCGATGGCCGCCTCGGCCACGCACGTGTAGCCGCCGGAGGTCTCCAGCAGGATGCGGGGCTCGTCGCGGATCAGGTTGAGGGCGTGGAAGTCGATGTTGCCGATGCCGCTGTGCCCGAGCACGAAGTCCGTCCCCGGGAACCGGCGAGCCAGGGTGACGAGGTCGGCCACGCCCGCGCCGGGGCGGGCGAGGCACACGGTGTAGACGGGGTGGCCGCTGTCGGCGGCCACCTCCACCAGCGCGGCGACGCGCGGGTCGGTGAGCGCGACGCCGTGCACCGCGGGCGAGACCTCCAGGCCGCGGAACTCCGCCGCCCGGTCGCGGTACGCCCCGGGCGGGCGGTGCGGGTTGCCGAACCAGAAGGGCACCAGCCGTCCTCCCCCACCGGCTACGCCCCCATTGGCGGGGGTACCCCCATTGGTGCCCGCGCAGCCGGCCAGCACGGCGTCGTTGTCGGCGTCGGATTCGACGTGCCCGCCGTCGACGAGCTGGCGGGCGAGCGTGTCGAGGTCGACGGTGCCGCCCGCGCAGACCACCGCGCGCGCCACACCGCTGCCGTCCAGCGCCGCCAGCAGCCGGCCGACGGCGCCGGGCCGGGGGGCGAGGCGGACGTGGAAGTCCAGCACGGGCTGTGCGGTCATCGCGGCACCGCTCACTTCTCGATGCAGAACTCGTCGATGGGGTAGCCGACGTGCCGTTGCTCGACGGGCAGACAGCCGAGCACCTTCGTGCCGGCGGTCAGATCGGTGACGTTGAGCACCTCGCCGCCGGGCCCGAGGACCCGTACGTGCCAGTCGTCCTGCACGATGAGGTTGACCCGCACCCCGGACGGCGCGACCACGTCGATCGCGAGCAGCGGCCGCGTCTCGATCTTGACCCGGCCCACCGTGACGACCCGGGACTTGCCCGCGGAGTCGACGGCGAGCACCTTGCCGCCGGAGGACAGTTCGCTGAGGTAGTTGGTGCGGCCCTCTGCGGAGAGCGTGTACGAGTGCAGCGCACCGGCGTTGACGCGGAACGGGCGGGTCGGCATGTACGGCAGCGGGTGGGTTTCGCTGCAGCACAGGATCATGCCGGTGGAGTGCGAGCCGACGAGAATGCCCTCGTCCAGGCGGAAGTTGGTGCACGTGTCCACGCACGCCCGCTCGCCCATGCCGACCCGGCGGATGCCGGTGACCTCCAGCTCCACCAGCGACAGGTCCGCGGCCTTGCTGACCGCGGCGGCCTTCAGTTCCGTGGCCTCGCCGGGCGCCCGGGGCGCGAGCATCACGCCGTCGGAACCGTGTTCGAGGACGCCGAAGACGATCTCCGCCTCCTCCACGTCGGCGACCCGGGTGACGATGCTGCCCTCGGCTCCGGCCGCGGCGGCGAGCACGATCTCCAGCGGGATCTTGGTGGGGTCGCGGAAGTCCAGCAGGCTCCACCGGTCGTGGCGGGCGGCGCGGCAGGCGTCGTCCAGGCTGTCGGCGTCGGTGATCTCGACGTAGCGGCCGAACTCCACACCGGCGTGGGCGAGGGCGAGTTCCGCGGGGTCGCCGTGGCGGGCGGGGTCGACGATGACGAGGTCGGCGGGCTCCAGTTTCTCCGGCAGCGGCCGGCCGAGCGGGAAGAGCACCTTCTTCACCGTCGGGGGCAGCGGCTCCAGGTCGGCGGGGTCGGCGGCCACGATGGCGTCGACCCGCTGGTGGATGGCTTCTTCGACGATGGCCTCCTTGGCCCCGTCGGCGGCACGGATGTCCAGCCAGCACAGCTTCACGGATCTCTCCTCAGAGCGGATGGTCGGCGGGGATCGGGACGTCGTGAGGTGTCGTGCGCGGGGCGGTCGTTACGTCGTGAGGGCGAGCCGCTCTCCTCCGCCGGCCACACCCCCGTGGGCGGGGGTGCCCCCGGTCCCGCCGGTACGGTCCGGGCCGTGCCCGGGTGCGTGCACCAGCCGGGCGATCGATGCGGCCGTCCGCCCGGGCTTCTCGGCCTGGAAGACGTTGCGCCCCATCGCCACCCCGGCCGCGCCGCCGCGCAGCGCGTCGGAGACGAACGACAGGACGGCGCCGGGGTCGGCCGCGCGCGGGCCGCCGGCCACGATCACGGGGATCGGGCAGGCCCGCACCACGTCGGCCATCTCCTCGGGCGTGCCGGCGTAGTCGGTCTTGACGACGTCGGCGCCGAGGTCGGCGGCGAGCAGCGCGGCGTGCGCCACCAGGTCGGGCGCGTGCGCGTCGCCGATCTGCGGCCCGCGGGCGTAGACCATGGCCAGCAGCGGCACGTTCCAGCGGTCGCACTCCCCCGCCACGGCGGCCAGGTCGGCGACCTGCCGGGCCTCCTGGCGGGAGCCCAGGTTGACGTGCACGCTCACGGCGTCGGCGCCCGCGCGCAGCGCCTCCTCGACGTGCGCCACCAGGTACTTGGCGTCCGGGTCCGGAGCGTGCCGGGTGCTCGCGTTCAGGTGCAGGATCAGCGACATGCCGCCGAACCAGCCGTGGTCCAGGTGGCGCAGGGTGCCCTTGTGCAGCACGACGGCGTCGACGCCGGTGCCGGCCAGCTCGCCCAGCAGCGGGTCCAGCTCGCCGGGGCGCAGCGGTCCGTCGGTGACCGAGTGGTCGAGCGGGACGACGAACAGCCGTTCGTCACCCTGCCGGAAGAGGCGTCGCAGGCGCAGCCCGCGGCCGAACGGAGCGTTGAGTACAGCCACTTGTGTCCTGCCTCTCTCAAACGGCGGCGGAGCGGCCGGGGGCGGCGGGCGCCGGGTCGTCCGGCGGCGGCCCGGCGAGCTCGAACTGGCGGTGCAGGGTCTCCACGGCGTCGACCGTGCGCTCCCGCGGCACGATCACGGACAGCCGGGTCTGGGAGGTGGAGATCCAGCTCGTGGGGATCCCCGCGGCGGCCAGCGCCGCCATCAGCCGGGCCGCGTACTCGGGCCGGCTGAGCAAGCCCATCCCGACGACGGAGACCTTGCCGACGTCGGTGTCGAAGTGCACGCCGCCGCCGAAGGACGCCGCGACCTCGTGCAGCGGCCCGCGTACCCGGTCGGCTTCGCTGCGGCGGATCGTGAAGCCCATCCGGAACTCGTTCTCGTACGGGCCCGACCTGGCCACCAGGTCCACGACGGTCCCCCGCGCGGCCAGCACCTCGAACACGTCGGGGGCGAGGTCGCGGCGGCTGTCGCGGCAGTGCACGAGCACCCGCGCGACATCGGTGTCGTGGGTGACCGCGACGACCGCCCGCCGGGTCTCCAGCGGGCGGTCGTCCTGCCGCTCGGCGACCGTCGTCCCGGGCGCCTGCGACGACACGTTCCTCACGCGCACTTCGACCCCTTCCATGGCGGCCAGCTCGATACAGCGGGTGTGCAGGACCCGGGCGCCCGCGAACGCCATCTCCGCCATCACGCCGGGGTCCACCCACGGCAGGCAGCGGGCGGCGGGCAGCACGCGGGGGTCGGCGCTGAACACGCCGTCCACGTCGGTGTAGATCTCGCACCGCGCCGCGCGCAGCCGCGCCGCGAGCGCCACGGCGGTGGTGTCGGAGCCGCCGCGGCCGAGGGTGGCGACGTCGCCCGCGCGGTCGACGCCCTGGAACCCGGTGACCACGGCCACCCGCCCGCCCGCCAGCGCCGCACGTACCCGCTCGGCGCCGATGCCGGAGACGAGCGCATCGCCGTGCCTGTCCGTGGTGCGGATCCCCGCCTGCGCGCCGGTCAGCGAGACCGCCGGCACGCCCATGGCGCCCAGCGTCAGGGCCATGACCGCCGCCGACTCCGCCTCGCCCACGGCCAGCAACTGATCGAGCTCCCGGGACGCGGCCGGGGCGCCGACGTCGGCGGCCAGCCGCAGCAGTTCGTCGGTACGGCCGCCGCGGGCGGAGACGACCACGGCCACCGACGGGGCGCGCCGCCACGCCGCCTCGATGCGCAGGGCGGCGAGGCGGACACGGTCGAGTGTCTGCAACGAGGTACCGCCGTATTTCTGGACGAGCACAGCCACAGCCGTTTCACCGCCTTCGTCGACCCGATATGGCACGACAGTAAGCGCGGCTTTCTTCCCGGCCCACTACTCGCCCGGGTAGTGCCCCCGAATTCAGTGGGTCACGCCATGGCGGGCGGGCGTTACCGCGAACACGCGATGGCGGCAGCGGGCGTACGGTATTCGGGCCGCGGAATTCGTGGGCTGCCGCGGCCGCCGTACCGCCCGTGAAACTACTGTGTGCGCGGTAGTCGGATACTCCTCCGCAAGCAGTACTCGGATGCCGCGAACTGCCGTTATGGTGCTCGTATGAGCGCACGGCTGTCCAAGGTCTGGGCCCGGGTCAGGAGCTTGGTGATCGCGGTCTGCGTGGCGGCCGTGCTCCTGATCACCGCACTGGCCGGGGACCACGACGCCTCGAAGCTCGACCTGCTCGGCTACGGGCTGCTGCTGGCGAGCGGCCTGGCGCTGGCCGGCACCGCGCGGGCCCCCGTGCCGATCCTCGCCGTGACCGCGATGTGCGTGGTGGGCTACAACGCCGCGGGCTTCGACGTGCCCGCCGTCGCCTACCTGTTCGCCGTCTACGCCGCCGTACGCTCCGGGCACCGGATCGTCACGGTCGCGGTGAGCGTGGGGCTGGTGCTCACCCTCCCGTACGCCGTGATGGCCGCTCCCGGCGACGGCCCCTCGGACGCCTTCGCGCAGGCCCGCGGCGTGCTCGAACTCGCCTGGCTGATCGCCGCCGGCGCCGCCGGCGAGGCGCTGCGGCAGGCCGAGCGGCGGGCGGACGAGGCCGAGCGGACCCGCGAGGAGACCGCGCGGCTGCGCGCCAGCGAGGAGCGGCTCCACATAGCGCGGGAGTTGCACGACTCGCTCACCCACCAGATCTCCATCATCAAGGTGCAGTCCGAGGTGGCCGTCCACCTCGCCCGCAAGCGCGGCGAGGACGTCCCCGAGTCGCTGCTCGCGATCCAGGAGGCCGGCCGGGAGGCGACCAGGGAGCTGCGCGCGACGCTGGAGACACTGCGCGACGAGGGCGGTCAGGACCCGGCGCACGGGCTCGACCGGGTGCCGGAGCTGGTGGAGCGCACCCACGGCATAGGGCTGCACACGACGCTCACGATCGAGGGGCAGCGCCACGAGGTGCCCGAGGCGGTGGACCGTACCGCCTACCGGATCGTGCAGGAGTCGCTGACCAACACCGCCCGACACGCCGCGGCCTCCTCCGCCTCGATCCGTATTTCCTACCTCCCCGGCGCCCTCGCCATCCGCGTCGACGACGACGGGACGGCGCGGGCGGGCGCGGCACCCGAGCCCGGCGTCGGCCTGCTGGGGATGCGCGAGCGCGTCACCGCCCTCGGCGGCAGCCTGCGCGCCGAGCCGCGGAACGAGGGCGGCTTCACCGTGCAGGCCGAACTCCCGGTGGCGAGGATCCCGTGATCCGTGTGCTCATGCTCGACGACCAGCCGCTGCTGCGCAGCGGGTTCCGCGCGCTGCTCGACGCCGAGGACGACATCGAGGTCGTGGCGGAGGCCGGAGACGGCAAGGAGGGCCTGGCACTGGCCCGGGAGCATCTGCCGGACCTCGCGCTCGTGGACCTGTCGATGCCGGTGATGGACGGCATCGAGACGACGCGGCAGATCGCCGCGGACCCGGCGCTGGCCCGCGTCCACGTCGTGATCCTGACCAACTACGGCCTGGACGAGAACGTGTTCAACGCGCTGCGCGCGGGCGCGGCCGGGTTCCTGGTCAAGGACATCCTGCCGGAGGACCTGCTGCACGCCGTACGGGTGGCGGCACGCGGGGACGCGCTGCTGGCACCGTCGATCACGCGGAGGCTGATCAACAAGTACGTGTCCCAGCCGCCGCTGGACCCGTCGGCGGTCCGCGGCCTGGAGGAGCTGACCAACCGGGAGCGCGAGTCCGTCGCGCTGGCCGCGCAGGGCCTGTCCAACGAGGAGATCGCCGACCGCATGGTGATCAGCCCGCTGACCGCGAAGACGCACATCAACCGGGCGATGTTCAAGCTGCACGCGCGCGACCGCGCCCAACTGGTGGTCGTCGCCTACGAGTCGGGGCTCGTGACCCCGCGCGGCCGGTGACGCGCGGGCGTCGGCCGGTCAGATGAAGTCCATCATCCCGGGCTTCCAGCGGTAGTGCGACTCCAGCTTGTAGTACTCGCCCCCGGGCGCGACGGCAACGCCGTAGACGAACTTGCGGTCGCCGTCGCCGGCGGGGACCCCGCGGACGAACCGCTCGATCTCCGGCTCCACCCGGACCGGCAGCGCGGCCAGGTCCGAGGTGGTCACGGCGTAGCAGATCCGCTCGACCCGCGGCGAGTCCCAGTTGAGGGTGACGTACAGGCCGAACGCCTCCCGGCCGAGCCTCAGCATGTGCTCGCTCGGCCGCGCCATGCCCAGCTCGTGGAGCGTCTCCGTGATCGTGTCCGGCTCGAAGAGGTGCGGGGGCACGTCGTTGAAGTACACGTTGAGGGTGCGGTGGTGGTAGTCGACGCCGACGACGCCCACGCGGTCGGCGAGTCCGTGGCGTTCGAAAAGGCCGTCGTGCGCGGCCAGGGCCGGCGGCATGGCCGGCAGGTCGGCGAACGTCGCGACCTTCTGGAGGTCGTCGGGGGTGAAGAACGCGTAGACCTTCTTGAAGCCGCCGGCGACGCCGAAGTCGACGCCGTGGCCGGCGACCCGGCTGCGCCCCTGCACCTGCCCGAGCACGGCGCCGACGGGGTGGTCCGTCGGCGCGGTGAGGCCGGCGGCGAGCGCGACGGCGTACGGGTCGCGCTGCCCGGGGTGGGTCGTGAAGCGGCAGTCCAGCTCGCCGGCGTGCCGCAGGCTTGTCGCGACGCGAAAGGCGACGACGGTCGCGTCGTGCCCGAAGGCGTCCGCGTACGCGGCGAGGACCGGTCGTACCGTCCCGGGCGCGCACGGCACGCCGAGCGTACGGGCCGACCGCTCGATGACCGCGTACAGTTCGTCCATCCCGGCGGTTTCGGACATGCGAACCCCTTGCTCGGCGAGGAATGTATTGCGATACGTGTCGGGGGCGCCGCGAATGCGCGCTTACCGGTACGGAAAAACTAGTCGCGTGTGCGTTGCCCTGCCCACTACCCGGACGGGTAGTGGGGCCTACCCGAGTTGTCGTGGCGTATTTCATTGACCCGCCATTGCCGCTCGATGACCCTTGACGGCAAGGCTCATGGCTCGGGTTCGAGGATTCTCCACGGCACCGCGGGGGCGATCATGGCACCACTCGTAGGGCGTGCGGGCACGCTGTCCGTGCTGGGCGGGCATCTGGACGCCGCGGCGGCGGGCACCGGCGGCTGCGTCGTCCTCGAAGGGCCGCTGCGCATCGGCCGGAGCCGGCTGCTGCGGGCCACCGCGCACGAAGGCGCGGAGCGCGGGCTGACCGTGGTCGCCGGGCGGGCCGGTCCGAATGGGGGCACCCCCGCCGACGAGGGTGTAGCCGGTGGGGGAGGACAGCCGCTGCCCGTCCACCTGTTGCTGAACTATCTGCGGCGGGTGCTGGCGGCCGATGTGGACGTGGACGACCTGGTACGGCCGGACGGCAACCCGTTCCGGCTCATGGACCAGGTCAGCGAACTGGTGGAGGTCGCGGCCCGCAGGCATCCCGTGGTGGTACTCCTGGACGACGTGCACCGGGTGGACGACGTGGGCGGGCTGGCGCTGCTGGGCCTGGTGCAGTCGCTCGCCGGGTCGCCGGTGCTGTGGCTGATGACGCGGCGTTCCGTGGCGGCGCGGTCGCTCGCCCAGCACGCCGTCGACCGGCTGATCGACGGGACGGCGGAACGGCTCCACCTCGGCGCCCTGGACGACGAGGCGGTGGCGGAGCTGTGCACGGGGCTGCTGGGCGCCAAGCCGGACGCCTCCGTGCTGGACTGGGCGGCCCGCTGCGGGGGCAATCCGTGGCTGCTGGCGAGGGTGCTCGACGCGCTGGTCACGGCGGGGCGGGTGGTGTTCGTGGACGGTACGGCCGCGGCGCTGGGCGAGCGGCTGCCCGACGACGTGCTCGGCGTCGTCCGGAGACTGCTCGACGAGCTGCCGGCGGCGGTCGGCCGGCTGCTGCTGGCCGGCGCGGGCATCGGGGCGACGTTCACCGCCGCGCAGGCGGCGGCGCCCGGCGGGCCAGGGCCGACGCCGGTGGCGGGGGCTCCGGTGGCGGGCGTGGACGAGGCGGTACGCGCGGGGCTGCTGCAACGGCACGGGGAGGAGCTGGCGTTCGCCCACGGGGTGATCGCGGAGGCGCTGCGGCACCCGGCGCTCCGCCGGCCGGAGCCGTCCGGGGCCCCGGCGCCGGCGCCGTCCGCGGCGGCGCTCCCGGCAGCGGCCCAGAGCGCCCCGCCCGGTGCGTACCGCGAACACCCCCGGCACGTACCGGAGGAGGACCCCTTTGGTGCGCCGCCGCCGGCGGCGGCCGTGTGCGGCTGCGGGGGCGCGGTGGCGCGGGCCGTGAAGGCACTCACGGACCGCTCCGGCGCCGCGCCGCCCACCCTCGGCCGGGCGCTGCGGCTGCTCGAAGGCGCCGGGCGTACCGCCGAGGCCGGACGGCTCGCGGACATCGCCGTTCGCTCCGGGGTCGACCCGGCGGACCTGGCGAAGGCCGGCTCCGCCCCCGCACCACCGGGGACGCCGGCGAACGGCGCGCGCTGCGAGGTGTGTGCGCGCCCGCTGTGGACGTGGCTGGCCCGCGCTCTCGTCGCCGCCGACGCCTTCGCGGAGGCCGCCGCGGTCTGCGACGCCGTACGGCAGGAGGCCGCGGCGCACGGCGGGCCGTGGGCCGCGGGGCTGTGGCACGGCCACCGCGCCGAACTGCTGGCGGCCGCGGGCCGGCTGGAGGAGGCGCGGGCAGAGGCCGAGGCGGCGCTGGGCCTGGCCGACCGGACGCCCCCGGAGGATCTCCTGCCCGCGCGGCTGGCGCTGGCCCGGATCAGCATGCACTGCGGTGATCTCGCCACCGCCAGCCAGCAGTTGCGCATGGCGGAGCGGCCCGGCGGCGGCGCGGCGACCGCCGTGAAGCCGCAACTCGACTGGGCGCTGGCGCGCTTCCACGCGGCCAGCGGGCGGGCCGCGATGGCGGTCCGCTCGCTGCTCGACGCCGGGCAGGGTGCGGCCCGGGACCCGCTGCTGTTCATCGAGGCCCCGACGGCGGCGGCGACGCTCGTACGACTGGCCGGGCAGACGGGGCTCGGCGAGGAGGCCGTGCAGGCGGCCGGGTTCGCCCGGCGGCTCGCCGCGGCCAACCCGGACGTGACGTCCCTGGCCGCCGGCGCCGCCCACGCGGACGGCGTCCTGCGCGACGACCCGGACGCCCTCCGGCGGGCCGCCGAGATGTACCGGCTCGCCGGCCGTCCGCTGGCGGCCGGCGGCGCGTTGGAGGACGCGGCCCGCAGCGAGCACGGGGCCGGCCACGGGGACGGCGCCGCGCGGCTCCTCACGGCGGCGGCGGACCTGTATCTGGAGTGCGGCGCGCAGCGCGACACGGTCCGGGTGCAGCGCAGGCTGCGCCGCCTCGGCGTGCCGCACGCGCGCGCCGCGCTGGGCCCGCAGCGGCCCAAGTCGGGCTGGGAGAGCCTGACGGGCGCGGAGCTGCGGGTGGTACGGGCCATCGTCGACGGCAGGACGAACAGGGAGGCGGCCGGCGTGCTCTTCCTGTCACCGCACACCGTCGACAGCCATCTGCGGCGGGTCTTCGCCAAGCTCGACATCAACAGCCGCGTCGAGCTGACCAAGCAGTTCCTGGCGCACGAGGCGGCCGCGCCCGAGGGCACGGCCGCCTCCGGTCAGCTCGCCGCCGCGGGACCCGCCGAGCTCCCCTTGTCGTCGGCGATCGAGTAGATCGCCGCGGCGCCGGAGTACGTGGCGGCCTCGCGGGCGAGTTCGACGCGGGTGCCGATGCCCAGCTTCTTGTAGATCTTCCTCAGGTGGTAGTTGACGGTGTGCGCCGAGAGATGGACGCGCCGGGCGATCTGCCGGTTCGTCATCCCGACGCTGACCAGATAGGCGATGCGCCGTTCCATGTCCGAGAGCACCGCCCAGCAGGAGTTGGGCTGGTGCCCGGCGGTGCCGTCGGCGACCACCGCAGCGGGGTCGGGCGTGCCGGTGACCGCCCGCGGCCTGCGCGCGGGGGACTGCGCGGCGTGCAGCCTGGCGAGCTCCTCGGTGGCCAGGGCGATCGAGACGGGGTCGGGCGACTGCGCGACGATGTGCGCGAGCCCCGAGGCGTCGCGCTCGGCGAGCGCGTTGGCGTGCAGTGCGCTCAGGCTGACGACGGCGATGCCGGGATTGTCCCCGGCCAGGCCGTTGACGGTGTCGAGCACGGTGCGCTTCAGGCCCTCGTCGTCGGTGTCGAGCGCGAGCCGGACGAGGAACGCGGCGGCGGCCGGGTCCTCGACGTACAGCCCGCGCTCCGCCGGGAGCCGGGCGTACGTACCGGACAGCAGGGCGACGCCCGCGCGGGGCCCCTCCCTTCTGACCGCGAGCCGCACCTCCGTCCAGGCGTACCGCGGCGAGCGGTGCATTTCCCGGCCGTGCGCGGGATCGGCGCGGGCCCGCTCCAGGTGGCCGGTCGCCGTGGGCAGGTCTCCGGTGTAGAGGGACACAGCGGCCAGGACGGTGTACGCGAGCGGCAGTAGCGCCGGGACGGCGTTCTGCTCGCTCGCCGCGGTGACCAGTTCCGCGTGCCGGCGGGCGTCCCGGAACCGGCCTGCCGCCAGGAACAGTCTGGCCCGCAGCGCGGCCGGCGCGGCGTGCCAGACGTCGGTGGACAGCTCGTAGAGACCTGCCTCGGCCTCGTCGACCAGCGTCTCGGCCTCGTCGAACTCGCGCAGGTCGGTCAGCTTGGCGGCCAGTTCGAGGCGGAAGTGCAGTCGCCACAGGGGGTCGGCGCCGCCGCCGTACCGCACCGCGGCGCGGCCCAGCCTGACGCCCTCGGCCAGCTCACCGGCCCGCCAGCTCAGGTGGGACAGCGCCGTCAGGGCCATCAGCGAGGCGACGTCGGCCGGCTCGTCCGTCCGTCGCCACAGGATCTCCCGGGCCCGCGTCCCGGCCTCCTCCTCCCGGCCCAGCAGCAGGTCCCCGAGGAGAGCCGACGCCTCGGCGTCGAGCCGGTCGTCTTCGGGAACTCCGGGGTCGGCCAGGGTGCGCCGGGCGAGATCGGCGCCGACGGCCACCTTTCCTTTCATGATCAGCCCGTGTGCCCGGGAATGGGGGCCGCCGTCGCCCTCCGCCACCACGGGGCCCCGATCCAGGTACTCAGGTACCCAGGATATTCGGTCTGCTTCCTCCGTACCCCTGCCGAGATGGTGCATCGCCTCGCGCTGCAATGCACCGCGCGCGGGGGCTGGAATGGCGGCGACCGCGCCGCGCATGAGGAAGTCGCTGCGGAATACGAATTGACGCTCCGTCGCCTCGACGAAGCCCGCGGACATCGCCTCGTCCAGCGGTGCGAGCAGGGTGGCGAGCGGCCGGTTCAGCATCCTGGAGACGTCCTCCAGAAGGAACGACCTGCCCTGCAGCGCGGCGATCTTCAACAACTCCTGACAGCCGGGGTTCAGCTCACCCAGCCGCAGCTTCACGAACTTCGGCACACAGCGCGCAGTACGCGACTCCGTGAGCCGAACCGTACCTTCGCGCAGCGCTATCAGACCCTCGTCGACCAGCCCGTACGCCAGCTCCGCCAGCAACTGGCTGTTCTCACCGGCCGCCGCCGCAAGACCGCGCAACTCGTCGTCCAGATCGCCACCGAGCAGCTCGCTCAGAAAGCGCTCGTTCGCCTCGACATGCAACGGCCCCGGCGGCGGGCGCCCGTAAGGTCCGGCGTCGGCGGGTATCGTCTCCGGCTTCCACGTCCCCTTCTTCGACCACGTTGTCATATTGTCCCCGACTATCCAGGTATACACCGTTACTTACCAGTCGTTACAGTGCCCTCCTCTCGACTCGCATTCAACTCGATTTTCAACCCGTGCTCTTGGCCTGGACTTGGCGCTGACTTGGCGACGAAATCGGGGAGATGAGTTTTCCGCTTACCGGAAAAAATGGCGCGCGGGAATTCCGGAAAAGCCCATGCCGATGCGGGGAATCCCGACTCCGGGATTCCCCGCCCGGGGGCTCATGGATAAATTCAGACCTTGGCCTCTTCCCCGACCTCGGCCGGCGGCGGCGAGGTCGTCTCCGGCGCCCGGCGGCCGGGCATCCACCAGTTGGTCTTGCCGCACAGCTCCATCACCGCGGGCACGAGGATCATCCGCACGATGGTGGCGTCGATGAACACGGCGACGGCCATGCCGAGGCCGATCTGCTTGACGGACACGTCGTGGCCGAGCAGGGAGGTGGTGAAGACGGCGATCATGATGGCCGCGGCGGCGGTGATGACCTTGGCGGTCCGCGCCAGGCCGCGGGTGACGGCCGTCCTGGTGTCCCCGGTGCGTTCGTACTCCTCGCGGACCCGCGAGATCAGGAAGACCTCGTAGTCCATCGACAGGCCGAAGAGCACCGGGAACATCATCATCGGCACCCACGTCGTGACGGGCATGTCGGTCGGGAACCCGAGGGCCGAGCCCAGCCAGCCCCACTGCACCACGGCCACCAGCACGCCGTACGCGGCGCCGATCGACAGCAGGTTCATCACGGCGGCCTGCAGGGCGATCGTCACCGACCGCACGAGCGCGACCAGCAGCACCAGGGACAGCACGATGACGACCGCGATCATGAACGGCAGCCGCGAGCTCGTCTCCTCGGCGAAGTCGATCGCCCCCGCGTTCGGGCCGCCGACCTGGACTGCGTTGCCGCCGGGCGCGTCCGGCAGCACGTCGTCGCGGAGTTCGTGCACGAGGTCCGCGGTCTTCTCGTCCTGGTAGCCGGTCTCCGGGAACGCCATGAAGGTGGCGGCCTCGCCGTCCTCGCTGACCCGCGGCTGCGTGACGTGGGCGATGCCGTCGGTGCCCGCGACCGCGTCCACGGCCGGGCGCAGATCGCCGCCGGTGGAGTCCGTCTCGGCGGCGAAGATCAGCGGTGCGCCGTAGCCCGGGCCGAAGCCCTCGGAGACGATCTCGTACGAGGTGTAGCTGCTCCGGTCGCGCGGCTGGACGCTCGCGTCCGGCAGGCTGAGCCGCATCGACAGGGCCGGCGCGGCGAGCAGCAGCAGCCCCGCGACCGCCAGCACCGCGGCGGCCAGCGGCCGGCGCTGCACGACGCCCGCCCAGCGCTCCGCCGGGGTGCGGCGTTCGGCCTCGGGGGCGCCGGCGGCGGCGCCCCGGGCCGTACGGCGGGGCAGCCGCAGCGAGTTGATCTTATGCCCGGTGAAGCCCAGGAAGGCCGGCAGCAGGGTCACCGCGGCGACCATCGTCACCAGCACCGTCAGCGACGCGGCGACGGCCACGCCGGTCATCAGCCGCTGCCCCATGGTGACCAGCCCGAGCAGCGCGATCACCACGGTCGTGCCGGCGAAGAGCACGGCGCGCCCCGCCGTCGTGATGGCGCCTACCGTGGCGTCCTCGGGACTCTCCCCGTTCTGCAGCTTCTCCTTGTAGCGGGTCACGATGAACAGCGCGTAGTCGATGCCCACGCCGAGCCCGATGAGCGCGGAAACCAGGACGGTGAAGTCCGGCGAGGGGACGATGTGCCCGACAAGCTTCATGAGGGCGATGCCGCCGAGGATCGCCATGAGCGCGGTGACGATCGGCAGCCCCATCGCCACCAGCGAGCCGAAGGAGATGAACAGGATCACCGCAGCGGCCAGCACGCCCACGCTCTCGGCGGGGCCCTGCTTGGGCGTCTCTGCCTTCTCCGCCTTGTCGCCGCCGAGCCCCAGCGTCACGCCGTCGCCGTTGGCGTCCTTGACCGTGGTCACCAGGGGCTTGACCTCGTCCTTCGTCGCCTCCTTGTCGGTGAGCGGGATCGTCGTACGGGCGATGCGGCGGTCGTCGGTGACCAGTTGGTCGTCGTCGTACGGCGAGATCACGGGACCGGTGACCGGCGCGTCGGCGAGGTCGGCGACGACCTGCTCCACCTTCTGGCGTACGGCCGGGTCGTCGATGCCCGCGTCCGCCTTGATCGCGAGCGTCAGGGTGTCGCCCTGCTCCTCGGGGAAGTGCTTCTCCATCAGGGCCTGCGCCCTGGCCGACCCGGAGTCCCCGCCGGAGAAGTCGTTGTCGGGGTCGGCGGCGAGGCCGAAGCCGGCGACGGCCACAGCGATCACGCCAGCGATCCAGACCAGCAGAACCAGGCGGCGGCGCCGGTGACAGTACCGGGCCAGCCTCGCCAGAGCGCCGTCCGGGCGGGCGGTCTCGGTCGACATCATCGTCTCCTCGGGTCTCGTGCGGTGCACCCCTCATCCTCGGGACGGGGATCACCGGAGTCGACGTACAGACGCAGGCACTCCGCGGGCCGCACTACCGCGGGCGCGGTACTCCTCTTGCAGTACATGTCAAAGAAGCGGTCGTCGGAGGGCGGTGTCCGGCTGCGGATCAGAGGAAGGAGAGCCGGCGCGCGACGACGGGGATGATGACGGCGCCGGCCAGGAGGTGCGTGCAGACCAGCACCGCCTGGGTGGTGCCGGCGGTGTGCGGCGCGAGGCCGGGACCCGCGAGGGACAGGATCGTGAAGGTCCCCGCGCACACCGCGAAGACGCGTGCGGGGCGGCCGGTGCCGCGGACCGCGCGCCGGGCGAGGTGGTCCAGGAGCACGGCGAGTGCGATGCCGAGGAGCGACCAGAGCACCACGCTCCGCGCGACGCCGCCCACCGGGATGGCCACGGCCTCGTCCTCCCCGACCCCGGCCGCGACCATCTCGACGCCGGCGCCGCGGGCCAGGAGCGTGAACGACTCCGCCACCACCGCCGCAGCAAGGGTGGCCAGGACGGCGACGAGCCAGACCGGTCGCGCGGCCAGCCAGGCGGCCAGCGGCGACGACGGGGAGCGGGACTGGGGGGCGGTCGCGGCCATGGCGCAGCCTCCTGTTCCGGCGCAGGGGGTGGGGACCTTCCGTACGGTAGGACGGCGGCTGCACGATGCCCATCGGGAAGTGGTCAGTTGAGCGCCGCCTTGACAGACGAGAGGCGGCTCCGGCGGACGCGTCCGCCGGAGCCGCCTGTCCGCCGTGGGGGGCTAGGCGGACACCGCGCGTCGGGCGCGGGCCAGTGCCAGGCCGCCGAGGGCCAGCCCGACCAGTCCGAGCAGGAGGGCCACGATCGCGCCGCCCCGGCCGGAGCCGGAGCCGACGTCGTCGGAGCCGGCGAGCGCCACCACGCCGATGACGACACCGACCGCCGACGCCACCACCGATGCCAGCGGCCCACCGAGGCCGGAGCCGAGCTTGCGCGCCAGCGCGAGCCCGGCGAGTACCACGCCGATCAGCGCCAGGATCGTCGCGGCCATCGCCGGGCCCCGGCCGGAGCCGTCGTCGCTCTCGGCCGCGACCGGGACGTGCGCGGCCGCCGGCGCCGCGCACACGAGGATGCCGAGCACCGCGGCCGCGGCGGCGGTGAACAGGTGACGGACGGACATCGGGGACCCCTTCGGTCGCACGGCGGTTGGCGGCGTCAGCGTACGAACCGGCCGGGCCGCGGGTCGTCCTGCAGACGCGGCCGGTTTGGGCTACCGCCACCGCGGTAGCGGGTCCGGGCGACGTCTGCGGCCGTGGCATCCGGCTACCGCAGCCGCAGCATCGCGCGCCCGCGGGCCGGCGCGGGGTTTCTCCGAATGGCGTCGAAACGCCCTGGAACTCCCCCACTACCGCGGCGTTAGCGTGCGGCAATGGCTTCCAAGGTGAGTTCTTCTCCGCCGGCGCGGGGCACGGGGTGGCTGCTGTGCCTGATGTTCGCCACCTTCGTCATCGGCACCGACGACTTCGTCATCGCAGGCGTGCTCCCGGACATCGCCGCCGACCTGGACGTGAGCGAGGCCGCCGCCGGCCAGTTGGTGACGGTCTTCTCGGTCACCTTCGCGGTCGCGGCGCCCGTACTCGCCGTGCTCACCGCACGGCTGCCCCGCAAGACCCTGATCGTCGGCGGCCTTTCGGCCTTCGCGGTGGCCAACACCGCCACCGCGCTGGCCCCGAACTACGCGACGCTGATGGGAGCGCGCGTGCTGACCGCGCTGATCGCGGCGACCGTCTCCCCCGCGGCCTTCGCCGCGGCGGCGCGGCTGGCGGCGCCCGAGCGGATGGGCCGGGCCATCGGCACGGTCGCGGCGGGGCTGACGCTCTCGCTCTTCACGGCCGTGCCGGCGGGCACGCTGCTGGGCGACGCCTTCGGCTGGCGGTCGACCTTCGTGGCGGTCGCGGTGGCCACCGCGCTGGTAGCGGCGGCGAGTTCCGCGGCGCTGCCCCGGCTGTCCGGCGCCCCGCAGCTCGGCGTGCGGGGGCAGTTGCGGATCCTGGGCCGCCCGGCGGTCCTGCTCTGCGCGACGGGCACCGTGGTCTGCGCCGGTAGCGGCCTGATGATCTACACCTACGTCGCGCCCCTGACCCGGGATCTCACCGGCCGGGGCGGCGGTGTCCTCGCGCTGTTCATCGCCGTGGTCGGCGTCGCCGGGGCGATGGGCACCGGCGCGGGCGCGCTGCTGACGGACCGCTGGGGGCCGGACCGTACGCTGCGCGCGTCGATCGCCGGCGTCGTGGCCGCGACCGCGCTGCTGGCGGTGACCGGGGCGACGGGACGCGCGGCGCCGGTGTGGCTGGTGGCCCTCAACCTGGCGGTGTGGGGGTGCGCGGCCTGGAGCTTCACCCCGCCGACGAACACCCGGATCCTGCAACTGGCGGGCGAGGCCGGCACGGAGGCGGTCGCGCTCAACACCAGCGGGCTCTACGTGGGCGTCGCGCTGGCCGGCGCGGGCGGCGGCGTAGCGCTGGCCGTCTCCGACGGCACCGGCGTCGCGGTCACGGCGACCGCGGTGGGGCTGGTCGCGTACGGGGTGACGGCGCTGGCGATCCGCCGCTACCCGGCGGGTGGCCCGGCCGCGGAGGGGCCGGCGCCGGCCCCCGCGCACGTGCCCCTCCGCCCGCGGGCGGAGGAAATACCGTGAACGCGGGATGAGCCCGCGGGCCCGGACCGGGGTACGGTCGGTGCACCGGCTGTCCCCGGCCCTCCGGCGTCGACGGCATCCCCGCGTCCGCGTTCAGCGGTCGCTCGCCGTGACCCGCCACGGGCCCCACCACCCGGTCGCGCCCTGCCCGCGCTCCCGCTCCGCGCGGGAGTAGCGGGCGAGGTCGCGGGCCGAGAACAGGCCCATCCCCACGTGGAAGCCGGCGACCGGCACCGGCGTCCGCGCCCAGTAAGCGGGCCGCCCGTCGACATACCACTCCACCTCGGACGTCCCGGCCCGGTAGCCGACCGAGTAGCGGTGCGCCTGCCCGGGCTCGGTGGGCACGTTCATGACGACACGGTGGACATAGTGCTCGTCGGGCCGGCTCACGCCGGGGATCACCAGTCGCTCGACGAGCGCGTACACCGTGTCGTTGGTGGCGGCGGCGTTGATGACGACGCCGGTTTCCAGGTCGAAGAGGTTGACGGTGCCGAAGGCGTCGACCAGGTCGTACGGGATCTGCCCATAGGTCCGCACCGCCATCTCCACCTCGAACGTCAGCCGCCCGGTCGGCGGCACGTCGAACCGCCGCACCGACCGGTACATCAGCTTCGCGTTGTTGCGCCGCGGGTCGGTGTCGTGGAAGCGGCTGAACGGGTTGACGGTCGCCGTCAGCCGCCCGTTCCCGGTGCTGACCCGCGCGTTGTCGTCCCGGTACTCGTGCCGTACGCCCCCGGCCCCCGTCATCTCCATGACCCGCCAGCGGGCCGGGTCGAGGTCGCCGCGGGTGAAGTCGTCGTAGATCCAGTTGCTCGCCACGGATGCGGAAGTCATGAGGCTCACCCTCGTCTCGCCCACGCGGCCCGCAACATCCCGGATTCACGCGGTCGGGCCGGATTTCCGACGCCAATTGCCGCCGGGCAGGGGCGTGTAGACCATGTAACATAGCAATGTGCAATTTTATTACCCGAGTTGCACACCCGCGTCCGGCACCCTCCTCCCCCGCCCGCCAGGAGCCGCCCGATGGACAAGCCCTCCGCCCGCCTGCACACCGGCAGCCACGACCTGGACGTCTCCGCGGCCCTGCGGACGTTCATGAGCAGCGCGTGGGCGCCCAGCCCGCTGCCGTCCGGCATCCGCGTCCCGGGCTACGCCGCGCTCGCCGGCCGCCGCGCGCGGCTGTCCGCGCGCTTCCCCGGCGAGCGGCTGGTGCTGCCGGCGGGAGCGCTCAAGGTCCGCTCCAACGACTGCGATCACCGCTTCCGCCCGCACAGCGCGTACGCCTGGCTCACCGGCCTGACCGGCGAGGACCAGGCCGGACACGTCCTCGTACTGGAGCCCGCCGGGGCCGAGGGGCACGAGGCCGTGCTGTACGTGCGCCCGCGCTCGGACCGGGACACCGACGAGTTCTACCGGGACCGGCGCTACGGCGAGTTCTGGGTCAGGCGCCGCCCCGACCTCGGCGAGGCCGCGGAACTGACCGGGCTGGACTGCCGGGACCTCGACGACCTGGACAAGCTCGCCGCCGGGCCCCGGCCGCCGGCCCGGGTGCTCTCCGGGCTGGACGCCGGCGTCGACGGCCTCTTCGACCGCGGCCCGCACGGCGCCGCCGAGCCGGACCGGGACGCAGAACTCGGCACGTACCTCGCGGAGTTGCGGCTGATCAAGGACGAGTGGGAGACCGGGCAGCTCCAGCTCGCGGTCGACCACACCGCGGCCGGCTTCGAGGACGTCGTACGGGCCCTGCCCGCGGCCCTGCGCCACCCGCGCGGTGAACGCTGGATCGAGGGCGTCTTCGCCACCCGCGCCCGCGCCGAGGGCAACGGCACGGGCTACGAGACGATCGCCGCGTCCGGCGAACACGCCTGCGTGCTGCACTGGACCCGCAACGACGGCCCGCTCGACCCGGCGCGGCTGCTGCTCCTGGACGCCGGGGTGGAGACCGACACCCTCTACACCGCCGACGTCACCCGCACCCTCCCGCTGTCCGGGCGCTTCTCGCGCGTCCAGCGGCAGGTGTACGAGCTCGTCCTCGCCGCCCAGAACGCCGGCATCGCCGCCCTCAGGCCCGGCGCCCGCTTCCGCGACTTCCACCGGGCGGCCATGGCGGTGATCGCCGAAGGTCTCCACGACTGGGGCGTGCTGCGCGTCACGCCGGAGCAGGCGCTCGCGCCCGACAGCGGGCTGTACCGGCGCTACACCCTGTGCAGCAGCGGGCACATGCTCGGCCTGGACGTGCACGACTGTGCCAAGGCACGGGCGAGCGCCTATCTCGACGGGGTGCTGGAGGCGGGACAGGTCCTCACCGTGGAGCCCGGGCTCTACCTCCAGCCCGACGACGAGACACTCCCACTGGAACTGCGCGGCATCGGCGTGCGGATCGAGGACGACCTCGTGATCACCGAGGACGGCGCCCGGCTGATGTCGGACGCGCTGCCGCGCGACCCCGACGCCGTCGAGGAGTGGATGGGGACACTGCTCGACGGTGGCCGCCGGGCGGCCTGAACGGCGGGACGGCCGCGGCCGTCCCCCGTCAACGGGGCCGGGGACGCCCGTGACCGGCCACGGTGCCCCGCTGTTCCCGGCCGAACAGGGCGGTTTCGTTGCGGAGCGCCTCCAGGGTGGCCAGCTCGCGATCGATGTCGCGCCGCTTGGCCCGAAGACGCTCGGCCTCCTGCGCGAGCAACCGCTCCATCTCGCCGTTGCGCTCCTCGGGCGGCGCCTCCAGGCAGGGAAGCAGTTCGTTGATCGTGGCGCTGCCCAGGCCGGCCGCGAAGAGGTGCTGGATCATGACGACCCGTTCGGTCATGGAGCTGTCGAAGTCGCGCCACCCGCCCGGGGTGCGCTGCGAGCGGATGAGTCCCTGCTCCTCGTAGTACCGCAGGGACCGGGTGCTGACACCGCTCGCGTCCGCGAGCTCACCGATGCGCATGCGACCTCCTTGCGCCGTCCGCCGGCTTCCCATTCTTGCAGTTGACACCGGTGTGAAGTGCCACGGTTCCGGGGCCGCACCCACCGGAGGTGCGGGGACGAAGGGACATCCGCCATGCACTGGCTCTACCTCGGCATCGCCGTCGTCTTCGAGATCGCCGTCGCCGTTTCCGCCGGGCGGGCCCAGGGGTTCACCCGGCCCGCCTGGACCACCGCCACCCTGGTCAGCGGCGGCGCCGCCACCTATCTCCTCAGCCGGGCGCTGCTGACCTTCGACGTCGGCGTCGGCTACGCCGTGTGGACCTCCGCGGCCGGCATCGGGATCGTCGTCCTCGGCGCCCTCGTCTTCGGCCAGCGCCTCGACGGGCGCAGGCTCCTCGGCATCGCCGCCGTCATCGCCGGCGTCGCCGGCCTCCAGCTCAGCGGGGCGGCGTGACCGCAGGACGCCCACCCCGCACCCCACCGTCCGGCCCCACCGTGCACGAGGAAGGCACCCGCATGTCCGGCGACACCGCCACCACCCGCACCAGCGGCACCAGCGGCACCACCCGAACCAACGGCACCACCCGCACCGGCGGCACCACCCGCGGCGACCGGGCGCGCGCCTGGCTCGTCCTCCTCCTCGCCGGCGCCTTCGAGGTCGGCTACGCCCTCTCGGTGGGCGGGAGCGAGGGCTTCACCGTGCTCTCCTGGTCGCTCGTCGCGGTCGTCTTCTTCCTGCTGACGCTCTTCGCCCTGAGCCTCGCCCTGCGCACCATCGACGTGGGCATCGGCTACGCCGTCTGGGCCGGAATCGGCGCCGTCGGAGCCGCCCTGCTCGGCCCCGTCTTCTTCGACGAGACGCTCACCCCGGTCAGGACCTTCTGGCTCGGCGTGATCATCGCCGGCCTGGTCTGGCTCAAGCTCTCCGACCGCTCAGGGGAGGGCTGACGGCCGGCCCTGACCCTCGCCGAGCCGCAGCGCGCCGGCCTTCTGCGCGGCGCCGCGCCGCCCGGCCGCCCACAGGGTGCGGACGTGTCCGAGGTGGCGGGCCATCAACTCCTGTGCGGCGGCGGCGTCGCCGGCGATCATCAGGTCGAGCAGCGTGATGTGCTCCTGTGCGGACTCGACGAGCACGCCGGCGCGGTCGAGGTCCGTCAGCCCGTACAGCCGGGAGCGGTTGCGCAGTTCGGCGACGACCGTGACCAGGTGCTCGTTGCCGGCGAGCGCGAGCAGGCCGAGGTGGAAGCGGCGGTCGGCTTCGAGATAGCCGATGAGGTCGTGGTCGCGGGTGGCCTTGACGATGTCCTCGGCGAGGGGGCGGAGCGCCTCCAACTGCTCCGCCGTGGCGACCTCGGTCACCCGGCCCACGGTGGGGACCTCGATCAGCTCGCGGATCTCCGTGTAGTCGTCGAGGTCGCCCTCGGTCATCTCGGTGACGCGGAAACCCTTGTTGCGTACCGCCTCGACCAGGCCCTCGCGGGCGAGGTCGAGCATGGCCTCGCGCACGGGCGTCGCCGAGACGCCGAACTCCGCGGCCAGCGCGGGCGCGGAGTAGATGACGCCGGGCTGCAGCTCCCCCGCGATCAGCGCGGCCCGCAGGGCGTTGGCGACCTGGTCGCGCAGGTGCTTCTGCACCGAGATGAGCTTGCCCCGCTTCGCCTCAGCCATGGTGGTCCCTCCGCGGGCGGCAGGGGCTCGATGCGCGATGTGACATTTTTGCATGGTACTTCGCCCGCCGGCCCGTCCGCCCCGGCGACCGAGGGCCGGGACGAAGGGCCGGAAGGCCGTCGGCGGCGGTCAGGCCAGGCCCTCGGCGAGCAGCTTCTCCGTGAGGCTCCGGACGCTCGCCGCCTGTTCGTCCGTCAGCGGCGAGCGCGGCGGGCGGCAGGGGCCGCCGTGCAGCCCGGCGACGTCCATGGACAGCTTGATCGCCTGGACGAACTGCGGCTTGGAGTCCCAGCGGAGCAGGGGGTGCAGGGCCCGGTAGAGCGGCTTGGCCACCGCCAGGTCGCCGCCGGTGGCGGCGCGGTAGAGGGCGGCGCAGGCGCCGGGCAGCGCGTTGGGGAAGCCGGCGATCCAGCCGACGGCGCCGGCGACGGCCAGCTCCAGCAGCACGTCGTCCGCGCCGGCGAGCAGGTCGAGTCCGGGCGCCAGCTCGGCCAGTTCGTACGCGCGGCGGACGTCGCCGGTGAACTCCTTGACGGCGACGATGCTCTCCTCTCCGTGCAGGGCGGCGAGCAGCGCGGGGGTGAGGTCGGTGCGGGTGTCGTACGGGTTGTTGTACGCGACCACCGGCAGGCCGGCCTTCGCCACCTCGGCGTAGTGTGCGCGCACCGCCGCCTCGTCCGACCGGTAGGCGGTGGGCGGCAGCAGCAGCACCGAGCCGACGCCGGCCTCCGCCGCCCGCTCGGCCCAGCCGCGGGCCTCGGCGCTGCCGTACGCCGCGGCGCCCGCCATGACCCGGTCGCCGTCGCCGGCCGCGGTCACCGCCGTGTGCACCAGACGGATGCGCTCGTCCTCGGTGAGGGTCTGGTACTCGCCCAGGGAGCCGTTGGTCACGACCCCGTCGCAGCCGGCGTCGAGGAGCCGGCGGACGTGCGCGGCGTAGGCGTCGTAGTCCACGGTGAGGTCGGCGCGCAGCGGGAGCGCGGTGGCGACCATGAGGCCGCGCCAGGGGCGGGACCGTTCCTGGGGGGCAGAGGTCATGGAGTCCTCCGGGTGAGTCGCGGCATGCGGGCGGGGGCCGCGCCTGGGCGCAACCCCCGGGAACAGTACAATGTCACATACTTTTGCGCCAGTTGCCGGGTGATACGGGCCCGGGGCGGCCGGCTCGCGAGGGGGCGGGCGGGGACTCTTCAGCCCCGCGGGAGCCGCTGCCAAGGGGGCGTACGCCGGAGTTCCTGAGGGCGCGAGCGCTGTGCATGAGCACGACATGTCATGGGCATGTCTATTCGCGTAGACGGCCGGCGCGGGTGTTCGAACCCGCGTCAACCGTAGGGCAGTTCGGATGACCCCGCTCGGTCGCAGATGCTCCCCCTCACTCCGGAGGCCGTGTTGCTCAGATCCCCGGCGATATCCAAGCGCGGCTGGACGGCCGCGCTCGCCCTCCTGGCCCTCGCCCTCGGTGTCGCGCTCGGCGCGGCGCCGCCGGCGGCGGCGTTTCCGCCCGACGTACCGCCCAAGGCGCAGGTGCAGGCCGAACTCAACAGCCTGACCGTGGCCGCGGAAGGCTCGATGACCGGCTACTCCCGCGACAAGTTCCCCCACTGGACCACGGTCTCCGGCACCTGCAACACCCGCGAGACGGTCCTCAGGCGCGACGGCACCAACGTGTCCACCGGCGCCGACTGCTACCCCACCTCCGGCTCCTGGTACAGCTACTTCGACGGCGTCACCCGCAGCTCGCCGTCGCAGATCTCCATCGACCACGTCGTGGCCCTGGCCGAGGCCTGGCGCTCCGGCGCCAGTTCGTGGACCACCACACGCCGCCAGCAGTTCGCCAACGACATCACCGGCCCGCAGCTCATCGCGGTGACCACCGAGGTCAACAGCTCCAAGGGCGACCGCGACCCGGCCGACTGGAAGCCCCCGCGCACCGCCTCCTGGTGCGGATACGCCAAGTTCTGGATCCACACCAAGTACCGCTGGAACCTGAAGATCGACTCAGCGGAGAAGTCCGCGGCACAGAGCATGCTCAGCCGCTGCTCGTACTAGCAACACCGGCACGGCGCCGGGGCACCTCCGCCACAGCCGGGGGTGCCCCGTGCGAGTCCGCGCTCGGCAGCCGTGCCCGGGCCGGGTCCGGTCAGCCGAGCGCGCGCATCACCATACGTACGAGTCCCGTGACACCCCGGCCGATCCACCCGAACAGGCCCCATCCCGCGGCCACGTCGGCGCCGCCCGCGGCCACGTCCGCCCGGGCGGACCCGGCGCGGCACGCCGGGCAGGAACGGGGCCAACGGCGCTTGCGCGCACCGCACTTGCGACATGTCGCCACGAACTCGATCTCCCCGCCTCGGCCGGCTCCGGCCCACACTACACAGCCCCGCCCGGGCCACCTCTCCGCAGACCGGGAAGGTGCCGCGGGCCTCAGGAACCGCCCGGCACCCGGCCCGCGGCCGGGGTGTCCGGACGCTCGCCCCCGGCGGTCAGGTCGCGCCGGAACCACGTGCCCGGCTTGCCGCCGAGGTGCTCGGGGGCGGCCGGGCCGACGGCGACGAACCCGGCTTTGACCAGCACCCTCCGGGACGCGACGTTCCCGTGGGTCGTGGCCGCCCGCAGCGTGCGCAGCCCGTACGTGCCCGCCGCCAGCCGGCACAGGTCCCCGACGGTGGCGGTCGCCAGGCCGCGCCCCGCGGCATGCTCCGCGACCCGGTAGCCGAGTTCGGCCGCACGGTCCTCGATGTCCACCAGGTTGAACCTGCCGAGCACCGAGCCGTCCTCGTCGACAAGGACGTGGAAGGCGCAGACACCGGCCTCCTGCTCCGCCAGCAGGGCGTCGAACCGGTCGGGGAACCGGTCGAAGAAGGCGTCGCCGCGGTCGGGGACCGAGGCCGCGAACCAGGCCCGGTTCGCCAGCTCGAAGGCCAGGACCGCGGGGGCGTGACCGGCACGCAGCCGCTCCAGCTCGGGCATGGCCCGACCCTAACCCGGGCGCCCGCACGCGGTCCCCTGGTTTTCCGCCGCCCGGACCGGCCCTGCCTGCGCACGGACCCCGCACCGCCCGTCAGCCGGCCGGCTGTACGAGGCGGCTCTCGTAGGCGAAGATCGCGGCCTGGGTGCGGTCGCGCAGCCCCAGCTTCTCCAGTATGCGGCCCACATGGGTCTTCACGGTGGACTCGGCCACGACGAGGTGCGCCGCGATCTCGGCGTTGGACAGGCCCTGGGCGATGAGGGCGAGGACCTCGGTCTCGCGGCCGGTGAGACCGGCGATCCGGGCTTCCGCCGGGAGGTTCAGCACCGGCTTGCGCTGCGCGAAGGCGGTGATCAGGCGCTTGGTGACGGTGGGCGCGAGCAGGGCGTCGCCGGCGGCGACGACGCGGACGCCCTCGGCGAGCTGGCGGGCGGAGGCGTCCTTGAGGAGGAAGCCGCTGGCACCGGCGCGCAGAGCGTCGTAGACGTACTCGTCGAGGTTGTACGTGGTGAGGATCAGGACCTTGGTGCCGAGGCCGGATCCGGCGATCTCGCGGGTCGCCTCCAGCCCGTTGACCTCCGGCATCCGGATGTCCATGAGCACGACGTCGGGGGCGAGCAGGCGTACCCGGTCCACGGCCTCGCGGCCGTCGGCGGCCTCGCCGACGACCTCGATGCCGGGCTGGGCGTTGAGCAGCACGGTGAACCCCTCGCGCACCATGGACTGATCGTCGGTGATGAGCACCCGGATGGTCATGTGCCGACGGCCTTCTCCCGGACGCCGGCGGCGGGTTCTGCCGCGGTGTCGGCCGCGGGGTCGGCGGCCGTGTCGGTCACGGGATCGGTCACGGGGTCGTCGGTGAGGAGCAGCACCGCCACCTCGTAGCCGCCGTCCGGGGTTTCGCCCGCGGTCATCCGGCCGCCCAGCATCGCGACCCGCTCGCGCATCCCGGCGACGCCCTGTCCGGCGCCGGGCGACGGCGTCCGCTCCCCGGTCGGCGGGCCGTTGACGATCCGCAGGGCCAGGCCGCCCAGGACGTAGGACAGCTCGACCTCGGCGGGGGCGCCGGGGGCGTGGCGCAGGGCGTTGCTCAGGGCCTCCTGGACGATGCGGTACGCCGACAGCTCGACGCCCTGCGGGAGTTCACGCCGGGCGCCGGTGACGGTCATGCCGACGGCCAGGCCCGCGTCCCGGACGTTGCCGAGCAGCCGGTCCAGGTCGGCGAGGGTGGGCTGGGGCGCGGACGGGGCCTCGTAGTCCTCGGTGCGTACGACGCCGAGGACGCGCCGGAGTTCGGCGAGCGCGGCGATGGCGTTCTCGCGGATGGTCGCGAAGGACGCGGTCAGTTCGGGGGGCGGGTTCTCCACCCGGTACGGGGCGGCCTCCGCCTGGATCGCGATGACGGACATGTGGTGTGCCACGACGTCGTGCAGTTCGTGGGCGATGGAGGTGCGCTTCTCCAGCCGGGTGCGCCGGGAGCGCTCCTCGGCGGTGAGCGCGCCGCTGGCCTCGGCGCGCCGGCTGGCCGCCGTCCAGCCGCGCAGCGAGACGGCGACGGCGACGACGACGGCCGAGGCGGCGGCCATCTCCGTGACGTTCGCGGCCCCGCTGTGGTGCGCACTCGTCCAGAGGGCGACCACACCGGTCAGGTACGTGAGGAGCCACATCGCGACGGCGGTGCCGATGCTGTTGCGCAGCACGGCCATCGTCAGTACGGCCAGGTGCGAGAAGAACGTCGCCTCGGCCCAGGGCCAGTCGTACATCGCGCCGGAGAAGGCCGCGGTGGCGAAGCACATCAGCATGGACAGCCACCAGGCGCCGACGGGCCTGAAGAGGGCCAGCAGCAGCGGGATCGCGGCGGCGCATCCGACGGGCACGCCCACATGACCGCCGTCGTACGCGTACTCGTCGTTCCCGTACCATCCGCTGCCCAGGCCGAAGAGATAGCCGGCGAGGACGGTGACCGCCAGGTGCGGCAGCCAGACGACCACGCGCCTGACGGCGGGGTGGATGCGCCTCACCACCGGTGGGTGCGACGGCAGCGCGGGGAGCGGCGTCAGGGCGAACGCGTCCCGGAAGAGTTCGCGGCGCGTCGCACGCGTCCGGTGTGCGGCCCGGCCCAGCAGCCGCAGGCCCTCCCGGATGACGTCGAACTCGCCGCGGACGCGGGGGGCTTTCCCAGTGGACTCGGTCACCCGCACACCGTACGGGCGCGCGGACCTCGGCGGCGTCCTTCCCGGTGCGGATCCGGGTGCGTCCTCCTCAGGTACTACGCCGGGTCGCAGCGGCCGGGCCGGGCGAAGACGGACACGCGGGCCCCGTGGACCTCCGTGGTGCCGCAGAGGCGGAAGTGCGCCCGCAGGACGTCCCGTTTCACCTCTTCCCGGGCGGCCTGGTCGACCGGCTCGCCGGCCGGGTCGCGCAGCGCGACGATCCGGTCGGCCGCGAGCATCCGGGCGCGGATGTCCGCGGCGGGGAGTTCGACCCCGTAGAGGGTGTCGGACCCGCGCGGATCCGTCCGTACCGCGAGGTCGACCAGGCCCGTGTACGCCGCGGGGTCGGCCACCTGCCAGATGCGGCGCCTGCCGGGCATGTAGAGCAGTCCGTCGCCGGGCCGTCCGTGGGCGTCGACGGCGCGGGCGACGGCACCCAGGTCGTCTCGGCGGCTCTCCGGGCCGCGCAGGTGCTGCCCGACCGGAACCAGCGCCACCGCCACGGCCGCGGCGGCGACGACGGCGAGCGGCAGCCGGTGGCGCCGGCCGTGCCAGAGGTGGTCCAGCGCCGCGCCGAGGAGCAGCGCGAGGCCGGCCTGCGCGTACACGACGTAGCGGTCGACGTAGAGCGGGAGGATCGCGGAGAACAGCAGCAGGACCCCGCCGGGCAGGACCAGCAGCGGCAGCGCGAGGGCCCGCAGCCGCCGCGCACCCGCCGGGAGGAGGGCGGCGCTGAGGAGGCCGACGAGGACGGGGACGACGTAGCCGAGGAGCGCGGCGGCGCCGGGCGGGCCGATCCAGGCGACCTGCTCCGACTGCCGCGAGCTGACCACGACGAGCGGGGCCAGCGCCGCCGCCACCCCGACCGCCGCCCCCGTCCAGGCCCGCCCGTCCCCGCGGGAGTACGGCGGGACGAGGAGGGTGACCCCGTGGGCGGCGACGGCGAGCACCGCGAACTCGTGCAGCAGGCAACCGGACAGCGCCACCGCCCCGTAGCCGAGCCAGAGCCGGGGCGCACGCTCGTCGCGGGCGCGTACGAAGAGCCAGGTCGCCCAGGTGACGGCCGCGCAGACCAGCGCGTACGAGCGGCCTTCCTGCCCGTAGCGCTGCACCGCGGGCAGCAGCGCGAAGACCAGGCCCGCGAGCAGCCCGGCCCGGGGCCCGGCCAGCCTGCCGCCGAGCAGCGCGACGCCGGCCGCCGCGGCGGACATGGCGAGCAGCGAGGGCAGCCGCAGGACGGCCAGGCTGTCGCCGAACACGCCGAACACCGCGTGCATCAGCAGGTAGTACGCGCCGTGCACCGCGTCCGCGCTGCCGAGCGTGCGGAGGAGTTCGGGGAGGGTGCGCCGCGCCACGTCGTATGTGGCGGCCTCGTCGCGCCACATCGACCCCTGCCGGGTGAGCCCCCACAGCCCCACGACGAGGGTGACCACCGCGGGGATCAGGGCGAACCGCCGCGACGGACGGGCGGACGGGGCAGGCCCGGAGCCGTGTGGCCGGCGGGGGGCGGTGAGGGCGGGCCGGCGGGCGGGGGCGTCGGGCTCGGTGAGCGCCATGGGCGGTCTCCTGTAGGCGGGGCGGCACCCGCGCCGCCGGGCCCCGCGGCCCTCGGCGGATCCCCACCCCGGCGGTTCAGGGCAGGGGGCGGTAGGGCTGCGGCGGCACAGGGGATGCGGGCCGGGCGTCGTGGAGGGGGACGGCGGCCGGCGAGCGGCCCCTCAGGCAACGGGGGCAGCCGGCTCCGCGCGTCTTTCGGCACTGACTGTCGGGTTTCGCTCGCCACAACCTAGGACGGCCGGCACCCCGGGCACGTCCCCCTCGGTGCGGAACCCCGCGGGTCCGCCTCAGGTGCCATTCCCCCACGAAAGCACGGGTGCTTCCGCTTCCCGGTCCGGTGTGGCATCTTGTACGTACAACAGATACGTACAAGTGCGGCGCTCGCGCCGTGACTGATGCCGACGAGGAGGTTGGCGTGAGCGGTCCGGACAAGTCCAGGATCCCCCTGTTCGCCACGATGCAGCGCATACCTGGTGGACTGATGCTGATCCCGCTGATCCTCGGCGCGGTCTTCGGCACCTTCGCCCCGGGGGCCCTCGGGATCGGCAGCTTCACCACCGCGCTCTTCGAGGACAGCGCCCTTCCGCTCATCGCCCTGCTGATCTTCGCGACCGGCACCCAGGTCTCCACCCGCACCGGCGGCCCGATCCTCGCCCACGCGGGCACGGTGCTGGTGATGAAGAGCCTGATCCCGGCCACGCTGGTGGTGCTGATCGGGCTCGGCGTCGGGCTCGACGGCCTTCTCGGCGTCTCGCTGCTCGCGCTGCTGGCCTCGATGGACAACAGCAACGGCGGCCTGTGGCTGGCCTTCTCCGGACAGTACGGCGACGAGCGGGACCGGGGAGCCTACGTCGCCAGCGCCGTCAACGACGGGCCCTTCCTGACGCTGCTCTTCCTCGGCGCCTCCGGCCTCGGCGACATCCCGTTCCTCGCCCTGCTCGGTGCCATCGTCCCGTTCCTGCTGGGCGTGCTGGTGGGCAACGTCGACGCCGAGTGGCGCAAGGTCGTCGAGCCGGTGCCGAACATCGTCATCCCGTTCTTCGCGTTCTCGCTCGGCACCGGCATCGACCTCGGCGACATCGTCACCGGCGGGGTGACCGGCCTGGCCCTCGGCCTGATCATCGCGCCGTTCACGGGCTTCCTGGTCTACCTCGGCTACCGCTACGTCCTGCGGCGCGGCTCCATGTCCGGCATCGGCTTCGCCGCGGGCACCACCGCGGGCAACGCCATCGCCACCCCGGCCGTCGTGGCCGCCGCGGACCCCCGCTTCGAGGAGTACGTCGGCACCGCCACCGCGCAGGTCGCGGCGTCGGCCCTGGTCACGGCGATCATCGCACCGCTGCTCGCGGCGTACGCGCTGAAGCGGACGGGAGCTCTGCGGCAGCCGGACGCCCCGGCGGCGCCAGGGCCCGCGGAGGAGGCCGTAAAGGGGGCCGCCGACGGGACCGCGGACGGACGCGCCGACGGGACCGCGGACCGCACCGAGCCCCAACGGGAGCGGGAGCAGGAGCGGCAGCGCGAGCAGGAGCAGCGGGCATGACGTACGAGGTGGTGATCGTCGCCGACGACCTCACCGGCGCCGGCGACACCGCCGTGCAGTTCGCCCGGGCCGGCTGGCCGACCCTGCTCCGGCTGGGCGGTGAGGAGCCCGGTGGATCCGCCGGGAGGGACGGCGACGTCCCGGTGGTGGCGGTCACGACGGACTCCCGGGCCCGCCCGGACGCCGAAGCGGCCGACCTGGTGCGGCAGGCGACCGCCGGGCTGCCGCACCGCGGCGTGACCCACCTCTTCAAGAAGGTGGACTCGACGCTGCGCGGGCCGGTCCGCGCCGAGATCGACGCCATGCTGGACGTCCTCGCCCCCGGTACGGTCGCGCTCGTCTGCCCCGCCTTTCCCGCCGTGGGCCGCACCGTCGTGGACGGCGTCCTGCTGGTCGACGGCCGCCCGGTCAGCGAGACCGCGGCGGGCCGGGACCCGGTGACGCCCGTGACGACCAGTCATCTGCCGACCCTGCTCGACGCGCCGCTCGTACGCCTCGATCCGCGGGGGACGCCGGCCTCCTGGGCCGCGGAGGTCCGCGCGGCGGACAGCCCGATCGTCGTGCTCGACGCCGCGAACGACGAGGACCTGGACCGGATCGCCCGCACGGTCGCGCACCTCGGCGAGCGGGCCCTGGCCGTCGGCTCCGCGGGGCTGGCGGGCCCACTCGCCGTCCGCTGGCGACCGCGGGAGGCGGAAGCACCGGACACCCGCCCGCACCCGGAGCCCGCGCCGGCCGGCGACACGGCGGGCACCGCCCTCGTGGTGGTGACGAGCCTGCACGACGCCTCCCGCGCGCAGGCCGACGCCCTCGCCGCCCACCGCGCCGAGCGCCTCCAGCCCACCGGTCGGGACCTCACCGACGACGCCGCGTGGGCCGTGTTCCTCGCCCGGGTACGGACGTCGGCGGCCGGCCACCCGCCCGCGCTGCTGCTGAGCACCCCCGACGCGACCACCGCGGCGGCCGGCCCCGAACTGGTCGCCCGCCGCCTCTCGGACGCCGCCGCGCACGCGATGGCCGCCGGTACCGTCACCGGCCTGGTCGCCACCGGGGGCGACGGCGCCCGCGCGGTCCTGGAGCGCCTCGGCGGAACCGGCATCAAGCTGTACGACACCGTCGAGCCGGGGGTGCCCCTGGGCGTCGTCGTCGGCGGACCGGCGGCCGGGCTGCCGGTCGCCACCAAGGCCGGGGGCTTCGGCAGCCCCGGCGTACTGATCAAGGCCGCGGAAGCGGTGCGGACGAAGAAGACGAAGAAGAGGAGTCACCGGTGAACGACACGCAGGTGCCCACGCTGGCCCTCACCCTGGGCGACGTGGCCGGAATCGGACCGGAGATCACGGCCCGTACCCTGCTGCACCACGACGAGCTGCGCGGCATCTGCCGCCCGGTCGTGATCGGAGACGCCGACGCCGTCCGCGCGGCCGTGACGCTGACAGGCGAGGACCCCGCCGCGGTACGCGTCGTCGACTCGCCCCGCGACGCCCGGAACGAGCCGGGGACCATCGACCTCGTGCAGGACGGACCGTCCCTGGGCACGGTGCCGTACGGCGAACTCAGCGCGGCGGCCGGCGACGGCTCGGCGCGCTTCGTCAAGCGGGCCTGCGCGCTGGCCCGGGACGGACTCGTCGACGGCATCGTCACCGCGCCGCTGAACAAGGCCGCCATGCACGCAGGTGGCCACTTCTGGCCCGGGCACACCGAGCTGCTGGCGCACGAGTTCGGCGTCGAGAACTTCAGCCTGGTGCTCTCCGCGGGCGAGTTGTACTTCTTCCACCTCACCACCCACGTGTCGCTCACCGAGGCCATCGCCGGGGTCAGCCCCGCGCGCACCGACAACGTGCTGCGCCTGGTGGGCTCGTTCGCCCACGCCCTCGGCCGGCCCGGCGAGCCGATCGGCGTCGCCGGGCTCAACCCGCACGCGGGCGAGAACCGTCTCTTCGGCGACGAGGACGCCGACGTGCTGGCGCCGGCGGTCGAGCGGGCGCGGGCCGCGGGCGTCAACGCGGTCGGGCCGCTGCCCGCCGACGCGCTCATCCCGGCCGCGGTCAGGGGCAAGTGGAAGTTCGTGGTCGTCTGCTACCACGACCAGGGGCACGCCCCCTTCAAGGCGGTGTACGGCGACGACGGCGTGAACATCACCGTCGGCCTGCCCGTGGTCCGGGTCTCCGTCGACCACGGCACCGCGTTCGACATCGCGGGCAAGGGCGTCGCCCGGGAGGCGAGCCTGGTGCTGGCCACCCGGCGCGCCGCCGAACTGGCGCCGGGCTGGGACCGGGTGTGGCAGACCGCACGGGCGGGCGAGGCGGCCGCGGCGGCCGCCGTGGAGCGCCCGGACAGGGCCTCGTAGACTCCGGCGATGGCAGTCGACAGAAGTGACCCGCGGCCGCTGCACCGGCAGGTCGCCCAGTCCCTGCGCCAGCAGATCCTGGGCCACGACCTGCCGCCGGGGGCGCCCCTGCCGAGCGAGGCCGAGCTGTGCGCCGCGTTCGGCGTGGGGCGCAGCGTCGTGCGCCAGGCGGTGGCGGGGCTGGCCGCCGACGGCCTGGTCATCCGCCGGCAGGGCCGGCCGACGCTGGTGGCGTCGCCCGCCGAGTACCGGCGGCTGGTGCAGCGGGCGACCGGGCTGTCCGACCAGTTCGCCGTCGCCGGGCAGGAGTTGCGCACGGTCGTCCGCTCCCTGCGCCCCGACTCCCCGCCGCCGCGCGCGCAGGCGTTCCTGCACACGGCCGACGCGCTGCGCCTCGAACGCCTCCGCCTCGTCGCCGGCGACCCGCTGGCGTACGTACGCACCTGGCTGCCGGCCGCGAAGGTCCCGGGGCTCCGCGACGAGGACCTGACCGACGCCTCGCTGCACCGGCTGCTCACCCGGAACTACGGGCTGCGGCCGGTCAGCGGCAGGCGGCAGGTCCGCGCGGTCGCCGCCGACGACATGCTCGCGGAGGCCCTGCGCACCGAGCCGGGCGGGCCGCTGCTGATGCTCGAAGGCGAGACCACCGACCAGCACGGGAACGCGCTGGAGTGGTTCACCACCTGGCACCGCGCCGACCGCGTCGTCTTCGACATCGACGTGTCCGAGACCTCGGAGACCGTCAGGCTGAGCCCGCTCGACGCCGCCGGCGCCGAGGCCCCGGGGCCCGCGCCGGAGACCCCCGGCACGGCGCCGCCGGCACCGGCCGACCTGGACCGGGCCCGCGAACTCGCCGACGAGCTGCGGCGCCTGCTCGGCTGACCGGCCCGGGGGGCCCGCCGGGATCAGTACCGCCGGCGAGTGGCTTCGACGGTCTCGGCACGGGAACGGCCGGCGAAGAGCCCGTCCTCCGCTTCGCGTACGGCGAGCAGGGCGTCGAAGAGGTGGTCCCCCATCGCCTTGCGCAGCACCACCGAGCCCTTGAGGTGCCGGACCGCGTCCGCCAGGGCCGCCGGCAGCCGCACGATGCCGCGCCGCTGAAGTTCACCGGGGTCGGCGCGGGCCGGGTCGTCGGTGAACTCCGCCGGCAGCCGCAGCGCGTCCTCGTACCCCGCCAGGCCCGCGGCGATGACCGAGCCCGCCACCAGGTACGGATTCGCCGCCTGGTCGAAGCACTTGACCTCGGCGTTGGCGCGCTCGGCCGCCTCGCCCACCGGCCCGGTGACGAAGCGCAGCGCCGCCTCCCGGTTCTCCCAGCCCCAGCAGCGGTAGACGCCGGCCCACGTGGACGGCGCCAGCCGCAGATAGCTGGCGGGGGAAGGGCAGCCGACCGCGGTCAGGGCGGGCAGCGAACGCAGCACGCCGGCGAGGAACGCCTCGCCCTCCGGCGTCATGCCGCGCGGCCCCGTACCGCCGTGCATCAGGTTCTGCTCGCCGCGCCACAGGCTCAGGTGTACGTGCCCGCCGTTGCCGATGCCCGTGGGCTCCGGCAGGGGGGCGAAGGAGGCCCGCAGGCCGTGGGCGTGGGAGACGGTGCGCACGGTGTGCCGGACCAGGACGGCGGTGTCGGCGGCGCCCAGCGGGTCCTCGGCGGCGGTCGAGACCTCGAACTGCCCCGGTTCGTACTCCGGGTGGATCTGGAGGACGTCGACACCCTGCGCGGTGAGCGCGTCGACGACGTCGAGGAGGTACGCCCCGGAGTCCGCCAGCCGGGCCAGCCCGTACGCCGGGCCGTCACCGGGGCCGCCGGGGCCGACGCTCCACTCCGTCTCGAACCCCATCCGCAGGCTCAGTCCCAGGCCGGCCGCCGCCCCCACCATGCGGTGGACGAAGGACCGGTGGCACCCCGGGTACGGTTCGCCGTCCTGGCCGTACCGGTCCGCCGGCGCCCACGCCCAGCCCGGCTGCGCGGCCAGGACGGTGAGCCGGTCCGGATCCGGCAGCAGGAGCAGGTCGCCGACCGGGCCGCCGAAGCCGCCGGTGCGGGCCGTCGAGTCGTCCACCAGGAACGTGTCGAACACCGGGGACATGCCCACGCCGTGGACCGCGAGCCGGGGCAGGCGGCCGAGCGGCACGGCCTTGACCCGGCCGATGCCCGCGTTGTCGACCCAGCTCAGTGCGACGAGGCGCACCCCCGCCTCGGACATGCCGGCCATCGCCCGGTCCACCCGTGCCGCTCTGTCCGCCGTGCGCGCAGTCATGCCCTCATGATCGACCGGGCGGGTCGCCGATTCTCCCGCCACCCCACGGCGGACGCGGCGACCACCCGATTGCCCCGTGGCCGCCGCCGGGCACCGGCGCGCGCGGCGCCGGCCCCGGGCACCGCGACCCGGGCGCGTACCCGGGGCGATGCCGCCCTGTTGCCGAAGTTCGCTTCCCGGAGGGCGACTTGTCCACGAGAATACGACCTGTGACCACATCGTCCGACTTCGAACTCGACGACGGGACTCCCGTCCGGTTCCTGCTCTCCCCCGCCGAGGGCGCCGCGGTGCCCTCGCAACAGGGCGACACGCCCGACGGCATGGGGAGGGCCGTTCCGGTCGGCGCCGCCGGCCGGGCCGTCGCCGCGTTGTCCGCCGGGGCGCTGCGCGGCACGCTGAAGCCGCTCGGGCCGCTCCTGCAAGGGGTGCACGACGCCGTCACCGCCACGCCGCAGCCGCCCTCCGACATCACCGTCACCCTGGGCGTTCAGGTCGGACAGGACCTCCGGCTCGGCATCGTGGGCGGCACGGCCCAGGCCCATCTCACGGTCACCGCGTGCTGGCGGCCGGACGAGGCCGGGGGCGGCCCGGCCCCCGGGGGGAGTGACGGGTGAGGTGGTTCGGATCCGCGTGGGACCCGGCCGACGATCCGGTCCACCACGTCGTGACCGTGCTGCAGGCCGATGGCCCGGAGCCGGCGGGCGCGGGTGTCGTCCTCGGTGACGACACGGTGCTGACCTGCGCGCACGTCGTCAATGCCGCGCTCGGCCGGCCCATGGTCGAATCCCGCCCGCCGCGGTCCGCGGAGCTCTCGGTGAAGGTCCGCGACGCCACACGCACCCGGCAGTTCACCGCCCGGGTCGCGCACTGGATCCCGCCGCGCACCCGCGACGGCGACCCCGTGCCCGAGGAGGACGACGAGTGGTTCGGGGACCTCGCCCTGCTGCGGGTCGACGGCCCCGCGGGCGGCCTGCCCGCCGCACCGGACAGAGCGCCGATGGCCGTGGGGCAGGAGGTGAGCGCCTGGCACGGCGGCGGCCGGCCCGCCTCGGTCGCCCGCCTCACCGTCGCCGCGCTGCACGGCTCCCGGGGGTATCTCGACGGCGAGCCGACCGGCATGGCCGTCGCCGTCGGCTACAGCGGGGGGCCGCTGTGGTGCCGGCGCCAGGAGGCCGTCGTGGGCCTGGTCGTCGCCCACTTCATGCCGCCCCGGGACCACCGCACGGGCGGCCCGCTGCCGCACAGCCCGCAGCACCTCATCCGGCGCAGTTGGTCCATCCCCTGGCAGCGGATCGAGGCCGAACTGCGCCCGCTGGGCGTGCTGGACGCCGTACCGCAGCCCTCCCCCGGGCTCGACGACCCGGCCTTCCTGCTGCTGACCAACGTCGTCGCGAACACGCTGCCCTCGTCCAGCTCCCGCACCGCGGCCGGCAAGCGGCTGGCCCAGACCTGCGGCGTCGGGTACGGAAGCGACATCACCCCGCCCGAGCCGGAGGACTTCGCCGCGTTCGCCCTGACGCATCCGCGGGCGCTCGCGGCCCTGTCCGGCATGCTGCGGCGGGACAGCCCCGGCGCCGCCGACCACGTGCTGGCGGCGGGGAGCCTGTCCCGTACGCCCAGGCTGCTGTCCCCGCAGGAGTACGCCGAGATGCGCAGGAGCCTGCGGGGCATGGACGCGGCGGTGGTCGCGCGGCTGCCCGAGGCGATGCGCGCCGCTCTGCCCCATCTGGCGTCCCTGCCCGGCGGCGACACGGTGGACGCACTGCTGGACAAGCTGGAGATGTTCCCCGGCGACGGCCACTCGGACGGCGGGGAGCGCAGGGTCCCGGCGCTGCTGCGCGTCATGGAGTACCTCGGCGTGCTGTGCCCCGGCCCCCGGCGGGCCCAGTTACGGCTGTGGGCGGACGGTGTCGCGCAGCGGCTGGGCATCCCGCGCGGGGCACTCGGCGAACGCCGGTCGGACGCCGAGGCGTGGCTGCGCTCGCTGCGCGACCGCTCCGCGCGGGTGCGCGTCCTGGTGCAGGTGACGCGGGCGGAACAGGGCGGGCACAGGCTGCGCCTGTGGTGCGACGAGGGGGACGGGCCCCGGCAGGTGTCGGCATCCGGCGTCAGGGCGTACTCGGCGTCGGAGGCCGCGCGCGAGGTGCTGCGCGTCCTGGACACCCTCACCCCGCCGGTGGCGGACGAGCGGCCGCCGCTGGTGGAGGTGATCGTGGACCGCGCCGGGCTCAACCTGCCCGTGGACGAGTGGGAGGCCCGCGACCCGGACGAGATCCTGCCCGGTGCGCTCGGGGTGGAGTTCCCGCTCGTGGTGCACTGCCCGGAACTCCTGCGCCGGCACGGTCGCTTCACGGCCCACTGGCGCAGCAGGTGGAGCAGGCTGGACTCGGGCAAGACGTTCGTCGTCTCGGAGCCCATGGACCGGGACGTGATCTACTCACGGCTGGTCAACAAGCTGGACACCGTCCGCGTCGCCGTCGATCTGCCGCCCGGGCGCCGGGACGGGATCGTGCAGACGTGCCTCGTCCTGGGCATACCGGTGGTGGTGTGGGATCGGGGCCGGGACGGAGCGTCACACGTGACCAAGCACATGTCCGCCGTCGCCACGCGCGAGTTGCCGGACGGCGTGCGCGACTACCGCGCGAACGCCAAGGCAAGTCCTCCGGAGTTTCCCGGCCGCCCGGTGCTGGCCTGGGCCGACGCCGACCACGCCGTGCCCCGGCTGCACCTCACAGAGCCCCAGGAGAATTCATGAAGCCTGCCCCCGAGGCCGACTGGCGCCTGTTCCTGGGCGACGGCGTTCCCCGCGTCGTCACCCTCCCCCAGGCGCCGCCGTGGCGCCGCTTCGCCCCGGCGCGCCCGCAGCTTCCGGAACTGCCGTACCTGATCGAGCGGCGGCACTCCGACGTCGTCAACGCGGCCCTGTACCTGCGCCGTCCGCTGCTCGTGACGGGTCCCGCGGGGACCGGGAAGTCGTCGCTGGCGCGCGCCGTCGCACACGAACTGCGCCTCGGCGAGCTGCTGCGCTGGCCGGTCAACAGCCGCTCGACCGTCAAGGACGCCCTCTACCAGTACGACGCGATCGGCCGGTTGCGCGAGACGACGCTGAGCCGGGACCGCGGCGAGAGCGAGCCGTCCATCGGCACGTTCATCCGGCTCGGCCCGCTGGGGACCGCGCTGGTGCCGTCGGCGACCCCCCGGGCCCTGCTCATCGACGAGATGGACAAGGGAGACGTCGACCTGCCCAACGACCTCCTGACCGTGTTCGAGGAGGGCCTCTTCAGCATCCCGGAGCTGACCAGGCTCCCGGAGCACATGGCCGAGGTGGAGGTGCAGACGTACGACCACAGGGGCTCGGTGGTGATCCCTCAGGGACGCGTCCAGTGCGTCGAGTTCCCGGTGATCGTCATCACCAGCAACGGAGAGCGCGACTTTCCGCCCGCGTTCCTGCGGCGCTGCGTCCGGCTCGACCTGCCCGTGCCCGACGAGGAGCGGCTGCGCGCCATCGTCGCCGCCCACCTGGGCGACGCCGCCCTGCGTGAGGCGGACGACCTGATCGAGACCTTCCTGCGGCGCCGCGCGCCGGGCGAACTGGCCACCGACCAGTTGCTCAACGCCGTGTTCCTGCGCGTCGGCGGCGTCGACCTCGACGCGGAGGGTCTGCTGGACGCGGTGCTGCACCAGTTGACCGGGGCGATGTAGCCGTGCCCGGCGGTGGGGAGCGGCTCGCCGAGGCGCTGCGGGTGCTCACGGCCTGCGGCTGCGAACTCGACGCGGACCAGGTGCTCGACGTGCTGTGGCTGGCGTCCCGCCTGCCCGCGAGCGCGCAGGCGCCGCTCCACCGGACGCCGGGCGCGACCGCCGGGCCGCCCGCCCAGCCGCCGCCCGCGGCGGAGCCGGATCCGGCCGCCGCCGACCGCCCCGTGCCCGAGCCCGACGACCCGGGGCTGCCCGACCTGACCGTACCGGCGCTGTACGCGGCGGCGCGCCAGTCCGCCGCGGCCACCGCGGAACCCCGGCCGGCGGGGCGGCCCGAGGAACCGCGCAAGGCCATGCCGGTACGGGCTCCCGAGCACAAGGCGCTCTCCGATGAGCTGGAACTGGGCCGCGCGCTGCGGCCGCTCAGGCGCCGGCAGGACAGCACCCACCGCTACGAGGTCGACGAGGAGCGGACGGCGGAGGAACTCGCCGAGACCGGCCTGGCCGACGTCGTGGAACGCCCGGTGCGCGAGCGCTGGCTGAACCTGATCCTGCTGGTCGACGACTGCCTGTCGATGCTGCTGTGGCACCGTCTCGGAGCCGAGCTGCGCACCCTGCTCGAACGGCTCGGCGCGTTCGCGACCACCCGCGTCCTCGGCCTCGACACCCGGGCGCGCCAACCCGCACTGCACGCCCGGCCGTTCCAGCAGAGCAGCATGAAGCTGCCGTTGAGCAGCGTGAACGACCCCTCGGGCCGGAGCCTCGTGCTGGTCGTCAGCGACGGCATGGGCGTCGCCTGGCGGACCGGCGCCATGCACGGGCTGCTCGCGAAGCAGGCGGCGAGCGGGCCGGTCGCGGTGCTGCACACCCTGCCGCCCGACATCTGGGAGTCGTCCGGAATCGCCGCGGAACGCTGGCAGGTCACCACCCGCCGGATCGGCGGCGCCAACACCTCCTGGACGGTCTCCGACCCGGTGCTGCCGCCCGGGCTCGTCGACTTCGACGGGTACGCCGTCCCCGTGCTGGAGCCGACTCCCGGCGCCCTGCGCGCGTGGGCCCATCTGCTCGCCTCCCCGGGTACCACCGCGGAGCTTCCGCTGCTCAGCCGGCCGAGCCGGCACGGCTCCGTCATCCCCGCCCGGCTCGCCGGCAGCGCCCAGCACTTCCGGGACGCGGCCACGCCCGAGGCGTACCGCCTGGCCGCCCATCTCGCCGCGGTGGCCCCGCTGTCGGTGCCGGTGATGCGGCTCGTGCAGACCGCCGTGCCGTGGCCGGCGACCACCTCGCACCTGGCCGAGGTGTTCCTCGGCGGGCTGATGCGGCCGCACCCCTCGCCGGTGCCCGGCCCGCTGCCCGCGAAGCACCGCGTCTTCGACTTCTCCGACGCGTCGAAGACGGTGCTCCTCGACGCGGTTCCGCAGGCCGAACTGCTGCGCACGAGTCGCCGCATCGGCCGCCGGCTCGAACAGCTCGCGGGCAGCTCACCGGAGTTTCCCGCCTGGCTCACGCACCCGGACGGCTTCGCCGACCTGCCGGCCTCGCACCATCCGTTCACCCACGTCGAGCGGCGGCTGCTCAGCCGGCTCGGCGTGTCGGTCGGGGAGCCGCTGCCCGGCACGGCACCCGGACCGGACGACGCCGACGGCACCGACTGGGGGCCGCTCACGGACGCCGACCCCCGGGAGGTCGGCCCGTACCGGATCACCGGCCGCCGCCGCGGCCGCCGCACCGTGGTCTACCGGGCGTTCGGCCCGCGCGGCACGCCCGCCGTGATCCGCATGCCGCGCCCCGACCTGCCGGCCGTGCACGCCCGGCTGATCGAGGTGGAGGCCGAGGTGCTCGGGCGGTTGCAGGGACAGCACGCCCCCAAACTGCTCGCCACCGGGCTGGACGACTCCCCGCCGTGGCTGGCGATGACGCCCGTCGCGGACGGCGACACCGGCGACAACCCGCCGCTGCTCCTTGAGGAGATCTTCGCGCAGGCCATGGCCGAGAGCGTCGCCCCCTTCGACATCCTGAGGGGCCTGCTCGTCTCCTGGTACCTGGCGAGCGCACTCGTCCAGTGCCACGCCAACGGGCTGGTCCTCGCCGACCTCAGCGCCGACCGCGTCTTCGTCCTGCGCCGCGACGTGGTCCTCGGCGACCTGTCCGACTGCGTCGTGGACGGCGAGTACCCGGAGTCCGGCCCGGCCCCGACCCGTGCGGACAACGTCCGCGCCCTCGGGGAGCTGCTCCAGATGATCGGCAGCAAGGCGGGCGTGGAACTCCCGGGCCTGCCGGAGGGGATGCACCTCTGGCAGGGCGGCACCTGGGAGAGCCTGCGGCTGCTCGTGCTGCGCTGCCTCGACCCGGATCCGGCGGCGCGCCCCGCCGCGAGCGAGGTCGCCGACCTCCTCGCCCGGTACGTCGCCCAGGCCCGGCTCGGCCAGGACACGGCCCCGGCACCGGTCCTCCCGCCGCGGCCGGCCCCCGCGCCGCTGACGCCGCCTCCCGTACGCGTTCCCTCGCCGGACCGGCTCGGGCCGCGCCTGCCGCGATTCGGGCAGGGCCGCCGGACGATGCAGGAACGCCTCGAACGGCTGCGGGTGCCGCTGAGCCGGAGCAGGCGGATCACCCTGGTCGGCGCGTATCACTACAGCGGCCGGGCCACGACCACCGTCGCCCTCGGCTCGCTCCTCGCCGCGGTGCGGGGCGAACCGGTCCTGGCGCTCGACGGAGCGGCCACCGACGGCTCGCTCCACGCCTACGTCCGGGGCCGCGGCGAGGCGCGCCTGCGCGACCTGGCGCTGCTGCCGGCAGACCCGACCTATCCGCAGATCAGCGCACTGACCACGGAACTGGACTCGGGTCTCGAGATCGTCGCCCACAGGGACGGCTACATCTCGCCGAACCCCGCCCACGCGTACGAGTACGACCAGGTCCTGGCGCACGTCGCGCCGCACTATCCCTTCGTGCTCACCGACTGGAGTCTGCTGCGCCTCGACCGGGCCGCGGACTTCGTCCTGAACCGGACCGACCGGCTCGTCCTCTGCTGCGGTACGGCCGACTGGTTCATCGACGCGGCCGCACGCTCCCTGGCCGCGCTGCGCGAGGGCGGGCACGAGGACCTGGCGCGCGAGGTGATCGTCGTCGCCACGCGGATCGAACAGCCCTCCAGCCGCGACGTCAGCGCCAGGATCGCCCAGCGACTGGGCGTCGACCGGGACCAGGTGGTGCAGGTCCCGTTCGACGGCTCGCTCCGCTCGGGGGGCTTCGGCCTGACCAGGCTCCGGGTGGCGACGACGGACGCCTTCCTCCGCCTCGCCGAACTGATCGTGGGACCCGGCGACGGTGACCCGGGCCCACCGGAGGACCCGCGGTGACGGTACGCCGGGCCGCACTCCGGGGAGTCCGGTCGCACCGGTGCCGCGGGCGCCACACCTGCCTCCAGTGGGGGGTGGGGTTGCAGGCAGATGACGGCGCCCGCGCCGCGGGGGTACCGCGGGTCGTCGTCTAGCAGCTCAGGTTGCCACCGGGGGAGACACCGAGGATCTGCGTGAACTGCGTGTACTTGTTGATGCGGCTCTGCACCTGGGCGGGGTTGCCGCCGTTGCACTCCAGGGCGCCGTTGATCGAGCGGATGGACTCACCGAAGCCGGCGCCGCTGGTCATCGCCCGGTGCCCGGACATGGTGCCGGGGCCGGACTGCGTCATCCAGTACCACAGGCCGGTCTTCCACGCGACGGCCGCGTTCCGCTCCACCTGCCAGGGGTCGTTCAGCAGGTTGATGCCCAGCGCGTCGCCGGCGGCCTTGTAGTTGAAGTTCCAACTGAGCTGGATGGGACCGCGGCCGTAGTACGCGGCCTGACCCGCGGGGCAGCCGTAGGGCTGGCTCCAGTCACAGTAGTGCGGCCAGTTGGCCTGGTTCTGCTCGACGATGTGGACGAGGCCGCCCGTCTCGTGGCTGACGTTGGCGAGGAAGGCCGCGGCCTCCCGCCGCTGGGTCGTCGCGTCGCCGGTGGTCGCGAAGGCGGGGTAGGCGCTCATGGCGGTGGTGAGGCCGCTGTACGTGTAGAACGAGTTCCGGCCCGGGAACATCTGGTTGAACTGCGCCTCGCTGACGACGAAGGCCGCCGCCGCGTCCCGGTCGCGGGACTCGTCGGCGGTCGCGGTGACGGGGACGACCACGGCGAGAGCCGACGCCAGGGCGGCTGTCGCGAATAACGCCTTGAGCTTTGTTCCGAGTTTCCTCAGCATCCGATCGCTCCTCGTGGGGGGTGCCCGGCGGGTCGCACCGGCCATGGATTGACGGTACACAGTCAAGCACCATTGGTCTGCACCAAGCAAGGTGCAGACCAATGGCATCCCGGAGCGGGGACGAGGACCGGCCATCCGCTCAGTCGACGTCTCCATACGACGTCCCGACCTTCAGGGCGTCCACGTAGTGGTCCACCGAGTTGGCGTCGGCGCCGTAGACACCCCACTTCGGGTGGTTCTCGCTGTCGAAGGTCCGGCAGGCCCAGCGCTGGGTGCCGTCGCTGAACGTCTGCTTGGCACCGTTGATCCACAGCTCGACCCAGCCGCCGCGGGTCTGGTCGGACAGGTGCAGGCCGACGACGATGTGGTTCCAGGTGTTCGCGGAGACGGACCGCGACCAGATCGTGTGCACGGTGCCGCCGGGCTGTCGCTGGATCATCGTGAGCCTGCCGCCCACCATCTTGAGCACGACCGGCCAGTTCTGCTGGTGGTTGCCGTAGGACTTCCACTGGAAGACCGCGTTGTTGTCGACCGTGCTGGAGAGCCTGCTGCTCCAGCCCAGGTAGCGGGTGCTGCCGTTGGTGAACGTGTAGTCGTCGCCGTTCACCGCGATGCCGCGGCTCTCGCAGCGCTCCAGGCCCGACGGCTTGCGGTAGCGCCACACCCTGCCCCGCGCGGAGTCGTCCACCGCGGTCACGCCGCCGGGCGCGGCGCAGTTGCTGCCGATGTGGGCGAAGACCCCGGTGCCCCGGGAGGCGTCGCCGTCCCAGATCACCGTGGCCTGCGCCGGTCCGGCCGGCAGGGTCACGGCGGCCACCGCCGCCGTGCAGACCGCTGCCAGTGCCGTGCGCATGTGCTTCATACGGGCCTCCTGTTCCGGTCGGTGGGGGTGGGACGTCCGTCAGGGCAGGCCCCAGGAGGGGGCCTCCCCGACGGCCGGGACGTCCCGCGGCTCGAACCGCGGCCGTTCGCCGCGGCGGGTCACCAGGGCCGTACGGCCGCGGCGCAGCGCGACGGCGATGGTGCCGTCGCCGCGGTCGCGGTAGGGCAGCCGGGAGCCGGTCGCCTTGTCGCGGACGTCGAGGGCGCCGTCGATGCCGTGCCGCAGCACCAGCGGCTCGCCCGCCTCGCTCGCGACGGCGACCCAGTCGGTACGGCCCCGCGACCGGGAGGCGTCGACGAGGAAGGCTCCCTGCGTACGGACCCGGGAGAGCGAGGCGTCCGGCCAGTCCGGCGGCACGGCGGGGAAGACCCCGACCACGCCGCCGTGGCTCCGGACGACCATGTCGAGCAGCGACTGGCCCGCGCTGACGGGGCTCTCCAGGGCGAAGTTGGAGCCCTCCCGGTACATGGTGTTCGGCGTCAGGGCGCAGTTGTCCACCACGTTGCCGTCGAGGTAGAAGCGCAGGTGGGCCAGGGCCGCCGCGCCGTTGCCGAAGAGGGTCTCCATGGAGGCGGCGGTGGCGTAGCTGTAGCCGTGCCAGCGCACCTGCATGGAGGTCCAGTGGTCGAAGGTGCGCCGCTCCAGCCTCTCCTGCAGCGGGTAGAGCCACAGCAGGTGGGAGAAGTGGCGGTGGGACTCGGCGAGGGGCACGCCGTCGCCGATCATGACGCCGTTCTCGCCCTCGTGGTATGGGACGAGGCGGGCGAGGACGTCGCGCCACCGCGCCTCGTGCGGGTCGTCCAGGCGCAGTCGCCTCGCCGCGGCCAGCAGGGCCGTGCACCCCCACCTCAGCAGCGACAGGTCGTAGGTGCAGTCGGCGGCGTTCGCGTACTCGGGCGAACGCGTCTCGGGCAGGTGCAGCCTGCCGTCCGCGCCCTCGGTGAGGAAGCGGGCGTGGTGGTGCACGGCCTTGGTGAGCACCGGGTGGATGACGTGCCGCAGCACCTCGTCGTCCATGTGGTGCCGGTAGGTGACCCAGGTGTTGTGCAGCGCCCAGATGAGGTTGCCGGTGTGGTCGTTGGGGTTGATCCCGGGGCGGCCGACGTAGCGGGGGCCGGAGCGCAGCTTCCAGTCGCCGGGGTGGCAGAGCGCGTACGTCTCGCCGTCGCGCAGGTCCGGCCAGATGTTGGTCTCCAGGTTCTCGTGGAAGCGGGCGAAGGTGGGGGTGATGGCGTCCAGTTCGCGGTGGTTGGAGCCGTCGGCCAGCGGATAGGTGACCTGGACGTTGGTGTTCCACCAGATGTTGGTCCAGCCGTTGCCCGACTCGGGGAACCAGGGCCCGAAGACGGGCGTGACCGGGCCGCCCGCGCGGGTGGCGCAGGCCAGCTTGTAGAGCTGGATCCAGTAGAAGCGCTGCACCTTCTTGTCCGGTACGGAGACCAGGCTGCGCCGGTAGAAGGCGTGCCACCACCGGCGGTGCCGGGCGATGTCGCGGTCGGGGGAGCCGTCGAGGGCTTCGGTGACCGCACGGACCGCCTGCTCGCGGCCGGTCGAGTCCGGGTGTCCGTACGCGACGGACGCCGCCAGCAGACGGCGCGTACCGAAGCGCACCTCGCGCCAGGCGGTGGTGTAGCCGCCGCCCGCGTGCAGCGGCTGCTCGACCAGGCCGGGGGCGACGGCGGGGTCCGGGTTCGCGGTGTACTCCGGCGGGAGCCGGATGGTGCGGGTCGTACGGGACGGCAGCGGGGTGAAGCCCCAGGCCGCGGACTCCTCGCCCGCGGTGGGTTCGAGCCGGACGAGCAGCACGTCGCGGTGGTTCAGGATCAGGGCGCTGAACCGCGCGCCGCCCCGAGTGGTGGTGATCGTGCCGGACAGCTCCGCGCCGGCGAGGTCGAGCCGCCAGTCCACGGCCGTGAGGGCGCCGGCGAAGGTGAGGGTGAGGAAGCCGACGCCGAGGCGCGAGTAGCCGATCGCGGCCTCCCACTGGCCGCGCTGGTCCTGCACCAGACCGTTGTTGATCATGATGCGCAGGACGTTCGGGTCGTCCGGCTTCCGGTAGAGGTGCGCGGCCAGGTAGCCGTTGCCGAGGAACGGGCCTTCCTGCCAACTGGTGGGAATGCGCTTCCAGATCATCGCGGCGTCGTCGAGCAGGTCCCCGTGCACGTCGCGGTGGTGCGGGCGGCTGGCCCACGCCACCGGCGAGCCCGCCGCGAGGACGGCACCCGAGGTGCCCGCGACGAAGGCCCGGCGGTTGAGCGGTGTCATGGCTTCGGCCTTTCCAGGGAGACGGCGAACAGGTGCACCTGCGGACGGGTGGTCACCGGGAGGGTGAGGGTGCGCAACTCCCTGGCGGGGTCGAGGGCGGTCACGGTCGCGAAGATGCCGACCTTGGTGGAGTTCGGGCCGCTCGCGCCGTGCCGGCGGGTGGTGCGCAGCACCTCCGTGTTGCCGGGCAGAGGTTGCCTGCCCCAGTCGGTGAGCGCGAACTCCAGCTCTGCGGTGGAGCCGTCGGCGTAGCCGGCGACCAGCCGGGCGGCGGTGAGGTCGCCGCCGCTCGCGGCGCCCATCAGGTGGACTCCGGCGTAGCGGCCGGGCGGGACGGTGAGCCGGCTGCCGTTGCCGGTGACGTTGTTGGCCGCCCCGTTCCCGTAGGCCGGGAAGGTGAAGCGCAGCCCCTCCCACAAGAGGTCGCCGGGCGGCGGCAGTTGCTCGGCCGGGTAGGTGAAGCCGGAGCCGTCGAAGTCGCCGTCGGCCATGGCGGTCTCGTACGAGACGCCGTCGTTGTCGGCGTGGCCGGACAGGTCGACGGGGACGGTCTCGCCGGGCGGCGGCACGGCCTTCAGGCCCCACGGGTCCGCGGGCCGGCTGATCGGCACCGGCGCGATCTCGAAGCGCCGGGTGTCGCGGCGGCGGATGAGCGCCTCGCCGTGCCGCGGCAGGTCGAGTTCGATGGTCTCCTCCCCCGCCGGTCCTTCACCCGCCGGGCGCCAGCGGGCGCCGTCGACCTCGACGGGGCCGGTGATCCCGTGGCGCACCCGGCACGGTTCGCCGGCCAGGCTGCGCACCCGTATCCAGCGGGTGGCGCCGCCCTCCCGTACCGCGGAGACCTCGAAGGCGCCCTCGGTACGGAAGTCGTGCACCACCGCGTCCGCCCAGTCCGCGGGCACCGCGGGGAAGACGCGGATCACGCCGCCCCAGCTCTGCACCAGCATGTCGTGGAGGGACTGGGCGGCGGACAGGGGCGTCTCGATGACCGGGCCGCCGCCCTCCTTGTACATGGTGTTGGGCTTGATGAAGCCCTGGGCCATCAGCTCGTCGAGGTAGTGCAGGCTGTCGTCGCCGCGGCCCATGCCGGCGGCGAGGGAGGCGGCGCCGGTGAAGCTGTAGCCCTGGAGGGCGCCGGTGAAGCCGATCCAGTGGTTCAGCGACTTCTCGATCAGCTCGCGCTTGTCCGGCTGCTCCCAGGTGATCTCGTACAGCGGGTAGACCTGCAGCAGGTGGGAGTAGTGGCGGTGCGACCTGGCGAACGGCACGCCCGCGCCGACCATGTAGCCGTTCTCGTCCACGGCGTAGTCGGCGAGCCGGGCGAGCACGTCGCGCCAGCGGGGGGCGAGTGCGTCGTCGGTGCCGAGCCGCTCGGCGGCGGCGAGCAGGGCGGTGCAGCCCCAGCGCAGCAGCGCCAGGTCGTACGTGCAGTCCGGGGCGCCGCCGTACTCGGGCGAGAAGGTGGTCGGCAGGTGGAGGCGGCCGTCCGCACCCTCGGTGAGGAAGTGCAGGTAGTAGTTGACCGAGCGGCGCAGCAGCGGGAAGAGGACGTCGCGCAGCACGTCGTCGTCCATGGAGTGCCGGTAGGACAGCCAGACGTTGTGCAGCGCCCAGGTGAGGTTGCCGATCTCGGGCTCGCCCTGTCCGGGGATGCCGACCTGGGCGCCGCGCGCGAAGATGTCGGTGCTGCGGGAGACTCCGGCCGAGTCGTGCCGGAACTGCGGCGGCACGTGGTCGATGAGGACCTGCCGGTGCTCGTCCACGGTGCGGGTGAGCGCGTCGAGTTCGGGGTGGTTGGAGCCGTTGATCAGCCAGTACTCGAGCTGGACGTTGAGGTTCCACCAGGCGTTGGGCCAGCCGGTGGGCTGCAGCCACGGGCCGGTGGTGGCCATCACGGGTGCGCCCTCACGGGTGGCTGAGGCGATCTTGTAGAGCTGGATCCAGTAGAAGCTCTGCAGCCGCTGGTCGGGGACGGAGAGGAAGCTCCTGGGGTAGAAGCCGTGCCACCACTCCAGGTGGGATCTGCGCAGCAGGCTCGGCGGGCGGGCGCGGGCGGCGCGCAGGTTCTCGACCGCGCGGGTCTCGGCGGTCTCGTCCGGGTGCGAGTGGGCGACGGTGACGTACAGGTGGCGCGCGCCGTCGCGCTCGGTCTCGGCGTGGGCGGTCACGTACTGGCCGCCGGCCAGCAGCGGCTGCACGACGAGGTCGACGTCGCCGTGGGACGTCCGCCGGGAGTCCGGGTTGGGGACGTACGACGGGTCGGGGTTGGTGCGCTGGCGCGGACTGACCGACGGCTCGGGCGTGAACGTCCACGCCGCCTTCCGCTCGCCGCGGCTCGGCTCCAGGCTCACGACCATGACCGGGCGTTCGGCGTGCACGTACGCGCGCAGCCCGATGGTCCCGAGGGTGGTGGTGATCCGGCCGGTCAGCTCCGCGTCCCACAGGCTCAGGCGCCAGTCGACGCCGGTGACGGTGCCCTGCGGGGTCAGCGTCAGGAAGCCGATGGGCAGCCGGCACAGGCCGTACTTGGCGTCGAGTTCGGGGCGGTGGTCCTGCACCTCGCTGTGCTGGACGTCGAACCGGACCTCGTTCGTGAACTGCGGGAGGCAGACCGTGGACGCGAGGAATCCGTTGCCGAGGAACGGGCCTTCGTACCACTGGCGCGGGGGCCGTCCCCAGACGAGGTCCTGGCCCTTCAGGAACCGGGCCCACGCGCCGCCGCGGCGCATCCCGTCGCGGACGGGCGGGAGTCCGGCGTGGTCGGCCGCGGAGTCGGCCCCTGCGGCGGCCGGGGCGGCGGCGCCCAAGGCGGCCGAGGCACCCGTCGCGGTCACAGCTCCGAGGAATGTGCGCCTGGACGAGGAGGATTCGGGCATCCATGCCGCCTCTCTGCGCCGATACATGGGACGACCCGAAGAATCAGGGATGTTGCATGTTCCCGTCAACCCATGAGCGAGGGATTGATCGGAGGACTGACGTGACGTGGCCGGCTCCGGAGAGGTCGGGCCGCTCTCGACGACCGCTTTGTCCGAGTTGATCAGGACCTGAACATTGACGAGTTCTGATCCGGCGTCGAGTCTTCCGATGTCTGCGGTGCGCTGGGATCATCTGGCCAATTGGTCCATACCTTTGGGAGGTCATCCGTGCACCATCCCCTTCGGACATTAGTCGCAGGCGGCACAAGGCCAGCCCTGCATGTACATGCCACACGCAGGTCAGCCCGTCTCCTGCTCGCCGCCGTGCTCGCCGCCCCGCTCGCCGTGGCCGCGCCGAGTGCCGCGGCGCCGCCGTCGCCGCTGGCGGCGCAGGAACCCGAGCGCACAGTTTCGGCCACGTCCGTCACGCTCATCACCGGCGACACGGTCCACCTCAGCCGTGCCCCCGACGGCACCGAGAGCACCGTGGTCGCCCCCGGCCCCGGCCGCGAGGACGTCACGTTCGTCTCGCGCACCGACGCCGACGGGCACCGGCACGTCGTGCCCACCGACGCGGGCGCGCTCGTCGAGGCCGGCCGGCTCGACCCCCGGCTCTTCGACGTCGACCAGCTCGTCGAGTTCGGCTACACGGACGCCCGGCGGGACACCATCCCGCTGATCGTCTCCGGTTCGGAAGGCTCCCCCTCGGCCCCTCGGGGGGCGGAGCGGACCCGGACGCTGCCGAGCATCGACGGTGCCGCGCTGACCGCGGACAAGGACAGCGCGGCCACGTTCTGGAAGTCGCTGGCCGGTGAGCGCCCGGAGCGGACGTTCGCCGCGCCCGGCGTCCGGAAGGTGTGGCTGAACGGCAGGTCGAAGGTCGCCGACGAGCAGTCCAACGCGCAGATCGGCGTCCCGGCCGCGCGCGCGGCCGGCTACGACGGCAGCGGCGTCACCGTCGCCGTCCTGGACACCGGTGTCGACACCGCCCACCCTGACCTGGCGGGCGTCGTCACCGAGACCCGGGACTTCACCGGCAGCCCCGACGGGGTCAAGGACAACGTCGGACACGGCACCCACGTCGCCTCGATCGTCGCCGGCACCGGCGCGCAGAGCGCCGCCAACGAGGGCGTCGCCCCCGGGGCGGACGTCATCGCGGGCAAGGTCTGCGGTACGCGGTTCTGCGAGGACGCGGCGATCATCGCCGGGATGGAGTGGGCCGCGGGCAAGGCCGACATCGTCAACCTCAGCCTGGGCACGGACGGGGGCGCCCCCGTCTCGCACCCGCTGGCACAGGCCGCCGAGTCCCTGACGGCCGAGACCGGCACGCTCTTCGTCGCCGCGTCCGGCAACAGCGGCTCCTCCTACACGGTCAGCGCACCCGCCTCCGCGAACGCCGCCCTCGCGGTGGGCAGTGTCGGCCGTACCGACGCGCTGAGCTCGTTCTCCAGCGAGGGTCCGCGGACCGGCGACGACGCGGTCAAGCCGGACATCGCCGCGCCCGGCGAGGACATCGTCGCGGCCCGCGCGACGGGCACGTCGATGGGTGCGCCGGTGGACGAGCACTACACCGCCGCCTCCGGTACGTCGATGGCCTCCCCGCACGTCGCCGGGACGGCGGCGCTGCTGGCCCAGGCCCGGCCCGACTGGCAGGCCGACAGGCTGAAGGCCGCGCTGGTCGGCAGCAGCGCGCCGGGGCAGGACCTCGGCGCGTTCGGCGCCGGCGCCGGCCGCGTCGACGCCGCCCGGGCGGTGACCCAGACGGTGTTCGCGAACTCCGCCGTGAGCTTCGAGAGCGTCGCCTGGCCGCACGACTCCGCCCCGGCGCAGACGGAGACGGTGACGTACCGCAACGAGGGCGACGCCCCCGTCACCCTGGACCTCGCCGTCTCCGGCTCCGACGCCGTCAGCGCCGAGCCCGCGACGCTCACCGTGCCGGCCGGCGGCACCGCCGAGGCCACCGTCACGCTCGACCCGGCCGGGCTCCCCACGGTGGGCGGCGCGATCGGCGCGCACCTCACCGCGGCGGCCGAGGGCGTCTCCGTGCGCACGGCGGTCGGGGTCACCGCGGAGCCCGAGTCGTACGACGTGACCGTCACGGTCCTGGACCGCAACGGTGAGCCCGCGGACTCCTCGCTCCACCAGTCCCTGGACTTCTACGGCCACACCCTGCCCGGCGACTGGGCCGTCGACGCGGACATCGTCGACGGCGTCGCCAAGGTCCGGCTGCCGAAGGGCGACTACTCCTACACGGGATACGTCAGCACCGCGGCGGACGCCGGGCCGAACACGACGATGCACGTCGGCCCCAAGATCACCGTCGAGAAGGACACGGCGCTCACGCTCGACTCCCGCGGCGGCAACCTGGTCCGCCCCTCGGTGGCGGACCGTCCGGACGCCGTGCACAAGTCGACCAGCTTCGAGCTGGACCTCGACTTCGCGGGCCGCGGGCTGAACGCCCCGGTGATCGCAGAGGGCGACGAGGAGCTGTACGTCGTGCCGGCGGCCAACGACGCCGCGGACGTCCGGATCCGCGCGGGCGTGTCCACCGTCTACGGCCCGCCCGAGGGCGAGGCGCGGCAGGACCAGTACTACCTGACCGACACGCTGCCCGAGAACGTGATCCCCGCGGATCTGCAGCGGGAGTGGCGGACCGCGGAGCTGGGGCGGCGGAAGGTGGAGTTCACCTCGCAGGGTCTCGCCAGCGACGCCGAACTGGCCCGGCTGCCGGTCTACTCCCCGAGCCTGGGCTTCCGCTTCGGCCTCTATCACACGGTGTCCGCGCCGAGCACCCGCACCGACTACCTGAGCCCGGAGGCCACCTGGTCGTCGATCATGACCTTCCAGCGGCCCGCCGGGCAGCCCCGGCAGGCTCCGTACGGCGAGGAGTGGGTCGAGACGGGCAAGCCGGTGGCCGGCAAGTCCCTGCCGGAGACGTGGAACGGGGCGTCGGTGGCCCCCCGGCTGGACGCCGGCATCCAGATGGGCGTCTACCGCTTCGGCAGCGACCTGCAGACCATCGTGCCGATGTTCTCGCCGTCGGGTCCGGGGTCGTACAACTTCGCCCCGCACCAGAGCATCACCGCCACCGGCGACACCAGCCTCCAACTGGAGGGCTACGACCCGGTGTCCACCGGCGCGCCGGGGCTCGGCGGCTTCGGCGGGCTTCCGGCGGAGTCCTCCCGCTACACCCTGCGGGCGTCGGCGACGCGCGCGGACGCGCTGAAGTGGTACGAGAACAGCACGAAGACGGAGGCCACCTGGGAGTTCACCTCCTCCGCAGAGGACCCGACCATCCTGCCGCTGATGTTCTTCGACACCACCGGCGACTTCGACGGCCTCAACCGCGCCCGCAGCGGCCCCGCCGTCCTGTCGGTCGACGTGCAGCGCCAGGGGCACCCGGCGGACGCGCCGGCGGTCGAGAAGGTCACGGCCGAGTTCTCGACGGACGACGGCGCCACCTGGCGGCGCGCCCCGGTCGCGCAGGTCGGCGGCGAGTGGAAGGCGCTCGTGGTCAACCCGCGCGAGGGCTTCGTCTCGCTGCGCCTGTCCGCCGCCGACGCGGCGGGTGACACGCACAGTTCGACGGTGATACGGGCCTACGGGATCCGCTGACCCGCACCGCGGGCGAGGGCCGGGGCGACACCGCCCCGGCCCATCGCCCGGCCCGTCCACCAGCCCTTCGCCCGGCACCTCAGCCCGCGACTTCGAACAGCCGCCGCTCCACCGCGTCCAGCGCCAGCCGCACCCCGCCCAGCGCCACCGCCTCGTCCCCCAGCGTGGACGCGGCGACCGGGACGGGGAACAGGCACAGGTCGGCCAGCCGCCGCCGCAGCGGCTCCGTCAGCAGGTCGCCCGCCCGGGACAGCCCGCCGCCGACCGCGACGAGCTGCGGGTCGGTGATCAGGACGAGCGCGGCGACGCCCTGCACCATCTCGTCGGCGAACTTCTCCAGCGCCGCCTGCGCCTTGGGGTCCTCCTCGCGTACGGCGCCGAACAGCGCCTCCGCGTCGCCGAACCGCTCCAGCAGCCGGCCGGGGGCGGTGTCCCAGCGGGAGCTGGCCAGGACGCCGATCTCGCCGGCCGCGCCGTGCTCGCCCGCGTACGGGCGCCCGTCGATGAGGAGGGCGGCGGCGATGCGGCGGCCGGCGTGCACGTAGACGACGTTGCGGGCGTCGGCGGCGATGCCGCGCCAGTGCTCGGCCAGCGCGGCGAGCCGGGCGTCGTTGCCCGCGCTCACCTCGGCGCCGAACGCCTCGGCCAGCGCCGTCGCCAGGTCCGTACCCGCCCAGTTGGGCAGCCGCCCGCTGATCGCCACCCGGCCGCCGCTGTCGACGATGCCCGTGGTGCCCACGCCGACCGCCTGGACCTCGCCGGCCGACAGCCCGGCGCCGCGCAGCGCGCGGTTGCCCAGCGCGCGGGTGGCCGCGAGGCGCTGGGCGGGCGTCAGCTCGGGCGTGACCGCGGTACGCCGCACGCCGAGCACCTCGCCGCGCAGGTCGGCGACCACGGCGAGCGCCTTGTGCACGCCTATGTCGAAGCCGAGCACGCAGCCGGCCTCCGCCCGGAAGCGGTAGCGCTTGGCCGGCCGGCCCACCGTCCGCACGCCGTCGGTGGCGGGCGCGATCTCGGCGGCCCAGCCCTGGCCGACCAGGCCGGTCAGGGCGTTCTCCACGGTGGCCCGGGCGGACCCGGTGACCTTCACGAGTTCGGTCAGGGTTGCGCTGCGGGTCTCGTACAGAGCGCGCAGTACGGCGGCTGCGTTGAGCCGGCGGAGCAAGGAGGAGTCCCCACCTGCAAGCGTCACGAGTCCGTTCGACCCCCTTGACTGGAACACGATACGGGCGCACCATCAGGCTGCGTTATTTCAGAAGGTACCAAAAATATTCCCGGGCGCGTCACCGTCTGTGCCCCATGCTGATGCGAGGGCATCGTGAACCTGAGAAGCGTGCGTACAGCCGTCCCCACCACCGCCGCCGCCGCGGCCGTCCTGCTCGCGGGCGCGTGCTCGCCCGCCGGCAGCGACTCCGGCTCCGGCGACTCCGCGGACGGTAAGAAGGAGATCACGTTCCTCACCTTCGAGACCCCCAACCTCGATGCCGAGTACTGGGACGACGCTATCGCGCGGGCCGAGGAGAAGGTCCCGGGCGTGGCGGTGAAGAAGCTGGTGGCGCCGTCGGTGGACCGCACCGGGTACGCCAAGCAACTGCTGGCCTCCGGCCAGTTCCCGGACGTGATGATCGCCGTCTCCCCGGTCGGCTTCGCCGAGGCGGGCGAACTGGCGGCCTGGACCGACGAGGAGCTGAAGCCGTTCACCTTCCCGCAGTCCAACCCGATCGGCGGGAAGGTCTACCAACTGCCGTACAACACCCAGCCCACGCCGCTCGTCTACTACAACAAGAAGCTCTTCGCGGAGGCCGGCGTCGAGACCCCGCCGAAGACCTACAAGGAGCTGCTCGACGTCTCCGCCAGGCTCAAGGACGCGGGCGTCAACCCGTTCGTCGTGGGCGGCGGCGGCAAGGACGCCTTCGCCGCCTCCTACCTGTGGACCGCGCTGGTGGGCACCGACGTCTACAAGAAGACCCCCGACTGGATGGCCGAACGCCGCGCGGACGAGGCGGAGTTCGCCGACCCGGACTTCACCGGCGCCACGGAGAAGTTCGCCGAGCTGGTGGAGAAGGGCTACGTCGACAAGTCCGGCCTGTCCCGCGACTACGCCAACACCGAGAAGGCGTTCCTGTCCGGCAAGGGCGCCATGTACCCCATGGGCACCTGGTTCGCCACCGCCGCCGACAAGAGCGAACTCAAGGACGACATCGGCGTCTTCGCCTTCCCCACCGACGACGGCTCCCCTGCCGTCCCCTCGTACACCGGCGGCGGCATGTCGGTGTCGGCCAAGTCCGATCACCTGAAGGAGGCGAAGGCGTTCGCCCTCGCCTTCCAGGAGGACAAGGCCAACCTCGACGCCGTGGTGAAGGCCGACGGCGCGATCATCGCGATGGACGGCTACACCCCGCCCGCCGACATGGGCCCGGTCTACACCGAGAGCCTCGGGGTCTACGAGGACGCGCTCGCCGAGGACGGCATCGTCAACGCCTTCCTCGTCGAGACGGGCGACGACTCGCTGCTGCCGGGTGTGGTGGAGAAGGCGTACGCCCTGGCCCAGGACATCATCGCCGGCCGCAAGGACGGCGCGGAGGCCGCCTCGGCGCTCGACGACGAGTGGGCCAAGGCGGACACCCAGTAAGACCGGAAGGCAACCCCTGATGACCACCGTCAAGGTACGGGGCGGCGCCGCACCGCGCGCCGCCCACGCCCCCTCGACCCCGGCCCCACCTCACCCGGCCGGGGCGCCGGGCCGCCGGAGCCGGCGGCAGGCAGTGCTGCACTTCGCCGGCTTCGGCGCGCCCGGGCTGCTCGTCTACGCCTGCTTCGTGCTCGCCCCCATCGCCCTCAGCTTCGGCTACAGCCTCACCAACGCCAACCAGTTCGCCCCCGAGACCCGCTTCACCGGTCTGGACAACTACACCCGGCTGCTCACCGACGACGCCTTCCTCACCACCCTGCGGGTCACGTCGGTGCTCACGCTCATCATCGTGATCGTCCCCAACGTGCTGGGGCTGGCCATCGCGGTCCTGCTGGACCGCCGCGGCTGGCTCTACAACACGCTGCGCAGCGTCTTCTTCGTCCCCGTCGTGCTGAGCTCGGTGGTGGTCTCCGTCGTCTGGTCGACGCTGCTGACCGACGACGGCCTGATCAACAACGTGCTGCGCTCGCTGGGCGTGGACAGCCCGCCGGGCTGGCTCTCCGACCCGGACCTGGCGCTGTACTCGGTCGGGTTCGTGATCAGTTGGCAGATGCTCGGCTTCTGCGCGGTCGTCTACCTCGCCGGGCTCCAGGGCGTGCCGAACGAACTCCAGGAGGCCGCCGTCATGGACGGCGCGAGTCCCTGGCTGCGCTTCCGCAAGGTCACCTGGCCGATGCTCGCGCCGGCGCTGACCATCAACACGGTGATGCTGCTGATCACCGGCTTCAAGACGTACGACCACATCCAGGTGATGACCAACGGCGGCCCGGGCACGGGCACGACCGCCACCGTCGCCTTCTCCATCGTCCAGACCGGCTTCACCGCCAACCGCAGCGGCGAGGCCAGCGCCATGGCGATCATCATGCTGGTGATCGTGGCCGTGGCCTCCGCCGTCGCACTGCGCGTCCTGCAGCGCAGGGAGGTGCACCTGTGATGCGGAACGAACGCGCCCCGTGGCTGCGGCCGGTCGTCGCCCTCGTCGTCACCGCGGTGTTCTTCCTGCCGCTGTACCTCGTGCTGGCCAACGTCTTCAAGCAGGGCGAGGACATCGCCGACTCGCCGGCCGCGCCGCCCTGGCCGCCGACGCTGGACAACCTCGCGGACGCGGTGAACCGGCCGGACGACCTGTTCCTCAACGGGCTCGTCAACAGCGTCACCATCACCCTGCTGTCGATCGTGATCCTGACCGTCGTCTCCGCGATGCTCGGCCACTACCTGGCCCGCAGCCGCGGCCGCGCCGCCCGTGTGGCCATGCTCGTGCTGCTCGCGGGGCTGATGATCCCGCCGCAGGTGATCCTCGTCCCGGTCACGGACATGCTGCAACTGACGAACATGATGGCCACCGTCCAGGGGATCGTCGCCTTCAACGTCGGCTACTACGTGCCGTTCGGCGTCTTCGTCTTCTCCGGCTTCATCCGCACCGTGCCGCTGGAGCTGGAGGAGTCCGCGGGGCTCGACGGCGCGGGGCGCTGGCGCACGTTCTGGCTGGTGGTCTTCCCGCTGCTGCGGCCCGCCACCGCCAGCGTGCTGATCTTCCTCGGGGTGTGGATCTGGAACGACTTCCTCAACCCGCTGATCATCCTCGGCCCGGCCGGCGGCACCACCGTCACCGTCGGCGTCTACCGCGCCATCGGCGAGCACCAGGCCGACTACGGCCAGATGTTCGGGCTGATGTTCCTGGCCGCCCTGCCCGTCCTGATCTTCTACCTCGCCCTCCAGAGGCACTTCGTCAAGGGCCTCACCGGAGGTGCCGTCAAGGGATGACCGTGACCGAGAGCTCCACCGCCACCGCATCCGCGAGCACGCCCACCACCGTCTTCAGCAACCTGCGCGACCACCCGGGCCGGCCGCTGGACCGCCCGCTCACCCTCGCCGTCGCCGGCGCGGGCGCGCGCGGCAGCGGATACGCCACCCTGGCCGCCGCCGGCGACGTCCCGGTGTCGGTCACCGCGGTCGCGGAGCCGCGGGCCCCCCGCCGGGCGGACTTCGCCGAGCGCCACGGGGTGCCGCTCGACCGCCGGTACGCCGACTGGCGCGAGCTGGCCGCCGCCCCGCGGCTCGCCGACACCGTGTTCATCACCCTCCAGGACGCCGAGCACGTCGCGGCCGTCGAGGCGTTCGCGGCGCGCGGCTACGACATCCTGCTGGAGAAGCCGATGGCCACCAGCGTCGAGGAGTGCGACCTCATCGCCGAGGCCGCCGAGTCGGCGGGGGTGTCGCTGACCGTCTGCCACGTCATGCGCTACGCGCCGTACACCCGCCGGCTCAAGGCCCTGCTGGACTCCGGCCGGATCGGCGACCTGATCAGCGTCGAGCACCTGGAGCCCATCGGCTACTGGCACTACGCCCACTCGTTCGTCCGCGGCAACTGGCGGCGCCAGGACACCTCCAGCTTCCTGCTGCTCACCAAGTCCTGCCACGACATCGACTGGCTGTCCCACATCACCGGGCGGCCCGTGCGCGCCGTCTCCTCCTTCGGCTCCCTCAGCCACTTCCGCCCCGAGCGCGCGCCGGCCGGCGCCGGCGAGCGGTGCGTGTCGTGCGCCGTCGAGCGGGACTGCCCGTACTCGGCGCTCAAGCTCTACCCGGTCGGCCTGCGCGAGGGCGGCGTCAAGCGGTACTTCACCCGCATCGCCGCCGACGAGCTGACCGAGACGGCGGTCGCCGAGGCGCTCGCCGAGGGCCCGTACGGGCGCTGCGTCTACGCCTGCGACAACGACGTGGTCGACCACCAGCAGGTGACCATCGAGTACGCGGGCGGCGTCACGGCCGCCCTGACCCTGACGGCGTTCACCCCGCAGGAGAACAGGCACACCAAGCTGTTCGGCACCCACGGCCAGATCACCGGCGACGGCCGGCACATCGAGGTCTACGACTTCGTCACCGACGAACGCACCGTCATCGACACCGACAACGGCGGCTCCACCGCCGCCGAAGGCCACGGCGGGGGCGACGCGGGCCTCATCGACGCCTTCGTCCGCGCCCACCACCGGGGCCGCCCCGAACTGCTGCTGACCGGAGCGCGGGAGAGCCGCGACACCCACCGCGTGGTGTTCGCCGCCGAGCACGCCCGGCGCACCGGAACGGTCGTACGGCTGACGCCCACATCCGACGCAGAGGAGCCAGCACAGTGAGACTTCCCAGACGGGCCCGCACCGGGCTCGTATGCCTGCTCGCCACCGCCACGGTCGGCACCGCCCAGCTCGCCGGGCCCGCCGCCGCGGAGCCGCCCGCCCAGCCGAGGGGATCGGAGGCGGAGTGGGCCGAGATCCGCTCGCTGATCGGCGCCATCGACGACTCCTACACGGAACCGCCGTCGCTGAACGCGGTGGTGACCAACGGCTACACCGCCGGCCTGCTGCTCGGCAACGGCGACCTCGCCGTCACCTCCGACGCCCGCAACCGCGCCCAGACCCTCTACCTGGCCAAGTCCGACTTCTGGCACACCGGCGACGGCCAGCGTCACCTCGGCAAGCTCACCATCAAGAGCCCCGAGGACGCGGGGGCCACCCTGGCCACGGCCAAGGACACGCTGGAGTGCACCGCCGCCTGCGCCGTCGACGGCGACCCGGAGACCCGCTGGGTGTCGCAGACCAACGCGAGCGCCGCCGCCCCGCAGTGGATCACCGTCGACCTCGGTGCCGCCCGGCGCGTCGACCGCTGGGGCGTGCGCCACAACGGCTACCAGGGCCGCGCGGACAACTTCCAGAAGCTCAACACCCAGGACTTCGCCCTGCAGAAGAGCGACGACGGCAGGACCTGGACCGACGTCGACACGGTCGCCGGCAACACCGCCGAGGAGACCGACCGGCAGGTGGCCGCCTTCACCGCGCGCTACGTCCGGCTGAACATCACCCGGGCCGTGCGCAACGCCGACGACCCGAACCAGAAGGCGTACATCCGCGACCTCAGGCTGTTCGACGGCGACACCGACCTGCTGGCGCCCGGCGACGGCGGCAGCGACCCGGAGTACCACCAGAAGCAGGACGTCCTCAACGCCGAGGTACGCGGCACCCAGACCATGGCGGACCAGCCGGTGCAGACCCGCACCTGGACCGCGGACGGCGAGAACCTCCTCGTCACCGAGATCTGGACGGACGAGGACGCCGAGCGGATGCCGCTGCAGATCGACCTGAACCTGCCGGCCGGCACCGTCGGCACCGCGGGCGGCGGCCAGGTCTGGGCCACCCGCACCACCGGCAGCGACACCAGCACCGACTGGGTGTCCAGGGCCGCGGCGTCCGCCAAGGTGGAGGGCTCGCCCACGCCCGTCACCGCCGCCACCCCGGCGAGCGACCTCGCCCGGCTCTCCTTCGACCTGCTGCCCGGCCGCCGCGTGCGGCTCGTCACCTCCGTCCACGGCAACGGCACGTACGCCAACACCACCCCGGTGTCCGCGTTCACCGACCAGGCCGTCGAGCGGGTGCGGGACATCGGCGGCAAGGGGATCGACGCCGAGCGGGCCGCGCACCGGGACTGGTGGAAGCGGTACTGGCTGAAGTCCTACGTCGACACCGGCGACGCCACGCTCAACAAGTACTACTACGGCGCCCTGTACGCGGTCGGCTCCGCCAGCCGCGCGGGCAACGTGCCGCCCGGCACGTACTCGCCCTGGCGCACCGCCGACTTCGTCAACCTGAGGAACGGCTACTACCTCAACTACAACACCGAGTCCCAGTACTACGGCGCCTACTCCGCCAACCGCCCGGAGCTGGCCGAGCCGTACTACCGCCTCATCCGGGCCGAGCTGCCGTACTCGCGCAACCGCACCCACGAGGCCGGCTACGAGGGCACCACGTTCCGGCGCAGCGTCCTGCCGTTCAACATGACCCGCTCCGGTCCCGCCGAGACGCCGGTGGCCCCGGTCAAGGACCCCGACAAGCTGCCGAGCGACCAGCAGACCAACGGCACCTTCGCCGCGCTGCCCTTCCTCTGGCACTACGAGTACACCGGCGACACGAAGTTCTTCCGCGAGGTGACGTACCCCTTCCTCAAGGAACTCGGTGCGTTCTGGGCCGACTTCGTCGTCAAGGGCGAGGACGGGAAGTACGACGTGCTGCACAGCGGGGTCAACGAGGGCGGCGACGACGTCAACTCCGTCTACGACCTCGGCTACATCCGCCGCGTCATGACCGCCCTCATCGACGGCAGCAAGACCCTGGGCGTGGACGCCGGGCTGCGGCCGAAGTGGCAGGAGGTGCTGGACAACCTCACCCCGTACCCGACCGGGCAGCGCGACGGCCTCGACGTCATCCTGCTGGCCGAGAAGATCGAGAACCCGATCAAGGGCAACGCGCTGCTCAACAAGAACGACCAGCCGATCAACCTGGAGGGCGTCGTCCACCCCAGCGACAACCTCGCCATCGGCGGCGACCCGGAGCAACTGCGCCTTGTACGCAACACGCTCGCCTGGGTCGACCCGTTCCTGCCCGGCTCGCGCGGCTCCTCCGGCAACGGCTTCCCGAAGACGTTCACCATCGCGGCGCGGGCCGGCTGGGACGCCGAGGACCTGATCCACAAGTTCACGACCGTCATCGAGGACCTGTGGCGGCCCAACCTCACCGTGCGGCAGTTCGGCGGCGGTCAGGAGACCTCGGGCGCGCTGGAGGCGGTCAACTCGATGATGCTCCAGACGTACCAGGGCGTCACCCGGATCTTCCCGAACTGGCCGGAGGCCCGGGACGCCGAGTTCAACCGGCTGCGCGCCAAGGGCGCCTTCGTCCTGTCCGCGGAGCAGCGCCGCGGCACCGTCCGCGGCGTGGAGGTGACCAGCGACCGGGGCAACGACTTCAGCCTCGCCAGCCCGTGGGGCGACAGGTCCGTGCGGGTGGTGGACGACCGCGGCCGGCGGGTCGACGTCGAGGAGGACGACGGCGTGATCTCGTTCCCCACCCGGGCCGGCAAGACGTACCACATCAGCGCACGAGGCCGGTGAGCCACCGCGGGGGGCCGCCACCGGCCCCCCGCTCCACCGGCTGACTCCTTCACCCCCACCCAGGGAGGATCAGATGAAGCGCAGACGCACCACGGCCGCGGCGGCCGTCCTCACGGCCGCCGGGCTGACGGCGGGCGGGTTGACGCTCGGCTCGCCCACGGCGCAGGCGGAGGTCAACGTCTCCGGCAGCCAGCTCGTGAGCCCGGCGTCGAACCGCTGCCTGACCGTCGCCGGCGAGAGCACCGCCAACGGCGCCCAGGCCACCGTCTGGGACTGCAACGGCAAGACGCACCAGAAGTGGACCCACACCTCGGCGAACGAGCTGCGCGTCTACAGCGGCTCGACGACCAAGTGCCTGGACATCCACGAGAGCGGCACCACCCCCGGCACCCGGGTGCAGACCTACTCGTGCTCGGGCAACGCCAACCAGAAGTGGACGCTCAGCGCGGGCGGCGCGTTCCGCAACCCCGCCTCCGGCCTCTGCCTGGACGTGCACGGCGGCGGCAACAGCCCCAACGGCACGCCCGTGGAGCTGTGGACGTGCCGCAAGGGCGCCACGAACCAGTTCTGGATGCCCCGCAACGGCGGGGTGCTCCCGTCCGGCGTCTACTTCCAGGACACCGGCTCGATCCAGGGCTGGAACAACCATCCGACGGACCCGCAGAAGCAGGGCGTCATACGGAACGTCGGCAGCCCCGCGTACAAGGGCGGCAACGCCATCGAGGCGCAGCAGACGTACGTCAACGAAGGAGGCGGCTACCACTCCGAGAACGTCCAGCACCACGCCCAGGTGGTGGGCCAGGACCGGTACTACGGCCAGGCCGTCCACATCCCGTCGAACTGGCGCTTCCACAACCAGAACGTCACCTTCCAGCAGTGGTCGCCGGAGGAGCCGTCCGGCCCGTGGGAGCTGATGTTCATCCAGAACGACGAGCTGCGCTACGGCGGCTCGGGCGGCTTCAGCGGCTCCATCGCCAAGATCACCGATCTGCGCGGCTCGTGGATCCGCATCGTCACCCGGATCAAGTTCCACGCGACCGACGGGGCGCTGGAGATCTGGGTCAACGGCACGAAGCGCGTCAGCAGGACCGGCATCCCGGTGCTCCCCAAGACGGCGCACTCCGTCCGCTGGTCCTCGGGCATCTACTGCACCGCCTGGCGCGACCAGCAGCCGGCGGGCGGGACGGTGCTGTCGGTCTACCACGACCAGGCACGCATCGCGAACTCCTACGCCCTGGCGGAACCCGCCAACTGGTGACCCTGACCCCGGCCGGGGTGGCGCCGCCCGCCGCCCCGGCCGGACCGGCCGGCCGGACCGGCGGGCCGGCCGGCCACCGCTCCCGGTCACGCTCTCCCGCCCGCGGCGCCGCGGCGTGCGTCGCGGCGCCTGATCATCAGCTCCACCACGGCCAGGTTGACGACCCAGCCCAGGACCTGCCCGACCGGGATCAGGTCCGTCGCCGCATCCCCCGCCGAGCCGTCCGTCCCCGCGTCCCGGAACGGTGCCCCGGCGATCAGCAGCAGCGGGACGGCGGCGCGGGCGGTGACGGCCAGAAACGTCAGCGCGTAGTTGCGCATCATCCAGCGGCGGTGGGTCTCGAACTCCCCCGCACGGGCCGCCCGGTAGGCGAGCCAGCCGGTGAGCAGCCAGCCCACCGCCGGGACGGTCAGGCCGATCTGGGTGACCGTACGGCCGGAGAGGAGGGCCACCGGGACGGCGGTCACGGCCGCGGGCAGCACGCCGCCGAGCAGGTAGGTCCGGCCGATCGCGCGGTGCACGCGGCGGCGGGCCCGGATCGCGGGGACGAACTGCGGCGGGCCGAGCACCAGGGCGACGAAGGCGGTGAAGACGTGCCCGGCGAGCAGGCCGCGGTGCAGGCCGCCGCCCACGTCGAGGCGGCTGCCGGCGAGGCCGAGCGGCAGGTAGGGGACGACGAGCACCGGGCCGGCGGCCGAGGCGACGGCGAGCAGGACCCAGACCCGGCGGGAGCGCGCGCCGGACGGCGAAGGGCGCCGTGCCGGGCCGGGGGTGCGCGTCCCGCCGGGGAGCCCGTGACCGGGATCGTGCACCGTCAGCCGGACCTGACTTCGCTGCGCAGCACGCGGACCGCGCCGAGCGCCGCGGGCAGGGCCACCCAGACGAGGGTCGCGGTCAGCACCTGGAGCCAGTCCTCGCCGGTGAGCCCGTGGTCGTACAACTGGCTCAGGGCGAGGTTGAAGTCGATCCACGAGCCGGCGTCCTCCAGCGCGGGCACGGCGTTGAACAGCACGCTGGAGAGGTTCGGCAGCACGAAGAAGGCGACGATCGCGGGGGCGCTGACCAGCAGCAGCATGCCGAACGCGAAGCCCATCATCAGCCCGGCCAGCAGGACCACGCTGATGTCGAGGAACCCGCCCGCGCCGAAGGACCAACTGCCGTCGCCGTCGCGCAGGGTCGTGCCGAGGAGGTTGCCGACGGCGGCCGAGGAGAAGGTGATGCCGAGGACCAGCACGCCCAGCAGCAGCGTGGCGCCGGCCTTGGCGAGCAGGACCCGCTTGCGGTCGGGCTCCAGGGTGAAGGTGACGAGCCCGGTGCGCTGGCTCCACTCCGTGGTGACGGTGAGGATGCCCACGACGGGCAGCAGGAGTTTCTGCGGGGTCTGGGTGAAGTTGACGAACTCCTCGTACGTCAGGTCCTTCGGGTCGGCGACGACCACCATGACGGCGACCACCACCGGCGTGACGGCGAGGATGGCGACGAGCAGCCACGTGCCCGCCCGGGTGTCGCGCAGCTTGCGCAACTCGGTGCGCAGCAGCCGGCCGAACGGGATGCCGGTGCGCTCCGCTTCGGACCCCGGGGGACGGCGGCTGTCGGTGAGGTGGGGTGTCGTCATCGTCGCGTTCCGTCCTTCGTCTTCGCGGTGCCGTCCGTCCTGCCTGCGCCGCCCTTCGCCCTGGCCTTCCCGGCCGGCTTCTCCCGGGAGTGGTCGGCGGTCAGGCTCAGGAACATCTCCTCCAGGCCCGTCTGGCCCGCGTCGCGCAGCTCGACGACCTCCACTCCGGCCTGGGCCGCGGTGCGCGAGATCCGCTCGGTGGGCTCCCGGGTGAGGAAGCCGCCGTCGGCGGCGGCGCTGTGGTCGATGCCCGCCGCGGTCAGCGCGGCGGCCAGCGCGCGGTCGTCGGAGGCGCGTACGAAGGTGCCGGCGGAGGCCAGCAGGTCCTTCTTGGCGCCCTGCGCGACGATCTTCCCCAGTCCGATCACGACGAGTTCGTCGGCGATCACCTCGACCTCGCGCAGCAGGTGCGAGGAGAGCAGGATGCTGCCGCCGTGGTCGGCGAAGTCGCGCAGCAGGCCGCGCATCCAGTGGATGCCCGCCGGGTCGAGCCCGTTGGCCGGCTCGTCGAGGATGAGCACCTGTGGCTCGCCGAGCAGCGCGTGGCCGACGCCGAGGCGCTGGCGCATGCCCAGCGAGTAGTCGCCGGTGCGCCGGCGGGCCTCGGCGGGGGTCAGCCCGACGAGGTCGAGGACCTCGTCCACGCGCCGGGTGTCGAGGCCCATCATCATCGTGCCCAGCGTGAGGATCTCGCGTCCGGTACGCCCCGGGTGCTGGGCGGAGGCGTCCAGCAGGACGCCGACGCGCCGGCCGGGATCCGGCAGGTGCCGGTACGGGCGGCCGAGGACCGTGCAGCGGCCCGCCGTCGGCGGGGTCAGGCCGACCATCATGCGCATGGTGGTCGACTTGCCGGCGCCGTTGGGGCCGAGGAAGCCGGTGACGGTGCCGGGGCCGACGCCGAAGCTGATGTGGTCGACGGCCGTGTGGTCGCCGTAGCTCTTCGTCAGCCCGTCGACGTCGATCGCGTACGCGCCGGGGTGTTCGCCGGTGCCGCCGGTGCTCATGCCCGCCCCGCCTTCCGTACGGGGGCCGCGGCCGTCCCGGCGACGGCCGCCGTCGGCGCCGTTCCCGGCCCGTGCGGCGCTGGCTGGTTGTGTGGAGTGACCATGCGCTCATCGTCGGCGCGGACGGGCCGCCGGGCGTCGGCCGCGGAGCGGCAGCGGCCGTACGCAGTTCCGCGTACGGGACCACGCCGCCCGCGCGGTCAGTCCGTCAGCCCGGAGCGGAAGGCGAAGACGACGAGCTGCGCCCGGTCCCGGGCACCGAGCTTGACCATCGTCCGGCTCACGTGCGTACGGGCCGTGGCCGGGCTGATGACCAGCCGGCCGGCGATCTCGTCGTTGCTCAGGCCCTCCCCCACCAGCGAGAGGATCTGCCGCTCCCGCCCGGTGAGGGCCCCCAGCCGCGGATGCGGCTTCAGCGTCCGCGGCCCCTTCGCCACGAACTCGCGGACGACCTTGCGGGTCACCGACGGCGACATCAGGGCGCCGCCGTCGACGGCGGCGCGGATCGCCCGCAGCAGGTCGGCGGGGGCGGTGTCCTTCAGCAGGAAGCCGCTGGCGCCGCGGTGCAGGGCGTCGAAGACGTACTCGTCATGCTCGAAGGTGGTGAGCATCACGACCCTGGTGCCGGCCAGGGCCGGGTCCTCGGTGATCCGCCGCAGCGCCGTGATGCCGTCGATCCCCGGCATGCGGATGTCCAGGAGGACGACGTCCGGCACGAGCCGCCGCGCCAGGTCGACGCCGGCGAGCCCGTCGGCGGCCTCGCCGGCCAGGGTCATGCCGTCCTCGTTCTCGATGAGGGCGCGGAGCCCGAGGCGTACCAGGTCCTGGTCGTCGACGATCAGCACGGTGATCACGGGGAACCTCCGGTCGGGAGACGGGCGCGCACTTCGAACGTGTCCGGGGCGACGGGGCCCGCGGTGAACTCGCCGCCCAGGGCGCGGACCCGGGCGCGCATCCCGGCGATCCCGGATCCGCCCTCCCCGGCGGGCTCCCCGGCGAACGGGTTGGAGACGGCGATCAGGACGCTCCCGCGCTCGTGGCGGATGCGCACCGCGGCCTGCCGGGCGCCGCTGTGCCGCAGCACGTTGGTGAGCGACTCCTGCACGATCCGGTAGCCGGTCAGCTCGATCGCGGCGGGCAGCGGGACCCGGGCGCGGCCGGAGACGTCGAGGCGTACGTACACGCCCGCCTCGGCCATCCGCTGCCGCAGCTCGTCCAGCCGGGTCAGGCCGGGCCCGGGGGTGCGCCCGGCGGCGTCGCCGGTGCGGCGGACCACCGCCAGCGTGGCCCGCAGTTCCTCCAGCGCCGCGCTGCTGGTGCGGCTGATCGCCTCCAGCGCCACCTCTGCCTGGGCGGGCTTCTTCGCGAGCACGTGCAGGGCGACGTCGGCCTGCATCTTGATGGCGGCCAGCCCGTGGCCCACGATGTCGTGCACCTCCTGCGCCACGCGGAGCCGCTCGTCGTCCACGCTCCGCCGGACCACCTCGGCCCGCGCCCTGACCGCCGCCTCCCACCGCAGCCGCAGCGCGTACCCGAGGGCGAACGGCACGACGACCCACGCGGAGACGGGCACCGCCCCGGACCACCCGAGCCCGTGGTCGCGGACGAGCAGGTGGGGCAGCAGCGCGAGCAGCGCGGCCAGCGCGCCCGGCGCGGCCACCGGCAGGGGGGTGTGCCGGGCGAGGGTGTAGACGGCGATCATGCAGACCGCGAGGATCGGCCCGTAGGCGTAGCCGAGCAGCAGGTACGCCGCCGTGCAGCCGGCCGCCACCGCGAACACGGCCGCCGGCCACCTGCGGCGCACCGCCAGCGCCAGCGCCGGGGCCGCGAACAGCACCAGCCCGCCGGCGTCGACGGCACCCGCCTGGCCGGCGCGCTCCGCGCTGCCGGCCAGCCGGGTGCCGGCGGCCCCGGCCGCCGTGGCCGCGGCCGCCAGGGCGGCGTCGCCGAGCCGCGCCCCGCTGATCCTCACAGGTCTGCGCTCACGAGCCACCCGCCCCGCTCTCCGCCGGTCCCGACCGGCCCAGCCTGGCGGCACGGGCGGCGCTCGCGCGTCGTACGCGGGGAGACAGCTCCCCTACTCGGATCCGCGTACGCGAGCGCGGCCCGCGGCCATTGCGCGGCCGCCGGTGACGACGAAGGCGTACGCCGCCCCGCGCGGGTACGCCGCGGGGCGTAGCCGCGGCGCCGCTCACGGGGTGACGATCACGGCAGGGGCGCCGCCGTAGCTTTCCGGAGATCCGTCGCCTATCCGTAAGGATCCGAACTCGTGACTGGAACGCACCGGCCGAGCCGACGCGCAGTCCTCGGTGCCGGCACCGGGCTGGCCGTGGCCGCCGCAGCCGGGAGCCGGGCCGGCGCCACGGCCCGCCCGCGGGATGCCGGCGGGGGCAGACCCCCCAACATCGTGCTGATCATGCTCGACGACGTGGGCTACGGCGACGTGAGCCGGCTGGGCTCACGGAGGATCCGGACGCCGCACATCGACGGCGTGGGCGCCGGAGGCGTCACGTTCTCGCAGATGTACTCCCCCGGGCCGGTCTGCACTCCGGCGCGCGCCGGACTGCTCACCGGCCGGTACGCGCAACGCGTCGGCCTGCCCTGGGTTCCCGGGCCCGGCGCCCCCGACGGCATGCCCGCGTACGAACGCACCCTGGGCGAGATCCTCCGGGAGCGGGGATACCGCACCGGCATCTTCGGCAAATGGCACCTGGGCGACCCGGCGGAACGTCCGGAACTCAACCCGCTGCACCACGGCTTCGACTCCTTCTACGGCATACCGGGCTTCAACACGGACGTACCGTTCCCGGTCTACGACGGCACGGAGATCGTCGACCGGCTCGAAGGGGCCGAGCAGACCGGCCTGCCCCGGCGGCACACCGACCGCGCCCTCGGCTTCGTCCGCCGGAACCGGCACCGCCCCTTCTTCCTCTACCTGCCGTACACCCTGGCGCACAAGCCGTACTACGCGGAGCGGCGGTTTCAGGGATCGTCGCAGGCCGGCCCCTATGGCGACCTGGTCCAGCAAGCCGACTTCCACATCGGCCGGGTACTGCGAGAACTCCGGGCCTGCGGGCTCGAAGAGAACACCCTCGTCCTGATCACCAGCGACAACGGGCCGGACGAACACGGCACCGGCGGCCTCCGGGCGGGCAAGGGGTACACCTTCGAGGGCGGCATCCGCATGCCGTTCCTCGCCCGGTGGCCGCAGCGCATCGCGCCGGGGACGACCTACGACGACCCCGCCTGCCTCACCGACGTCCTGCCGACCGTCGCGGCGGTCACGGGGTGCGAACTCCCCGACGACCGGCCGATGGACGGTGTCGACCTGTCGGCCGCCCTCCGGGGAGGACGGCCGGCCGCGGAGCGGGTGCTGTACCACTACCACGACTGGACCCTCAACGCCGTCCGCCGCGGCCGGTGGAAGCTCCACCTGCCCGGCCGCCGGAACGGCCTGCCGCCCGGGCCGGGCGGGCCGCGGCCACCGCTGCTGTACGACATCGACGGGGACCCCGGCGAGCGGCACGACCTCGCGGCGGCCCACGGCCGCACCGTCCGTGAACTCACGGAACTCGGCGCCCGCTTCGACGAGGAGATCCAGGCGGGGAAGGACCGGGCACTCGCCCGCGCCCGGCACGGCTAGCGCGCACCGGCACACCTGACGGCCGGGGGCGGCCGGGCTGCCCCGCCGCGCCCGGCCGCCCCGGCACGGGCCGCGGCTTCGCCGCGGCGCTCAGCCGGGCAGGTCCTCCGGGCGTTTCTCGGCGAGCTTGCCTTCGAGCATGCCGGTGGCCTGGCCCACCTCGATCAGATAGCCGTCGGGGTCGCGCACGTAGCAGCGCTTCTCCGCCCCGCGGTCGAGGGGCGGGGTGAGGAACTCGGCGCCCTTGGCGCTCCACTCCCGGTAGAGGGCGTCGATGTCGGCCACGCGGAGGTTCATGAAGCTGGAGACGGTGTCGCCGGGCTCGTAGTCCACCACCGAGACATCCGGCTTGTCGGGGGTCGGGCCGCCCCCCGGATTCATGATCACCCATGAGTTGGCGAGCTTGACGATGCACGGGTTCTCTTCGAGGACGACCTGTCCGCCCAGGACCTCGCTGTAGAAGGCCCGGGAGCGGGCGACCTTCCTGACGGTCAGGAAGAGCGTCACGAGTATCCCGCTGTCGGGGGCGGGGAGGTTCGGCAGGTCGATGGCCGGCTGTTCTGGCACGGGGTTCTCCTGTTTCAGCGTGGTGCGGCTCGGCGGTCGGGGTCGTCTTCCAGGGCGGCGCGGTCCCAGTCGCCGTGGACCGCGGCCGCCTCGTAGGTGGACTGCAGGAAATCAAGCAGCAGGGCGTCGGGGTCCGGGGCGGTGCGGACCGTCTCGTACGGCAGGAGGAACTGGCTCCACTCCCGCGAGTAGGCACCCACCGGCACCGGGTGCTCCCGGAAGCCCGGCGGCTCCGGGTAGGCGTAGGCGTAGAACATGCCCTCGCCGTCGCCGCCCGGCCAGAAGCCGGCGCTGCTCAGCTCGTGGGAGTAGCCCTCGGTCATCACCCAGTCCGCGCAGTTGGGCGCGCCGCCGGCGTGGGTGGGCGCGGTGCGTCCGGAGAACCGGGTGACGGCCAGATCCATGCCGCCCCAGAAGAAGTGCACCGGGCTGACCTTGCCGATGAAGTGGGACCGGAACTCGCTCAGCACCCGGTCGGCCTGCACCAACTGGCCCCAGAAGGCGCGGGCCTGAGCGGGGTCGTACGAGGCGTGGGTGCGGTCCTCGGCGAACGGGATCGCCTCCTCCACCTCGACCGGGCGGCCGAGAATGGTGACGTCGATCCCGGCCCGCTCAAGGGCGGCCATCGTCTCGCGGTAGAAGTCGGCCACCGGCTTCGCCTCCAGCGCGACCGTCTCCACGGCACCGGCCGTGGTCCGCAGCCGCAGTTGGTGGTCGACGAAGTCGAACTCCATGTCGAAGGTGCGCCGGCCCGGGATCGCCGAAGTCGTCAGGCCGCGGGCGGAGACGTAGAGCGGCACCTGCCACCAGTGGTTGACCATGGGCGCCAGCGCGAGGCGGACCTTGCCGACGATCTGGGTCCACATGTGCAGGGTCGCGCGGGTGTCGGGCCAGTCCGGGACACGCAGGGCCGGCCACGGGTCGGCGGTGGGAAGCGTACTCGTCATCGACAGCTCCCAGGGGCTTCAGTGGAGGCGCTGCTGCCAGTCCGGCGGGACCTTCCCCGCGGGACCCGGCACCGGCTGGGCGGCGGGACGCTCCGTCGGCGCACTCATCGCCGGGCCTTCCATGAACTCGTTCGTCTCGGCGTTCCAGAACCAGTCCTCCCCCGGCTCGAAGCTGGTCAGCACCGGATGCCCGCTCTCGCGCGCATGCCGGGTCGCATGCTGCGACGGCGAGGAGTCACAGCACCCGATGTGCCCGCAGGTGGCACAGCGCCGCAGATGAAACCACCAGCCGGGCGCCGCACCGGCCAGACACTCGGCGCAGCCCTCCCCACTGGGGGCGGAGGCGGGGTCGATACCGGGTATTCCGTCGGTTTCCATGCCTCCATGCTCGGCGGAACCGGCCTGACGGGCCTGCCGGCGCGGCCGTTCGGGTGCTGTCCGCCGGTCGGGTTCGCGAGGGTGTGGTGGCAGGGGCATGAAGTCTCCGTGGTCGGTCGGGGGAAGGGGGCGGTGCGGGGTGCTCTTCCGGGTCAACTGTTCATGAGGGCGGCGAGCGCACGGTCGATGTCGAGGTAGCGGCTCTCCGTCCCGGCGGGCACCAGCGCGTGCGACCGCCGCAGGAACTCCCTGACGTCCACGGCCGGCACGGTGATCTGCGGCGCGGTGGAGGCGGACTTCACCGTGATCGCCACGGCGTGGGGGTGGCACTGGTGCGGCGGAATCACCTGCACGTTTCCCACCCCCGCCGGCCGGTGCATACCCTGATCCAGCAGCGAGCGGGCGAACACCCAGTCGATGGGCCGGTCCAGCGGCGCCCCGAGGGACAGCCGCACGGCATACGGGTCCGCCGCGTCGTAGCAGAGTTCCGCGGACAGCGCCCCTGCCGGTTCTCCGGGAACGCGCACGATCACGGTCACGACGCGCACCACGGTGGCGGTGGGCTCACTCATGTCTCCCCCTGTCCTCTGTTCTCTTCCTCAGCGACCGGCGGCCGGCCGCGGGGCGCGCCGGTGCGCGCGCTGCGCGAGTTCCTCCTCGTCGACCAGTTCGAGCATGGGCTTGCCGGGGGCGCACATCATGACCACGACGAACCGGGTCCGCTGGTCCGCCAGCGCGTTGCCGTCCTGGTAGTGGATGACGTCCCCGCCCGGCTCCCAGAAGGTCCCGCCGGCCTCGACGACACGCTCGGGCTCGCCCTCCAGCTCGAACCGGACCGCGCCCTCCAGGACGTATCCGAAGGCCGGACCGGAGTGGCGGTGCGGCGGTGTGCCCGGGTCGCCGGGCTCCCACTCGATGAGAACGGTCATGGCCGAGGCGCCCTCGGGGACGGCGACCGGGTCGGAGTGTGCCAGCAGCTTCGCGGCCTCCATCCAGCTCGCCGCCGCCGCGTGCCCGTCGGTCCCGTGGTCGTGCGCTGAGTCGTTGTGCGCCATGGTGTTACGTCCTCCCGTAGGTTCACGTCGTCACGGGACGTGCGCTCCGACGAGGGGATCGGGGCGCGTCCCACGGCCTTCGCCAGGGAAGACCGGACACACCCTGATTGTGTGACAGCGTGCCGACCGCCGCCGCCGGGACGGATCCCACCCCGCGCGTGTCGGCCGGCGTGTCCGCCCGCACATCGGATACCAACGGTGTCACATACCGGTCGGCGACTCGGTCCTACTGGATGACGACCCAGGCAAACGGAGCGGACTGTGACCCCCACCGAACGACGTCTTTCCACCATGGTGCTGGTGATCGGCACCGGCGGAGCCGGGCTGCGGGCGGCGATCGAGCTGGCTGAAGCCGGTGTCGACGTCCTCGCGGTCGGCAAGCGCGCCAGGGACGACGCGCACACCGTCCTCGCCGCCGGCGGCATCAACGCCGCCCTGGGCACCATGGATCCCGAGGACTCCTGGCAGCAGCACGCGGCCGACACGCTCAAGGAGAGCTATCTGCTCGCCGATCCGCGCACCGTCGAGATCGTCACCCGGGGCGCCGCCCGCGGCATCGACGACCTGGAGCGCTACGGGATGGGCTTCGCCAAGGAGCCGGACGGCCGCATCTCCCAGCGCTACTTCGGGGCCCACACGTTCCGGCGGACCGCCTTCGCCGGCGACTACACCGGCCTGGAGATCCAGCGGACCCTCGTCCGGCGCGCGGAGCAGATCGGCGTCCCGATCCTGGACGGCGTCTACATCACCCGGCTGCTCGTGCACGACGGCGCGGTCTTCGGCGCGTACGGCTTCGACCTCACGGACGGCACCCGCCACCTGATCCACGCCGACGCCGTCATCCTGGCCGCGGGCGGCCACACCCGGATCTGGCGCCGCACCTCCTCCCGGCGCGACGAGAACACCGGGGACTCCTTCCGCCTCGCCGTGGAGGCCGGCGCGCGGCTGCGCGACCCGGAGCTGGTGCAGTTCCACCCGTCCGGCCTCATCGCGCCGGAGAACGCCGCCGGCACGCTGGTCAGCGAGGCGGCGCGCGGCGAGGGCGGCATCCTCCGCAACGCGTTCGGGGAGCGGTTCATGACCCGCTACGACCCCGACCGCATGGAGCTGTCCACCCGTGACCGCGTCGCCCTGGCCTCCTACACGGAGATCAAGGAGGGGCGGGGGACGCCCATAGGGGGCGTGCTGCTCGACGTCACCCATCTGCCGCGGCAGACCATCATGACGCGGCTGCCCCGGGTGTACCAGCTCCTCATGGAGCTGCAGATGCTGGACATCACCCGGGAGCCGATCGAGATCGCGCCCACCGCGCACTACTCGATGGGCGGGGTCCTGGTGCACCCGGAGGACCACGGCACCGACGTACGGGGCCTGTACGCCATCGGCGAGGCCTCAAGCGGGCTGCACGGCGCCAACCGGCTCGGCGGGAACAGCCTCATCGAGCTGCTGGTACTCGGGCGGATCACCGGCCAGGCCGCCGCCGAGTACTCGCTGTCGCTGACCGCCCAGACCCGTTCCCCCGACGCCGTCGCCGGGGCCCGCCAGGAGATCGACGGCCTCCTGACGGCGGACGGACCGGAGAACGTACGAGCCCTCCAGCGCGCCGTCCGCGACACCATGACCGAGCACGCCGGAGTCGTACGGGACGAAGAGGGGCTGCGCACGGGACTCGCCGAGCTCGACGGGATCGAGGAGAGGATGCGGTCCGTCGGCGTCCACCCCGACATCGCCGGCTACCAGGACCTCGCGCACGCCTTCGACCTCAAGTCCGCCGCTCTCGCGGCCCGGGCCACGCTCGAAGCGGCCCTGGAGCGACGCGAGACCCGCGGCTGCCACAACCGCAGCGACTACCCCGACCTCGATCCGTCCCTCGAGGTGAGCCTCGTGTGGTCCCCGGCGGACGGCATCACCCGGGAGAGCATCCCGGACATTCCCGAGGAGGTCTCGTCCCTCATGCGAGAGGTCTCCACCAAGGGAAAACTCGTCGAGTAGACATCCGCACCGGTCTCCGCGGCCACCTGTCACGAAACAGACCCGCTGCCCGGTCACCCGTACCGCAGACCACATCTGCCGCCTACCGCGAGCACGCCCTCACCGGCACCCCGCGGCATCGACAACACATCCGAGAGGAACAGCACATGAAGGTCGTAGTGATCGGTGGAACCGGGCTCATCGGCTCGAAGCTCGTCGCCAAGCTCCGTGAGCACGGGCACGAGGCGGTCCCCGCCTCCCCGGACACCGGTGTCAACACCCTCACGGGTGAAGGACTGGCCGAGGTCCTCCAGGGCGCGTCGGTCGTGGTCGACGTGTCCAACTCCCCCTCGTTCGCGGACGACGCCGTCATGGACTTCTTCCGTACGTCGACGACGAACCTGCTGAAGGCGGAGGCCGAGGCCGGCGTCACGCACCATGTCGCGCTGTCCGTGGTCGGCACCGACCGGCTCCAGCAGAGCGGCTACTTCCGCGCCAAGAAGGTCCAGGAAGACCTGATCAGGGCGTCCGGCATCCCCTTCTCCCTGGTCCACGCCACGCAGTTCTTCGAGTTCATGAAGGGCATCGCCGACGGCTCGACGGACGGCGACACCGTGCGCCTGGCCCCCGTCAAGATCCAGCCGATGGCCTCCGACGACGTCGCGGCCGCGGTCGGCCGCGCCGCCGCCGGCGCGCCGACGGGCGGTGTGGTGGAGGTCGCGGGCCCGGAGGAGTTCCGGCTGGACGAGATCATCGGCAAGGGGCTCGCCGCCAAGAACGACCCCCGCACCGTCGTTGCGGACAAGGACGCCCGCTACTTCGACGCCGAGCTGGAGACGACCACCCTGCTGCCCGGTCCCGGCGCGCAGCTCGGCGAGATCCGGTTCGGCGACTGGCTGGCCGCGCAGGCCAAGTGAACGCCGCCGGTGGCCCCCCCTCGGCCAGGCAGGGGCCACCGGCGGTTCCCGGCTTCCCCGGCGGCGCAGCCGGCTCCGCGCCGCCGCCGTCTGCGCGTCGGCTTCCCGTCCCCGCGGGATGAACTGCCCGCCGGCCCACGAGGGCGCCGGCGGGCAGTGCCGTGTTCGCTCAGGCCGTGATCGCCGTGTGCTCCAGCAGCGAAGCGCTGATCTGCCTGCGGGAGGTGATGCCGAGTTTGGTGAAGACCTTGCGCAGGTGCCATTCGACGGTGTGCGCGCTGATGAAGAGCTGCGCGCCGATCTCGGGGTTCGTCATCCCCTCGCCGGCGAGGCGGGCGATGTGCATCTCCTGGGCCGTCAGCGTGACCGCCGCCGCGGCGGGGGTGCGCTTGCGCACCGTCTCGCCGGTGGCCTGCAGCTCGCGCCGGGCTCGTTCGGCGAACGCCCGGGCCCCCATCTGACCGAACATCTCGTACGCGGCGCCCAACTGCTCGCGCGCGTCGACCCGCCGGTTCCTGCGGCGCAGCCACTCGCCGTAGAGCAGCCGGCTGCGGGCGAGCGCCGTGCGCACCTCGGTACGGTCCAGCCGCTCGACGGCCTCGCGGTACAGGTTCTCGGCCTCGTCCGCGCCGGCGACCTGGGCACCGGCCATGGCCGCGGTGCCCAGCGCCCAGTCCGAGCCGGCGGCGTCCGCCATCTCGCGCAGCGTCCGGGCGGCCTCGGCGGCGCGGGCGGGTCTGTCGCTCCGGACGGCGGCCTCGACGAGCTCGACCGTCGACTGGAGGGCGAGTCCCATCTCCTGCGGGTGCTCACACCCCCGCCTGGCCGCCGCGTACGCCTCCTCGTAGCGGCCGTGTCCGTTGCCGAGCACCGCCTTCGCCCAGTGCGTCGCGGTGGCGACCTTTCCCTCCCCGTCCAGGGACGCGTCCCGCACGACCGCCTCGACGGCCTGCCGCGTCGTGGCCTCCCCGCCCTTCCAGGGCGCCGGCACGAGGGCGGCGTACCGGGCGATGAAGTGGCTGCCCGTCACGTCCGCGATCGTCCGCGCCTCGGTGACGAGCCCCTCGGCGACGGCGAGGTCACCGGCGTAGACGCGGTTCGACAGCAGGAGCAGCAGAGCCGACGGCATCACCGACAGCACGCCCGTCTCGCGGGCCAGTCCGACCAGCCGCGCCGCGAGCACGGACCAGCTCTCGAAGTCCCAGACGTCATGCGCCGCGCGGCACGCGAACGGCAACCAGCCGAGCGCCTCCGCGGGCGGCAGGTCGTCTGCGCGGAAGGAGCGCAGTGCCTGCAGCACCATGGGCAGACCCGCGGCGTAGCCTTCGGTCGTCATCGCGGCCAGCCCGCCCAGCAGCAGGTCGTTGCGTCCCGGGTGCGGCCCAGGGGGCGCGGACAGGGTCGCCTCGGCGACATCGCGCAGATGGGCCCCACGCGTCACCTGCCCCGTGGTGAGCGCCGCGTAGAGCGCGTCGCGGTAGGTCTCGCGGGCGAGCCGGGGATCCAGCGGCTCCAGGCGCTTGGCGGCCTTCATCAGCAGCGGCAGTGCGGCGTGGGCGCTGGTGGACGCGAAGGCGATCCGGCCGCGCAGCAGGTCGGCCTGGGCGATCTGGTACGGGTCCAGGGGACCGAGGTCGGCGGCCTGGAGGAGTTCGCGGGCGTCGTCGTAGCCCCCGGCCTGGTATCTGGCCTGCGCGGACGCCAGTGTCCTGGCGCCCCTGCGCGCCGGGTCCGGCGTCAGCTCCGCGGCCCGTTCGAGGAAAGCGGCCTCGGCCGCCACGCCACCCCGCGCCTGCGCCCGGCCGGCCGAACGCTCCAGCTCCGCGGCCACGGCCTCGTCCGGGCCCGCCGCCGCGTTGGCCAGATGCCAGACACGGCGGTCCGGGTCGGTGGCCGGATCGGTCGCCTCCGCCAGCGCGGCATGGACCTTCTGGCGATCCCCGGTGGTGGCGACGCGGTAGGCGGCGGAGCGTACGAGCGGATGGCGGAACCGCACCCGGGTGCCGAGGCTGACCAGACCCGCGGCCTCGGCCGGCGCCGCCGCGGACGCCTCGATGCCCAGCGACTCCGCCGCCCGCGCCAGCAGCGCCACGTCCCCCACCGGGTCCGCCGCCGCGATCAGCAGCAACCGCCGCGTCTCGGCCGGCAACTCCGCCACCCGCCGCAGAAAGCTCTCCTCGATCCGGTCCACCAGCCGCCGCGCGTCCGGCCGCCCGAACCCGCCCGCCAGCTCCGCCGGCGTCAAGCCGCGCGGCAGCTCCGACAGCGCCAGCGGATTGCCCTGCGTCTCCGCCACGAAGCGGTCCCTGACCGCCCTGTCCAGCCGCCCCGGAACCACCGAAGCCAGCAACGCCCGCGCGTCGGCGTCACCCAGCCCGCGCACCACCGCTTCGGGCAGCCCCGCCAGCTCCCGCACCAGGAACGGCTCACGCACCGCCAGCACCAGGCCGACGCGCTCGGCCAGCAGCCGCCGCGCCACGAACGCCAGCGTCTGCACCGACACCCGGTCCAGCCACTGCGCGTCATCGATCACACAGATCAGCGGCTCCCCCTCGGCGACGTCCGCGAGCAGGCTGAGCACCGCGAGCCCGACCAGGAACCGTTCCGGCACCTCGCCCGCGCTCAGACCGAAGGCCGTGCCGAGCGCCGCACGCTGCGGCTCCGGCAGGTGGTCCAGATGATCCAGAAACGGCGCGCAGAGCTGATGCAGCCCTCCGAACGCCAGCTCCATCTCCGACTCGACACCCGCCACCCGCACCAGCCGGCAGTCCGCCGCGGCACCGGCCACATGGTCCAGCAGCACCGTCTTGCCGATACCCGGGTCACCCCGCAGCACCAGTACCGAGCTGTGACCGCCCCGCACCGCCGCCACCAGCCGGTCCAACGCCTCGCACTCCGCGCCCCGCCCGAAAAGCCGGGGCCCCGGTCTCCGCTTCGTCATCAGCACCCCCGTCGTGCACTCTCAGGGACGTCGACCGCCATCCGCCCAGGCCGAAGGCTACCCGCGCGCGGCGCGACCAGGGACCCGAGTGTCCGGGCCGGGAGGTCCGCCACGCACTCACCGGGGCGCGAAGACACGGTCCCCGGGGCGACCGTGGGCACGGCGGCACCGCCCGGGTGCCGTCGCGCGAAGGGAGCGGGATCGTGACCGTCAATCTGCCGGTGCGGCGTGCCCGGCACCCTCGGCGTACCGGGGACCGGCCCGCGGTCCACGGCGGGGACGCGGCGGCGGAGACCTTCGCCGGCTCCGCCCCCAGGCTCTACGCGATCGGGCTGCGCGTCCTGCGCGACGCCGGCGAGGCCGAGGACGTCGTTCAGGAGACGTGGCTGAGGTGGGCCGGCACCGACCGGTCCGCCGTCCGCAACCCACCCGCGTTCCTCGCGCTCACCACCACGAGGCTCGCTCTCAACGTCGTGCAGTCCGCGCGCAGGCGGCACGAGACGCCCGCCGGGCCCTGGCTGCCCGATCCCGCGGACGACTCCGCGGATCCCGCGGCCGCGGCCGAGGGGCAGGAGGCGGTCGAGGCCGGAATCCGGATGCTGCTGGAGCGGCTGACGCCCGCCGAGCTGGCGGTCTACGTGCTGCGTACGGCCTTCGACTACCCGTACCCACAGGTCTCCCGGCTCCTCGTGACGAGTCAGGACAACGCCCGGCAGATCTTCAGCCGCGCCCGCAAGCACCTGGCCGGCGGTCCCCGCCACCCGGTGAGCGCCGCCACCCACCGGCGCCTGGTGAGGACCTTTCTCGCCGCCGCGCGCACGGGCGACCTCACCGAGCTCGAAGCGCTGCTCGCCGGTGCTCTCGGCCGGTGAGGAGCCGCAAAGAGCAGGGTGGGGCGGGCCCTCGCACCGCCCCACCCCGTGGGATCAGCGCGCCGCCCCCGGGGGTCCGGACCGGCGTCGCCGGGCTCCGGTGCCTCCCCGCTCCGGCGGGGCCTCCGTGGCGCGGATCTCCCGCAGGAATCCGGCGTCCTCCTCGTTGACCTGCCGGGCCGTCTCCAGAACCCGGTGCAGGCTCGCGGCGGGAATGACGACCCCGCCCGAGGCGTCGGCGAAGACGAAGTCCCCGGGGGTGATGCAGACACCGGCGAACTCGACCGCGACGCCGGCCGCGTAGGGCATGACGGTGTCACCGCCCGCGCGGGTGGCCTCGCCCCGGCACCAGGTCGCGAAGTCGTACGTCCGCAGTTCGCCGAAGTCCCGCAGCCGGCCGTCGGCCAGGACGCCGGACAGGCCGTGCAGGGCGACGCGCGACAGCTTGGTCCCCCCGCCGTGGGATGCCTCGGGGTAGCCGCCGCTGGAGAGCACGAGGACACGCCGGCCGGGGAACTGCCCCACCGCGCGGTGGAAGAAGTCCCCGAAGCTCTGCGAGGACTGCGGCACGTCGTCGCGACGGGGCATGTAGGAGAGGGTGACCGCGGGTCCGAACAGGGGACGGTCCGGGTCCGGGCTCACCAGGGGCAGGAAGTTCGCGCGGTGCTCGTGCAGCCTTCCCATGGCGTCCACGAGGGCGGCGCAGCCCAGTTCGGAGACCCGCGCGCGCAGCGCCGGGGTGTCGATCGGCTCGGCCATCGTCTACACCGCCTCTGCGGTGCGCTTCAGGGACCGGAGGGCGGCGCGCCTTCTGAGTGCGCGGCGTTCGTCCTCGGTCAGCCCGCCCCAGATCCCTTCCACCTGACCCACCCGCAGCGCCCAGCCGAGGCACGGCTCCTGGACCGGGCACCGGCCGCACACCGCCTTCGCGACGTCGGTCTGGTTCAGCATCGGGCCCTTGTGCCCGATCGGGAAGAACAGCTCGGGGTCGACGTCCAGGCACGCCGCCTGCTCCCGCCAGTACGCGAACTGCTCTCTGTGTTCCGCAGCGTTGTCTGCAGCCATGGGCGTACAACCTCCACAGTGTCGGCCGGTGGCCTCATCGGGCGGAAAAGCCCGGATTCCGCTGTCCTTGCTCGCGGCCGTGCGATGAACTGCCGGACTCGTTCCCTAAGACCGGGCGGCCGGCTCCGGTGTGACACGTTACCGTGGCGTAGCACCTGACACGTTGTGTGTCCGTGTCAGCGGTCGGTTGGTCCCCACGAAGAGTGCGGCACCGTCCGATACGGCGGCGGGCCCCACGGACTCGTGCCTATGATGTCGTCCCCGGGGTGGAGTGGGAGGGTACACATGGTCTCGACATCCCAGCCGGCGCACAACGTCGAGGGCACTGCCGAGAGCCTGCAGGAGCAACTGGCCCGGCTGCAGATCCAGAAGCAGGCGCTGGAGCGGGAGCTGGCCGCGGTCGTCGCACATCTCGACTCGGTGCAGCGCGCCCTCGGCGCCCTGCAGACCCTGCTGCCCGCGCCCACCGCCCCGGCCGACCCGGAGGGCCCCGGGCCCGCCGGCCGGCGCCGGACCCACCCGCAACGTCGCGACCGCGGCGATGCCGAGGCGGCGGAAGCGACGAAGTACGGCAGGCTCACCGAACAGATCATGGAGTTCTTCGCCACCGCCGGCGACGTCGACGTGCGCGCCCGGGACGTGGCCGCCGCCCTCGGCCGGGACTCCGACAGCGGCAGCATCAACGCGGTGCGCAGCACCCTCGACCGCCTCGTCGGCATGTCCCGCATCCAGCGGGCGGGGCGCGGCCTGTACCGGGCCCCGCGCGCCTGAGCAGCTCCGCACGCCCGGCGAGCGGACCCGGGCTCAGGGAGACGTGCGGTTCCCCGGGGAGCGCTGGGCCCTGCTCTCCTCGACGAACGCCTCCCGCGGACGCTGCACCGAGGCGAGCGAGACGAGGTCCCTGCCGAACAGCGCGGCGGTGAGCCAGACCGCGAGCACGCGGACCTTCCGCTCCCAGGTGGGCACGGCCAGCACGTGGTACCCGCGGTGCATGAGCCAGGCCGGGGGCCCCTTGATGACGATCCGCCGGTACTGGAAGATGCCCCGCCAGAGCCCCAGCGTCGCCACCACTCCCAGGCTGCTGTGGCGGTAGTCCCGCGGCGTCTTCCCGTGCAGGACGGCGGCGATGTTCTTCGCCAGGCGCTTGCCCTGCCGCACGGCGTGCTGGGCGTTCGGCGTCGTCAGGGCCCCCGGGGTGGGCGACGCCAGGTCCGGCACCGCCGCGTCGTCTCCCGCCGCCCACACGTCCGGCACCGGCTCGTCGTCCGTGCCCGCGCGGAGGTCCGGGCGTACCAGGATCAGGCCGCGTTCGTCCACGGGCAGGTCCGTGTGACGGCGCACGACCGGGTTCGAGGCGTTGCCGGCCGTCCACACGATCAGCGCCGAGTCGAACTCCTCGCCGTTGGTCAGGACGACGTGGCCGTCCACCGCGGATGCGAGCTGGGTGTCGAGGTGGACGCGGGCACCGCGGCGTTCGAGTGAGCGCACCACCCATCTGCCGGGCTCGTCGCTCACCTCGGGGAGGATGCGACCGGTGGCTTCGACGAGGTGGAAGGAGAGGTCGTCGGGGCTCAGCTCGCGATACGGCTTCAGCATCGCGGTGGCCAGCGACAGCAGCTCGCCGAAGCCTTCGACACCGGAGAAGCCGCCGCCCACGAACGTCACGGTCAGCAGCCGGCGGCGTTCCGGTCCCGGCGGCAGCGAGGCGGCCTCGTCGAACGCCGTCATGAGCCGGTCGCGGATGGCCACCGCCTCCTCCACGTGCTTGAGGCCGATCGCCTGCTGCGCCAGCCCCGGCACGGGGAAGGTACGGGTCACGGCGCCCGCCGTGACCACGAGCACGTCGTAGGCGAGGTCGTACTCGGCGCCGTGCGCGGGCCTGACCCTGATCTTCCGGTCGGCGCTGACGACCTCCGTGACCGTCCCGGCGATCAGCCTGGTGCGGTGCAGGTGCCGCCGCAGCGACACGGCGGCGTGCCGCGCCTCGATCGATCCGGCCGTCACCTCGGGCAGGAACGGCTGATAGGTCATGTACGGGCGCGGGTCGACCACGGTGACCCGCGCCTCGCCCTTGCGCAGCTTCTTCTCCAGACCCCATGCGGTATAGAAGCCCGCGTAGCCGCCGCCGACGATCACGATCTCGCGCATTCCACATCCCTTCGTAGCCGGGCACCGGTCGGACGGGGAGACACGGGACGGTGTGACGGGGCGCCGCACGCATGGCGGGCCGCACAGGGGGTTCGGCAGGTACGTGCGGGCACTGCACGGCTACACGACGCCGTCAAGGTCTTCCCGGGGGGTCGGGTCGTCCATCGACGCGGTCGCGCCGTGGCGGGTGCGGATGAGTGTAATGACGGTATCGGTCGTGCGGTCGAGGTACGTGCGGCCATCCGGCAGATGTTCCTCCGGGCTGATGTAACTGCGCGGCCCCAGGTGGGTGGCCGGGTCGAGCCGGTGGACGGTGATCTTGCCGGCCCGGCGCGCGCGGTTCCATCCGCTGCGCCGGAAAAGCCGCCAGCGCTGCGGGAAGATCCACGTGCCGACCCGCTCGATCCGGTCACCCGCACTGGTGAGCCGGTGCACGTGCTCCGCGTGGGTGAGGTCGTTGGCGCCGTTGTGGAACCCGCCGAGCATGATCAGCACGACGGGGGCGCGCAACCGGGCGTGCAGCTCTCCGACGGCGCCGGTGGCTAGCTGGGCGCCGCCGCTGTAGCTGAGCAGCACCACGGGGATGCCGCTGCCGGGGCGGTAGCCGGCGAGCCGGAGCTGCGTGGCGATCTGCGAGCCGACGGCCCGGTTGTACAGCGGCCGGTACCGGTGGTCGGCGGCCACGAAGACCTGCATGGCGTTGTGCAGGAACAGCACCAGCCCGACGTGCCGGCGCAGCCACGCCCACAGCGGCCGGTCGGCGAGGGGGTCGGCCAGGGGCGAGTAGGGCTGCACCTGGCCGAGCACCCGCAGCTCCGGCGCCCCCGCCGTCACGGCCTGGACGAGCCGGCCGCCGTCGCGGGTGTCCCGTACGCGGCGCTTCCCGATGCCGTCCAGGTAGACCAGGTAGGCGGCCGGAGGTGCGTCGGCCGCCGCACCGCGGGCGTAGGGCGTGCCCTCCGGCAGCGCGGTGACGGGGGCCCGCCAGCCGGCGCCGTAGGTGAGCACCTCGTGGCGGGCCAACAGCCCTTCGGCGAGCAGCGCGGGACCGAGCAGGAGGGCCCAGAGGAGGACATCGTTCATACCGGCGACTCCGCCACCCGGGGTGCGGTGAGCCGCACGACCAGTCGCCGTACGGCCTCCACGGCGACCCCGAGACCGAGGCCGGCGACGGCCACGTAGCCGGCGGCGCCCCACCAGCCCAGCCCGGTCGCCGCCGCGAGCGGGCCGGCCAGACCGGCCCCGACCCCCACGAAGAGCAGCAGGTGCAGCAGGGGGCCCAGCAGCGGGAACGCGAGGACGGCGGCGAGCAGCAGCGGGGCGACGCGGCCCGGCGTCCACTCCAGGCCGGTGCCGGGCAGGGGTGCCGTCAGCACCGTCTCGGCCAGGGTCCACGCGGTCAGCGGCCACAGCGCGAACACCGCACCCTCGACGATGCCGAGGGGCAGCAGCAGGCCGAGGACGACGGTCCGCGGCATGCCGGGGCGGCGCACGAGGAGCGGCAGGATGCGTCCGACGGCCTCCGAGAGCCCGGCGATCAGCAGCAGGACGAGCACGAGTGACATCGCTCAGCCTCCCTGTGGCGGATCGGCGGGAGCCGGCGTACGGGCCGGGCCGGCCTCGTGCACGTACCCCTCCAGTTCGTCGGCGGCCCGCCGGAATCCCCCCGCGTCCTGCTGGGCGGACTTCAGGTCGGCGGCGGCCTTCCGGAATCCGGGCTCGCCGAGCACGTGCCGGGCGAGGGCCCGCACGGAGTCCTCGGCGACCTGGTCGGGCCGGATCGTCACACCGGCACCGAGTTCGGCGACGCGGCCGGCGACCATCGGCTGGTCGGCTCCCTGCGGGACCAGCAGCATCGGGACGCCCGCGTACAGGGCCTCGTTGACACTGTTCATGCCACCGTGGGTGACGAACAGCGCCGCGCGGGCGAGCACTTCCGGTTGCGGGACGGAACGGTGGACCTGCACGTTGGCCGGCAGGGCGCCCAGGTCGTCGGGGTCGGCCTGCCCGCTGGAGACGACGACCGTGCCGCCCAGCGGGGCGAGCGCGGTGGCCAGGGTGCGCAGCACTCCCCCGGCGCCGAACACCGTGCCCAGCGAGACGTAGAGCACCGGGTCCTGGAGCCGGTCGGCGCGGAACGACGGGTCGGGAGAGCGGGCGCCGATGCTCGGGCCGACGAAGCGGTAGGACCGGTCGAAGTCGTCGGCGCCCGGCTGGAACGCGCGCGAGGTGAAGACCAGATTGAGCGGCTGGCGGATGTTCAGCAGGTCGACCGGCGGCAGCCCGCGCGTGTCGTAACGCCGCCGCAGTTCCCGGCGCGCCCGCACGTACCCCCGGGCGCTGCGGGGCTGTGCCCGGGCCGTGGCCAGCAGGTCCCACGAGCCGCTGGTGGGGCTGCGGACGCGCCGGCTGAACGCGAAAGTGGTGAACGACGACGCCGCCGGCACCACCAGCTCGCGGGCGGCGACCGCGCCCCAGAGGCAGGAGGTGTCGTGGACGATCAGGTCGGGCCGGACGCCGCGCAGGTCGGCGAGCACGCCCGGCAGCACGTCGACCGCGGTACGGGCGAGCCCCTCCAGCAGCGTCACCGTCGTCGGCGGGTCCGGGAGCGGCTGGTCGCCGCCGGGGTAGAGGTACGTCGCCGCCCCGGCCGCCGCGATCTCCTGCCGGTACGCGGGGGTGGTGTGGTACGTGACCTCGTGCCCGCGCCGGACCAGCTCGGCCACGATCGGCAGCGTCGGGTTGATATGCCCGTGCATGGCGATGTTGAGGAACGCGATGGTGCTCACAGACCGGCCCCCCTCGGGGAAGTGGTGGACACCGGGTCCGGGCCGGCCGGGCCCGCCGGCGGGTCGTCCCCCCGGTACAGACCCGGCCCGCTGATCCGCAGCCCGTCGAGAAAGCGCCCCGCCGTGCGGGTCGCGGTGGTGATCAGCCGCGGGGACTTGCCGAAGTCCCAGGGGGCGGGCCAGGTCTCGATGCCGGTCGGCAGCACGACGGTCGGGACCTGCCGGGCCACGTCCTGGAGATCGCGCTCGATCTGGTGGCGCAGCAGCAGCAGGCCGGCCCTGGTGGCGACCGCCCCGGCGCGCCGGGGCGGCTCGACGGGGCGCAGCGGCGAGCTCTCCGGTCCGGCGGCCACCACCACGATGCTCGCCGCCCCCGCCTTCAGAGCCGCAAGCACCGGGACGTAGGCGACCACGCCGCCGTCGACGAACCTCCTGCCGCCGCGCTCCACCGGTGGCAGCATCCCGGGTATCGCGGCGCTGGCCAGCAGCGCCGACTCGAGGTCCCCGTGGTCGAGCGGCACCGGAGCGCCGGTGGCGAGGTCCGTGGCCACCGCCGTGAACGGGATCGCCAGCTCCTCGATCCGCGACGGCAGCCCGGCCTGCGCGATCAGCCGGCGCAGACCGCGATCGGCGAACACGGCGGCCCGGGCGGACCTGGAGCGGAGCGGGAACACCTCGCGGCGGTTCAGCCGGGTCCACACCTGGTCCAGCCACGGCGCGGCCGTGCCGGGGTGGGCGGCCACGATGGATCCGTTGAGGGCGCCCACCGAGGTGCCGACGACCATGTCCGGCAGGAAGCCGCGCTGCTCCAGGGCGTGTCCCAGACCGACGTGCGCCGCCCCGAGCGCGCCGCCCGCGCTCATCACGGCGGCGACGGGCCGCGGGAGTGCACCAAGGCCCGCCGACGGACCAGTGACCATCATCAACCACCTCGTTCCTCGCGAATCGGGCGGCACTCGACCAGACCCGGCAACGGACCGGTGGATGACGCGGTCTGCCGGTGTGCTGGTGGACGACCGGTCACCCCTGCCCGGGGCTCACGGCCACCGGCACGGGGAGTGGGCTGGGCTCGTGCGGCTGGGCACTAGGTAGGACCGGGTAGCCCCGCGGTCTGTGACACCCGGGGACGCACCGAGGGCATGCCTCGCGTCACCGGGTGCCCGGCGCACCCGGTGCGCCCGCTGTGCCCGGTATCCGGGCGCGCCCGCCGGCGCCGTGTTCCCGTGCCGTGCGGCCGGGGCTAGGACCATCCGAGGTGGTCCCGCGCCTCGGCGACCGTGTCCGGATCGACGACGCCGGCCTGCGCCAGCCGGTCCAGGGCGGCGACGGTGATCGACTCGGCGTCCACCCGGAAGTAGCGCCGTACGGCGTCGCGGGTGTCCGACAGGCCGAAGCCGTCGGTGCCCAGGGACGAGTAGTCCCGTCCGACCCACTGGCTGATCTGGTCGGGCACCTGCCGCATCCAGTCGCTGACCGCGAGGACGGGACCCGTCGCGTCCCGCAGGGCGGCCGTCACGTACGGGGTCCGCGGCTCACCCCGCAGCCTGGCCCGGTCGGCGTCCAGCGCGTCGCGGCGCAGTTCGGTCCAGGAGGTCACCGACCAGACGTCCGCCAGGACGCCCCACCGCGCGGCCAGGAGTTCCTGGGCCTCCAGCGCCCAGTGGACGGCCGTGCCCGACGCCAGCAACTGGATCCGCGGGCCCCCGTCGTGCGGCCGGGCCCGCCGGAACCGGTACATGCCCCGCACGACGCCCTCCTCGACGCCGGGTTCCGCGGGGACGGCCGGCTGCCGCTTGGGCTCGTTGTAGACGGTGAGGTAGTAGAAGACGTCCTCGGGCCGGTCGCCGTACATGCGGCGCAGTCCCTCGCGGACGATCACCGCGATCTCGAAGGCGAAGGCCGGGTCGTAGCACACCGCCGCCGGGTTCGTGGACGCCAGCAGATGGGAGTGCCCGTCGGCGTGCTGCAGTCCCTCCCCGGTCATGGTGGTGCGGCCGGCCGTCGCCCCGATGACGAACCCGCGGCCCAGTTGGTCGGCCAGGGCCCAGAACTGGTCGCCGGTGCGCTGGAAGCCGAACATGGAGTAGAAGACGTACAGAGGGATCATCGGCTCGCCGTGGGTGGCGTACGAGGTCGCCGCGGCGGTGAACTCGGCCACCGAGCCCGCTTCCGTGATGCCCTCGTCGATCAACTGGCCGTCCGTGGCCTCCCGGTAGCTCAGGAGCTGGTCCGCGTCCACCGGCTCGTAGGTCTGCCCGTACGGCGAGTAGATCCCGGCCGTCGGGAAGAGCGACTCCATGCCGAAGGTGCGCGCCTCGTCGGGGATGATGGGCACCCAGCGCCGCCCCGTCTCCTCGACCCGCATCAGGTCCTTCACCAGCCGGACGAGCGCCATGGTGGTGGCGACCTCCTGCCGGCCGAAGCCCTTGCGGAGCGCGTCGAACGGCCCCTCCGGCGGCTCCTTCAGCGGCCTGGCCACCACCCTGCGGACGGGGACGACACCCTCCAGGGCGGCGCGCCGGTCGCGGAGGTAGCGCACCTCCTCGGAGTCCTCACCCGGGTGCCAGTACGGCACCGAGTCCCCGCTCAGCGCGCTGTCGGGGATGGGCAGGTCCAGCACGTCGCGCATCTCGCGGAACTGCGCCATGGTGAGCTTCTTCATCTGGTGGTTGGCGTTGCGCGACGCGAAGTCCCGGCCCAGGGTGTGCCCCTTGACCGTCTGGGCCAGGACGACCGTCGGCGCCCCCCGGTGCTCGACCGCCGCCCGGTAGGCGGCGTACACCTTCAGCGGCTCGTGCCCGCCGCGCGAGTCGCGGAACAGGTCGGTGATCTGCGCGTCGCCCAGCCCGGCGGCCACGCGCGCGAGCGCGTCGCCGGCGAAGAAGTGCGCGCGGACGTAGTCGGCGTCGCGCGCGGCGTACGTCTGGAACTGGGCGTCGGGCACCGTGCCGAGCCGCCGGACGAGGGATCCGTCGGCGTCCTGCCGTGGCAGGGGGTCCCAGGACTCGCCCCAGAGGGTCTTCACCACGTGCCAGCCGGCGCCGCGGAAGCGGGCCTCCAGTTCCTGCACGATCTTGGAGTTCGACCGGACCGGGCCGTCCAGCCGCTGCAGGTTGCAGTTGACGACGAAGGTGAGGTTGTCCAGGCCCTCACGGCCGGCGAGTTCCAGCGCCGCCGTCGACTCGGGCTCGTCCACCTCGCCGTCGCCGAGGAACGCCCACACGTGCGACCCCGACGTGTCCTTGATCCCCCGATGGTGCAGGTACCGGTTGAACCTCGCCTGGTAGATGGCGTCCAGCGGGCCCAGCCCCATGGACACCGTCGGGAACTCCCACAGCCACGGCAGCCGCCGGGGGTGCGGATAGGAGGGCAGCCCGTGGCCGTCGGTCTCGCGCCTGAAGCTGTCCAGTTGGTCCTCGTGCAGCCGGCCCTCCAGGAACACCCGGGCGTAGATGCCGGGCGAGGCGTGGCCCTGGAGGTAGAGCTGGTCGCCGGAGCCGTCCCGGTCCTTGCCCCGGAAGAAGTGGTGGAACCCGGTCTCGTACAGCCACGCGGCGGACGCGTAGGTGGCGATGTGGCCGCCGAGGCCGAGGCGGGAGCCCCGGGTCACCATCGCGGCGGCGTTCCACCGGTTGAGCGCGGTGATGCGCGTCTCCAGTGCGAGGTCGCCGGGGTAGGCGGGCTGGGAGGTCGCCGGGACGGTGTTGATGTAGTCCGTGGAGAGCAGCCCGGGCAGCGTCACACCGGCGCGGGCCGCGTACTCGTGCACCCGGCGCAGCAGGTACGCGGCCCGTTCGGGCCCCGCGTGCCGGATGACGGCGTCGAGCGACGCCTGCCATTCGCGCGTCTCCTCGGCGTCGGCGTCGGGTAGCTGGTCGAGTTCACTGGCCGTCGCGGACGTCGTGGGCCGGTTCGGGTCGCTCATGGCTGCCTTTCTGCGGGGTGCCGGGGCGAGGCGGGTCAGATCCGGGCGAGCCATTCGCCGAACGTCGTCCGGCCGACGTGGGCCGCGGCCTCCGGAAGCAGCGAGCTCTCCTTCAGCCGCGCGCCAAGGAGCGCGGCCTTCTCGTCGGCCACGACGTCGCGGGTGTCCCCCCGCGCGGCCAGGAGCTTGGCGACGAACTCGTCGAGGCGGTACTCCTCGGGCCCGGCCACCTCCCGGATGCCGAACAGCGGCGGGCCGACGGCGACATGGGCGACCGCGGCGGCGATGTCGTCGGCGGCCACGGGCCGTGTCGGCACGGGCGGGACGCGTACCTCGTCCCGGTGGGGGCCGTCCATGCGAGGGTCGGCGAGCACCATGGCCTCGATCGATTCGAAGGACAGCGTGGCGCGCACGATCGAGTGCGGGATCACCGAGCGCCGGGCCTGGTCCTCCTGCGACTCCTTCACGCCGAAGTAGCCCGCGTGCAGCGGGCCGGCTCCCACCATGGACAGCACGACGTGGTGCTCGACGCCCGCCGCGGCGGCTGCCGCCAGGAGATGGGCGGTGGCGACACGGAAGAAGCGCACCCCCGCCACCATGGACCTGACCGGCGCGTCGGTGACGTCGACCACCACGTCGGCGCCCCGCAGCGCGGCGTCGAGTCCGCGCCCGGTGCGGACGTTCACACCGTGACCGCGTGACAGGGGCCTGACCTCCACACCCCGCTCACGCAGTCTCGACTCGGTCCTGGCACCGATCAGCCCGGTGGCCCCTGCGACGACGACCCGCATACCGGTCCCTTTCCTGACACCGAAATCAGCCCTGTGCACCGACTAGGACAAGACACCGGTGAATGTTGTGACACATAGGGCCCGACATCCGCGGAGCGGTTCCGGAATGCGGGACGCCGCACGGTCGGCGTCGTGGGCGTTTTCGCAGTTCGGGTCGATTTCCGGGGCGACTTGAGCCCGGATTCCCCGGTGGGTACTCTGCACACAGTGTTTCCGGCACCGGTTGACACTGTCCTGCTGCAGGTGTCCCGAACGCTCCGCCCGTGCAGTCCCGCGGGTTGCGGTTCCGGGCGCCGCGCCATGCGCGGCGCGGCGCCCGGGGCCGACGGCGGGGCCCGCGGCCCCTACTCGGTCGCGGACGTACGGCGCAGCCTGCTCAACGCGAGGGAGAGTGCCTCGATGCGGGCGTCGACGGCGTCGATCGCCTCCGCGAGCAGACCGGCGCGGGCCTCCAGCAGGGCCGCTTCGGCGGCGAGGCGGACACCCGTGGCGGCGTGGTCGAAGGGCTCGTCAGTGTCTCGCGGCATCATGCGACCTTCTGCGCTGGAGCGGACAGTCATGCGAGCCCGGCCGAGCGGGGACGGGCCGCCGGACGAGCGGTACGCCCGCGCGACCGCACCGGCCGCGGCGACGGCGGCCGGTCGTCGCGCGGAGGCATCTGCGGTTCCAGCCTCGTGGGCGCATGGCTGCTCCTCTCCCCGGTCCGGCCCGCACGAGCGGAGTGCGGGCCGTCCCGCAGGGGAGACCGGGCAGCCCATCGGGGTGTGACATCCGCGGGTCCGTGGAGCCGGTGCCGCTCGGGGAGACCGCCGCTCGGACGACGCGGACTCGCCCCGCCCCCGGTCGCGTGTCACACGGACGCGGGGTGTCCGGTCTTACGTGAGAGCCCGAAAGCCCGTCGTCCGGCCGGAGATGACCGCGATCGGGTGCAGAGGGGCTCTCCCTCGATTCAGGCCAGCGGTCGGGACCCTGGAGGCTGATCTGCCATGCCCGCTTACCGGAGAGATTATCTCGCCTACTGGCGGGAACGGGCCGCGTGCCTGCACGCCGATCCCGAACTGTTCTTCCCCGCCGGGAACTCCACGCCGACGCTGAACCAGATCGCCGAGGCGAAGACGGTGTGCCGCACCTGCCCCGTCGCGGCGCCGTGTCTCGAATGGGCCCTGCGCCTCGGGCAGGTGCACGGCATCTGGGGCGGGACGACCGAGCGCGAACGGCGCGAGATGAGGAGGGCCGAGGCGCCGGAGCAGGAAACTCCCACGCCCAGCGAGGCGGCGTAGCGGACGGCCTGACAGCGCGAACGTCCCTTTGCCTACCGCCGGCTCCGCCACGCCGGACTGACGCACGGGTCCGTCCGGGACGTACGGCGACGGGGTGCCGTCACAAACGGGACGGCTGTCCGGTCTCCTCCGTGACGATCACACCGTGTGGAAGGAAAGACATGACTGCCGAGCACGCACACCTGCCCCCGGGCGTCGAGATCATCGCCACCCTGGCTGAGGCGACGGACGGGATCCCGGCCGGCGCCGAGGCGAGGACGGTGCGGGTCACCCTGGCGCCCGGCGACACCGGCGCCCCGCCCCACCGGCACCCGGGACCGCTCTTCGGCTACGTGACCCAGGGAGAGATCCTCTTCGAACTGGAGGGGGAGGCACCCCGGGTGCTCAAGGCCGGGGACGCCGTCTTCGAACCCGGCGGCGACGTGATCCACTACCAGGGCGCCAACAACCTCCAGGACGCGCAGTCGCAGTTGGTGGTGACCATGTTCGCGCCCCCGGGCACTCCCGTGCTGACTGTGGTGGGCGCGGAGGAACTGGCCGAACGACGGCACCTGCGCGTCCCCCCGCCCGCCTGACCGGCGGGGCACGGCCGTCCGCCAACCGGCCCCCACCACGTAGGACACGCAGTTCGCTAGCATCTTCGCGTGGTCATCTCCAGCGAAGACGGCAGAGTGCCCGAAAGCGCGCCCCTGCGGGGACGCGTCCGCGAGTCGGCCGAGCTGCACGCGATGGTCGAGCGCGCCCGCGCCGGAAAGAGCGGTGCGCTGGTCGTCTCCGGTGAGGCGGGTATCGGCAAGAGCGCGCTCCTGGAGCGGATGGCGGAGGGTGCCGCGGGCCATGCCCGGATCGAGCGCATGATCGCGCCGGAGTCCGAGATGGAGCTGGCCTACGCGGGGCTGCATCAGTTGTGCGGACCCCTGATGGGCTCGGCCGGACGCCTGCCGGGCCCGCAGCGCGAGGCGATCGAGACGGCGCTCGGGCTGCGCCAGGGCTCCGCACCCAGCCCCTTCCTCGTCGGGATCGCCCTGCTCGGGCTGCTCACCGAGGCCGCGGACGAACGGGCGCTCCTCTGCCTCGTCGACGACGCCCAGTGGCTCGACGAGGCGTCGGCACGCGCGGTCGCGTTCGCCGCCCGGCGCCTCGACGCCGAGGGAGTCGCCCTCGTCCTGGCCATGCGCACGGTGGACGACGCGTTCGCCGGGCTGCCCCGGATGGAGATCACCGGGGTGGGCCACGAGGACGCGCGCGAGCTCCTGCGGCTCGCCGCCCCGGGCGGCCTGGACCGGCGCATCCGCGACCAGTTGCTCGCGGAGGCACGCGGCAACCCGCTCGCGCTGCGGGAGCTGCCGCGGGCGCTGAGCCCGGCCGAGATCGCCGGCGGGTTCGCTCTCGCCGGCTCGGTGGCGCTGGAAGGCCGTATCGAGCAGAGCCTGGTCGCCCAGTTCGAGCCGCTGCCCGCGTCGACGCGCCTGCTGATGCTGCTGGCAGCCGCCGAGCCGACGGGCGACCCCGGGCTGCTGTGGCGCGCGAGCGCGATACTCGGGCTGGGACCGACGGACTTCGACGCCGCCGCGCAGGCCGACGCGCTGGTCGTCGGCACCCGCGCCGGGTTCCGCCATCCGCTCGTACGGTCGGCGGTCTACCGCTCGGCGGCGCCGGAGGACCGCCGCCGCGTCCACGCCGCGCTGGCCGACGTCACCAGCGCCGAGCACGACCCCGACCGCCGGGCCTGGCACCGGGCCAGCGCGACCCTGCACCCGGACGAAGAGGTCGCCGCCGAGCTGGAGCGGTCCGCGGTACGGGCACGGACCCGGGGCGGCGCCGCCGCCGCGGCCGCCTTCCTGGAACGGGCGACGGAACTGACTCCCCAGCCGTTCCCCCGCGCGCAGCGGTTGATCGCCGCGGCCGAGGCCAAGCACGAGGCGGGCGCGCCGACGGCCGCGCTGCACCTGCTCGAATCCGCCGGCGACCTCCCCCTCAGCGAGTTGCAGGAAGCGCTCGTCGCCCGGCTGCGGGCCCGCGCCGGGTACGCGCTACGGCGTGATCGCAGCGGCACGCAGCGCCTGCTCGCCGCCGCGCAGGGCCTGGAGGGACTCGACCCCGTCCTGGCCCGCGACACCTACATCGAGGCGCTGGCAGCCGCGATCTACGGCGGCCGGCTCGGCGACGCCGAGCAGGCCGCCGCCGTGGCGAACGCGATCCTGGAGGCGACCCCCGCCGCGGAGGAGTCCGACCGGGCACGGGACCTGATCCTGCGCGGCCAGGCACTGCTCGCCGCCAGGGGGCAGCAGGCGGCCCTGCAGACCCTGCGCCGCGCCCAGCGCGCCTTCATGGAGCAGGCCCCGGCGCTGGAGCTGCACTGGATGTGGTTCGCCTCGCGCTCCGCGCAGGACCTCTGGGACGCCCCCGCCCTCCGCGCGCTCGCGAACCGCGCGGTCGAACTCGCCCGCGCCGAAGGAGTCCTGACGGTGCTGCCGATCGCCCTGAGCCTGCTGATGCTGGCGCAGACGGTCGACGGCGACCTGGACGCCGCGGAAGCGTCCTGCGACGAGATAGAAGCCATCAAGGAGGTCACCGGCAACCCGCTGCCGCAGTACGGCCGGCTCTTCCTCGCCGCGTACCGGGGGGAGGCCGAGGAGACGAAGCGGTGGACGGAGCGGATCCGCGCCGACGCGCAGGCACGCGGCGAGGGCTACGGCGTGAGCGCGGTCAACTTCTCCGAGGCCATCCTCTACAACGGCCTCGGCCGCTTCGCCGAGGCGGTGGCCTCAGGACGCCGCGAGCTGCCGTACACACACGAGCTGAACCACGCGATGCGCACCCTGCTGGAGCTCGTCGAGGCGGCCACGCACACGGGCGAACGGGCCCTCGCCGAGCAGGCGTTCGAGCAGTTGGCCGCCGTCACGCGACCGGTCGGGACGACCTGGGCGCGCGCCGTCCTGGCGATGTCCGAGGCGCAGTTGCGGGAGGGCGACGAGGCGGAGAGCCGGTACGTGGAAGCGCTCGCGCGCTTCGAGCGGGAGCGCATCCCGATCATGATCGGCCGCTGCAAGCTGCTGTACGGGGAGGAACTCGTGCGCCAGGGCCGGCACGCGGACGCCCGCGAGCAGCTCACGTCCGCGTACGACGTCCTGTCGCGCTGCGGCATGAAGGGCTTCGCCGACCGCGCCGCACGCGAACTGGGCACGATCGGCGAGGCACCGCACGCGCGCGCGCAGCGGCCGACGGCGCAGCTCACCGAGCAGGAGCTGAACGTGGCGCGCCTCGCCCGCGAAGGGCTCACGAACCGGGACATCGGGGCGCGGTTGTTCATCAGCGCGCGCACCGCCGAGTACCACCTGCACAAGGTCTTCCTGAAACTCGGCATCAAGGGGCGGGCCGAGCTGAAGACCGCGCTCGGCGACTCGACCGCGCACTGATCCGGACTCCGGCTAGCGCGAGGGGCACGCGGGGCGGTTCTGCCCTGCCCGGCAGGCGGCGCACCGCATGACCGGGTCAGCGCCCTCCCACGGAACCCGTGCCCGCAGGTTCGCCCCTTCCTCCGCCCGCTCCCGGGCGGAGACCAGGACCGTACGGGACAGGTCGGCCATCCCCGCCGCGGCCGGGGTGTCGAGCACCGCCCGGTGCAACCGGTCCCACACCCCGGCACGGGACCAGAGCAGGAAGCGGCGGTGGGCGGTGGACTTCGACAGGGCGAAGCAGGGCGGCAGGGCACGCCAGGCGCAGCCGGACACCAGGACGTAGACGACGGCGGCGAACACCGTCTGATCGGGCGTGTTCCGTGTTCCGCCGCCCTGCGGCCGGGCATGCTCCGGTGGCAGCAGGGGGCGGGCGATCTCCCACAGACCGCCGGGGACGATCCACCGCCACTCCTGCTTCTCGTCGCTCGTCGGCACCTGCTGCAGCACGTGGGTCACTCCCCTGGGACGTTCGGCTGGTCGCCATCTGGAACCGGGCGGGCGGCCTGCCTGTGACACCGCGGACGGTCACGAAGGGTGCACGGCTTCCCTCGTGTCCGGCGGAGTGGTCACCCCTCTGACCGGACAGCCGCGCACCCTGTGACATTCCCACCGTGGGCACACCGTGGCGGGCCGCTCAGGAGGAGCCCGCACCACTGCCCAGGGCGTCGCGCAGCGCCGTGACGGACTGGGCGACGGCCGCCCGGGCGGCCCGGGTGTCGCTGAGCGGGTTGAGCATCATGAAGTCGTGGATCACGCCGTCGTAACGGACGGTGGTGACGTCGACGCCGGCCGAGCGGAGCTTGGCCGCGTAGGCCTCGCCCTCGTCGCGGAGCACGTCCGCCTCGTCGACGAGGAGGAGGGCCGGCGGGAGACCGGAGAGCTGGTCGAGTCCGGCCCGCAGGGGGGACGCGGTGATCTCGCCGCGCTGCGAGCGGTCGGGCGCGTAGGCGTTCCAGAACCACTCCATGGCCTTGGCGGTGAGGTAGTAGCCGGAGGCGAGGTCGGCGTAGGACTCGGTGTCCATGCCGGCGTCGGTGACCGGGTAGTACATCGACTGGTGCACGAAGCGGACGTCGCCGCGCTCCTTGGCCATGAGCGTGAGGGCGGCCGTCATGTTCCCGCCGACCGAGTCGCCCGCAACCGCCATGCGGTCCGGATCGAGGCCGTGGGCGGCGCCTTCCCTGACGATCCACTGCGCGGTGGCGTAGCCCTGCTCGATCGCGACCGGGTAGTGGGCTTCGGGAGAGCGGGCGTACTCGACGAACACGACCGCGGCCCGCGCCCCGTCCGCGAGTTCGCGCACCAGCCGGTCGTGGGTGCCGGCGTTGCCCAGAATCCATCCGCCGCCGTGCATGTAGAGCACCACGGGGAGAGGCCCGGCGACCCCGCGCGGCCGGACGATGCGGACCTGGACGTCGCCGACGTCGGCGGGAACGGTGATCCACTCCGAGTCGGCGTCGGGCTTCCCGATCGGTTCGGCCTGAATGTCGTCCAGGAGCTTGCGGGCCTTCTCGGGCCCCATCTCGTACAGGAACGGCGGCTGGGACGTGTCCTGGGCGAACTGCTGGGCGGCGGGCTCCAGAACGATGGAGCCGGAGGGAGCGGTCATGACGTACTCCGTGAGGTGGGGGGTGGGGAGGTACCGAGGACCGCTGCACGGCGGCACGGCGGGGCGTCGTCACGCCAGGCCGGCGGGCAGGCTGCGCAGCATGGCCACGCACACCAGCGTCGCCCCTGCGCGTCATGATCGCATCCGTGCACCGGCACACTCCGGCCCGTCCCGCCACTTCGTCGCTGCGTTTGTGGGACCCGTCCTCGGGGCCGACGATGGTGAGAGCCCCGAGCGAGAGGAGCTGCGGCACATGAGCGAGCCGACGACCGATGCCCCGCCGATCGTGCTGATCCACGGGCTCTGGATGACCGCGAGAAGCTGGGACCGCTGGGCGCAGCACTACCGGGCGAAGGGGTACGAGGTGGTCGTGCCGTCGTACCCGGGGTTCGAGATCGAGGTGGAGGCGCTGCGCGCGAAGCCCGAGATCATCGCCGCGGCGTCCGTCTCCGAAACCCTCGACCATCTCGGCAACGTGATCGAGAGCCTGGACCGTCCGCCGATCATCATGGGCCATTCCTTCGGCGGGACCTTCACCCAGCTCCTGGTCAACCGGGGCCTGGGCGTGGCCGCCGTGACCATCGACTCGGCGCCGCCCGAGGGTGTGCGGGTGAACCCGCCGTCCCAGATCAAGTCCCTGTTCCCGGTGCTCTCCAACCCGGCCAACCGGCACCGCGCGGTGGGCTTCACCAAGGAGCAGTTCCACTACGCGTTCGCCAACACCTGCACCCGGGAGGAGTCCGACGCGGCGTACGACCGCCTCCACATCCCGGCGCCCGGCAGTTGGGTGTGGAACTACGGCCTGCTCGCCAACTGGAAGCCGGGACACCAGGAGACCTGGGTCGACTACGACCGGGACGAGCGGGCGCCGCTGCTGTTCATCATCGGCGGCAAGGATCACCTGATGCCGCCCGCGGTGATCCGCTCGAACGCGAAGAAGTACCGCAACTCCGCGGCCCTGACCGAGACGTACGAGTTCCCGGACCGCTCGCACTTCACGGGCGTGGAGCCCGGCTGGGAGCAGGTGGCCGACTACGCGCTCGCATGGGCGACCAGCAACGCCCGTACCCCGCAGACCTGACGGCGAGCCTGCCGCCCGGGAGTCCGGCCTCGAATCCGGCCCCGACGAGCCGTCCTGACGCCTGCATCACACGGTTGGTGACGCGCTCCTTCACCGCTGTCGGCGACAGGCCGGACGGCCACGGCGGCTGAGCCGCCGCGGTGGGCGAGGTGCGCGGGGCCGTACGTCCGGCCCCGTGCCCCGTACCGCCGGTACGGCCAGCCGTCGTCCAATCGGCGTCCAGTCCCCCCGCATAGCTTGTGGCCCGCTCGCCACACAGTGGCTCGCCACACAGGAGGGGGAAGACCAGTGACAGGATTCAGGAAGAGAGCCGTCGCGGCGGTCGCCGCGCTGTCCGCCGTCGCGGCGCTCGCCGTGGCCGCACCGGCGTCCGGCAGCTCCAACTCGCAGAGCGCCGCGAGCCTGCGCGCCTACGGCATCTCCAGCGACGGCACGCTCATGTCCACCTTCACCACCGACCGGCCCACCGTGCTGGACTGGGTCCGGGTCGTCACCGGGCTGAAGGGCGACACGGCCCTTCGCGGCATCGACTTCCGCCCCCAGGACGGCAAGTTGTACGGCCTCGGCGACCAGGGTGGGATCTACACGATCACCATGCCGCCGCAGACCCCGGACGTGGTCGTCACCAAGGTCTCGCAGCTCCAGGTCCCGCTGTACGGGACCAACTTCGGCTTCGACCACAACCCCGCCGCCGACCGGCTGCGGGTGGTCAGCGACAACGGCCAGAACCTGCGGCACAACCTGAACGACCACACCACCGTCGAGGACCTCGTCCTCACCACGCCGCCGGGCGGCACGACGCGGGGCGTGACCGCGTCCGGCTACACGAACAACGATCTCAACAACCAGACCGCCACCACCCTGTTCGGCATCAACACCACCACCGACCAGGTGGTCATCCAGTCCCCGGCCAACAACGGCACGCTCGCCCCGACCGGCTCGCTCGGCTTCGACGCCGGCCCGAACGCGGGCCTGGACGTCTACGCCGACCTCGTCAACGGCAAGACGAAGACGAACACCGCGTTCGCCAGCCTGCAGCCGGCCGCCGGCGGCGCGTACGCGCTGTACGACGTGAACCTGCTGACCGGCGAGACGACCGGCCTGGGTCAGTTCCCGCTGCCCATCAGCGACATCGCCGTCCAGCTCGACTCCAACTGAGCGACGCCCGCGGCCACCGCGCCGGCCGCGTTCGCCCCCCGAGCCCGCCCCGGTCCTCATCCGGGGCGGGCTCCGCGCCGTGCCCCGGCGGCCGTCCCGCGCGTCCCGGGCCTCGAACTGCTGGACGGCTCGCGGTGTCTGCAGAATCCTGTGCCGCGGGGAGCCGCGCAGTGGGGCGAGCGAGGGGGAACGACATGCGGGTGCAGGTGTTGGGTCCGCTGGAGGTGTGGCGGGACGCGGTGCGCGTCCCCCTCGGCACCCCGCAGCAGCGGGCGCTGCTCGGGCTGCTGGTGCTGGCGGACGGCCGGCCGCTCACGCGCGGCGAGCTGGCCGAGGCGCTGTGGGGCGAGGCGCAGCCGCGCAGCGCCGCGAACCTGATCCAGACGTACGTGAAGCGATTACGCCGACTGCTGGAGCCGGACCGGCCGGCGCGCACCGCGAGCGCGCTGCTGCCGCGGGTGGGCGAGGGGTACGCGCTGCACGTGCCGGAGGCCGACGCGGACGGCGCAGGCGAGGCGGACGGCGGGGGCGACGCGGCCGGCGCGGTCGACGGTGTCGACCTCACGCGCTTCCGGCGGCTCGCCGCGCGGGCCGAGACGGCGCGGCGCGAGCACGGGCCGCGGCGCTCGGCCGCGCTGCTCGGCCAGGCGCTCGCGCTCTGGCACGGGCCCCCGCTCGCGGACCTCCCGCTGCTCGCGGGGCATCCGGCGCTGGTCGCGCTGGCGGGCGAGCGGCGGGCGGCGGTCGCCCGGTACGGGGCGGCGATGGTCGCGTCGGGCGGGGCGGCGGAGGCGCTGCCGCTGCTGGTGGAGTACGCGGGCCGGCATCCGCTGGACGAGGGCGCGCAGGCGTGCCTGGTGCGCGCGTACGAGGCGGTGGGGCAGCGCGATCTGGCGTTCGCCGCGTACCTCGACACCCGCCGCCGGCTCGCCGACGAGCTGGGCGTCGACCCCGGGCCGGAGCTGACCGCCGCGTACGCGGGGCTGCTGCGGGAGCCGGACGGCCCGGGCGGCGGGGGCCGGCGGGGGCGGCCGCGGGCGACGCCGCACGGCGCAGGCGAAGGCCCGCAGGGCGGGGCGCCGCCCTCGGCGCCCCTGCCGCCGCGGACGCGGAACCCGCAGCCCCCGGCGCCGCGGCCGGCGGAGCGGCCGGCAGCCGTGGCGCAGCCCGTGCCCCTCTGGCCGGCGCCGCCGGCCCCCCGCCCCGTACCGTCCCAACTCCCCGCCGACGTCTACGGCTTCTCCGGCCGCGGCGGCGAACTGCGCGCGCTCGACGAGCCGCTGTCCGCCGGCCCCGGCCCGCTGCCGGTCCTGGTGGTCTCCGGCACCGCCGGCGCCGGCAAGACGGCGCTCGCCGTGCACTGGGCGCACCGCGTGCGCGGCCGCTTCCCGGACGGCCAGCTCTACGTCGACCTCCGCGGCTACGACCCGCGGAGCCCGCTGCCCTGGGCCGACGCCCTCACCGGCTTCCTGCGCGCCCTCGGCCTCGGCGGGGCGCACATCCCGCTCGACCCGGAGGAGCGCGCCGCCCGCTTCCGCACCGAGGTCACCGGCCGGCGGCTGCTCCTCGTGCTGGACAACGCGCTGTCGGTGGAGCAGGTACGCCCTCTGCTGCCCGGCTCACCGTCGTGCGCCGTGCTCGTCACGAGCCGGGACAGCATGGCGGGACTGGTGGCGCTGCACGGCGCCCGCCGCCTCTCCCTGGGGCCGCTGCCGCGGCACGAGGCGGTCGCGCTGCTCCGGCTGCTCGTCGGCCGGCGGGCGCCGGCGGACCCCGCTTCGTACGCCGCGCTCGCCGAACAGTGCGCGCGGCTGCCGCTGGCGCTGCGGGTGGCGGCCGAGCTGGCGGCCACGCGCCCGGGGGTGCCGCTGGCGGAGCTGGTGACGGAGCTGGCCGACCACCGGCGGCGGCTGGACCTGCTGGACGCGGGCGGCGACCCGCGGGCGGCCGTGCGGTCGGTGCTCTCCTGGTCGTACCGGCACCTGCCGCCCGCCGCCGCGCGCGCGTTCCGGCTGGTGCACCTGCACCCCGGCCCCGACTTCGGCGTACGGGCCACCGCGGCGCTGCTCGACGTGCCGGAGGACGACGCCGCGCGGCTGCTCGACGCGCTGCGTGGCGCGCACCTCGTGCAGTCCCCGCGGCCCGGCCGCTTCGCGATGCACGACCTGCTGCGCGCGTACGCGGCGGACCTGGCGCGCCGGCACGACGCCGAGGAGAGCGGCGGTGCGGCGCGCGTCCGCCTGTACGACCACTACCTGGCCGGCGCGACGGCCGCGATGGACCAGCTCTACCCGGCCGAGCGGCACCACCGCCCGCCCGCCGGCCGCCCGCTGCCGCCCGCGCCCGTGCACGGGCCCGCCGAGGCCCGCGACTGGCTCGACGCGGAGCTGCCGGTGCTGGGCGCGGTGTGCGCCGCGGCTGCGGCCGGGCCCGGGCCGGAGTACGCCGTCGGCCTCGCGGCCGTGCTCTTCCGCCACCTCGACGGCGGCCATCACGCGGAGGGGCTCTCCTTCCACACCCACGCGCTGCACGCCGCGGAGCGCACCGGCGACGTCTCCGGCGAGGCGCACGCCCTGACCAGCCTGGGCGCCGTCCACTGGCGGCTCGGCGAGCACCTGCCCGCCGAGGAGTTCCTGGAACGGGCCCTCGTGCTGCACGAGCGCTCCGGCGACCTCGCCGGCCTGGCCCGCGCCCTGTCGAACCTCGGGAACGTCCACTGGCGGCTCGGCCGGCTCGACCGCGCCGCCGACTGCCACGGGCGCGCGCTCGCGCTCTACGCGGAGGTCGGCGACCGGGTCGGCCGGGCCCGTACGCTGACGAACCTCGGCAACGTCTGCCTCCGCCGCGGCGACCTGGCAGGGGCCGCCGCGCACCAGCGCCGGGCGCTGGCGCTGCACGCCGTCACCGGCGACCGGCCCGGCCGCGCCCGCACGCTGATGTTCCTCGGCCGCGTCCAACTGCGGCAGGGGCACGTCACGGCCGCCGCCGGGCACCTGCGCCAGGCGCTCGACCTCTACCGCGCGCTGGGACACGAGGGCCGCGAGGCGTACGCGCTGACGGCGCTGGGCGACGTGTACCTGGCGCAGGAGCGGTACGAGGACGCGGCCGACCACCACCGGCGGGCGCTGCGGCTGTTCGCCACCACCGGCGAGCGCTACGGCGAGGCGGCGGCGCTCAACGGCCTCGGCGAGGCGCTGCTCGGCGCCGGCCGCCCGGCGGAGGCGCTGATCCACCACGTACGCGCCGGGGAGGTCGCCGCCGCCACCGGCGAGCGCCCCGAGCAGGTCCGCGCCCACAGCGGCGCGGTCCGCGCCCGCCACCGCGCCGAGGGCACCCCGCACACCCCCGCCTCCGCCCCCGCCGCGGAGGCCGCCTCCGACCGGTCCTGACCGCTCTCCGCCCCCGCCGGCGGACTGCGGTCCGCAGCTTCTCTACGCTCCCGCCCGCACCCCCGGAGGGAGATGCTGTTCGGCCCAGATGGTCTTGCCGTCCGTCGTGTAGCGGGTTCCCCAGGACTGGGCGAACTGGGCCACCAGGAAGAGCCCGCGCCCGCCCTCGTCGTCGATGGCCGCCTGGCGCAGGTGGGGGGAGGTGTGGCTGCCGTCGGAGACTTCGAGGATCAGGTTCACGTCGCGGATGAGGCGCAGGTCGACGGGGCCGGAGGCGTGGCGGATGGCGTTGGTCACCAGCTCGCTGACGATCAGTTCGGCGGTGGAGGCGAGATCGTCCAGGTGCCAGGCGTCGAGTTGCTCGGTGGTCAGGGACCGGGCCTGGCCGACCGCGGTGAGTTCGCGGGGCAGGTGCCAGGTCGCGACGTTCTCCTCGTCGATGGAGCGCGGGCGTGCGACGAGGAAGGCGACGTCGTCACGGGGATGGTCCGGGAGCAGGAGGCGCTCCATGACGTCGCAGATCTCCTCCAGCGGGCGGTCGGGGTAGGCCAGCGCGAAGGCCAGCCGGGTGAAGCCGAGATCGATGTCGCGGTCGGGGGAGGCGGTGATGAGGCCGTCGGTGTAGAAGGCGAGGACGCTTCCGTCCGGGATCGTGAGGTGCGTGGATTCGAAGGGCAGGCCGCCGAGTCCGAGCGGGGGTCCCGCCGGGATGTCCAGGAATTCGACGGCTTTGTCGGGATGGGCGATGGCGGGCGGGGGATGGCCCGCTCGGGTGATGTCCGCGGTGCGGGAGATGGGGTCGTACACGCAGTACACGCAGGTGGCCCCGATCACGCCGGGGATGCGGCGGTCTCCTGCCTCCGCTTCGTCGAGATGGGAGACCAGGTCGTCGAGGTGGGCGACGAGCTCGTCGGGCGGCAGGTCGAGGTCGGCGAGGGTCTGGACGGCGGTGCGCAGGCGTCCCATGGTGGCCGCCGCCTTCATGCCGTGGCCGACGACGTCGCCGACGACCAGTCCGATGCGCCCACCGGAGAGGGGCAGCACGTCGAACCAGTCTCCGCCGACGCCGGCGTGGGTGTCGGCCGGCAGATAGCGGTAGGCGACTTCCACGCCGGTGGGGGTCGGCAGGTCCTTGGGGAGGAGGTGGCGCTGGAGGGACAGGGCGGCGCGGTGTTCGCGGCCGAAGCGCCGGGCGTTGTCGACGCAGACGGCCGCGTGGGCGGCGAGTTCCTCGACGAGGAGGAGATCGTCGGCGTCGAAGGCTTCGGGGTTCTTCCAGCGCACCAGGGTGGCCACCCCCATGGTGATGCCGCGGGCGCGCAGGGGGACCACCAGGAGGGAGTGGATGCCGACTTCCTTCAGCTTGTCCGAGTGCACCGCGTCCTGGGACAGCCAGGAGGTCGACAGATCCACGGTGGGCTCCAGCACGGAACGGCCCGAGGTGACGCAACGCTGCTGAGGCGACGATCTGGAATAGGTGACCGGTGTCCCCGCCGGCGTCACGGATTCCGGGATGTCCTCCCGGATGGACTGCTGAGCGCGCCGGATCAGCTCGGCGGAGTCGGCGATCAGGACCGGATCGGGCTCGTGGCCGTGGACGACGGCGGCGGAGAGGTCGACGGCGACGAAGTCCGCGACCTGCGGCACCAGCACCTCGGCGAACTCCTGGGCGGTACGGTCGAGATCCAGCGTGCTGCCGATGCGGATACCGGCCTCGCTGATCAGGGTGAGGTGTCGTCGCGCCTGGTAGTAGCCGGTGACGTCGAGAACCGCCTGGCCCATCCCCAGGGTGCGGCCGGCCGGGTCCTGAAGCCTGAAGGAGGAGCGGGAGCGGACGTGCGGCAGATGGGAGGAGGAAGCGACCGGGGGATCGACATGGGAGACGGCGACCCGTGGCTCACCCGTCTCCAGTACCTCCCGGGCGTGGGCCTCGGCTATCGGACCGACCTCCTCGGGAACGGTGTCGCCCAGCGCGCGGCCCAGACGCAGCCGCGCGGGGACGCCCTCCATGCGTTCCAGGGCCGGGTTGACCATGACGACCCTCAGTTGCGGATCCACGACGGTCAGCCCGAACGGTGACTGGGAGAACAGTCCGCGCAGAATCGCCTGCTCGCGCTCCCGCTCGTGTGCGGTGGCGAGGCTGGTGGCCACGATGAGCCAGCTCGCCCGGTGATCGCCCCCCAGCGGACAGACCTGCGCCCTGACCCGAAGGCGGCTCCCGTCGCGGTGCCGCGCCGTGAAGGAGCCCGTCCATCCTCTTCCGGCCGGGTTCCGTTCGGCTGTCTCCCAGCGCTTCTCCCACGGAATCGACAGAATATCCGTCACAGGGTGTGCAACCGCGTCCGCCGCAGCGTAACCGAACAGCGCTTCGGCGCCCTCGTTCCAGTGCTGGACCAGACCCTGCGAGTCCACCACGACGGCGGCATCGGTGATGTCGAACCGATAGCCCTCTGCCTCGCCGCCAGACGCTTCCGGCCTGCGGTCTTTCCGTGATCCCACACCTCAATGGTGCATCCCATCGGCGGAGCACACCACCGCCGGCGGTCGGGCGCGCGGACCGTCCCCGCCTTGTGTATCCGCTTTGTATCGACGCCCCCTTCAATCGCCGGGTCACCGACGACAAGGGGAGAACCATGCGCAGACGTTTCCGCCGCCTGCTCGCCGCGGTGAGCGTGGCCGCCGCCGCGGCCGTCGCGACGCCGGTCGCCGCCGCGGCCCCCGCGGCCGGCGCGTCGTCAGAGACGGCGACGCCGCTGGCCCGGCCCGGCTTCAGGATGCCGTTCCTCTGCGGCCAGGTCTGGCGCGGCAACAACTGGGCCGGGCACAGCCCGGCGCACTCCATCGACTGGAACCACTACAACGCCCAGGGCACCCCCGACGACCTCGGCCGCCGCGTGCTCGCCAGCGCGGGCGGCACCGTCGTCGCGTCGTACTACTCCACCGGCGACGGCTACGGCAACACCGTCGTCATCGCCCACGGAGACGGCTGGCGGACCCGCTACGCGCATCTGAAGGAGCGCACCGTCGCGCGCGGCGCGCAGGTCACGCGCGGCCAGGTGATCGGGAAGGTCGGCGCCACGTCCGCGATCCACGAGTTCACACCGCACCTGCACTACGAGCAGATCCACAACGGCTCGGTCGTCGTCGCGGTCGTCCAGGGCGTCAGGTGGTACGACCACCTCGACCGCCGGCTGACGAGCACGAACTGCTGACGCACGCGCTCCACGCGCGTCAACCCGGGCCGGAGTGGAGCGCCCGCAGCTTCGCGTGCACCGACGCGGCCCGGTCGTGCGCCTCCAGCCGCCGCCAGGTGGACAGGGACCGGTGGAAGTAGTGCCGCGCGGTCTGTACCCGGCCCGTCGCGCGGTGCAGCTCACCGAGCAGGCAGGCGAGACTCGCCTCCGCGCGCCGGTCGCCCAACTGCCGCTGCACGGCGAGCGCGTCGGCGAGCAGCGCCGACGCCTCGCCCGCGTTGCCCCGGCGCAGACACAGTTCGCCGATGCTCTCCTGCACGTAGGCGGCGCAGTGCGTGTCGGCGAGGTCGCCGAAGATGTCCAGGGCCCGCTCCAGCTCCGCCCGCGCCAGGTCCGCATCGCCGCGCAGGTCGTGCAGCACGGCGACGCGGCGGCGCACCTGCGCCTCGCGGTGCCGGTCGCCGAGGTCCCGGGCCAGCTCCAGCGCGCCGTCGAGCCAGGACGCCGCCGCCCGCGGGTCCTTGCGCTCCAGCCAGACGGAGGCGATGGCGTTGCGGGCGACCGCCTCACCGTGCCGGTCGCCGGCCTGCCGGAACCCGCCGAGCGCGTCGGTGAACGTCGCCAGCGCGGCGTCGAGGTCGCCGAGGATCCGGTGGACGGACCCTTCCCCGGCCGCCGCCACCGCCTCGCCCGACGGGTGGCCGACGGCACCGAAGAGCGCGCGGGCCCAGGCGAAGGAGTCGAGTGCGTCGGCGTACCGGTCGCGGTAGAGGTGCAGTTGCCCGATGTTGCGGAGCAGCGCGGCGGCCCGCGCGTCCGCGGGGGCCGGGATCGCGTCGAGCACCAGTTGGTGCGTGCGCAGCCAGTCGCCGTAGTAGCCGCGGAGGTCGAAGAAGCTCGCCAGCTCCAGCGCGAGGTCGGCGGCCTGCGCGACGCGGCCGAGCCGCAGCGCGGACTCCACCGTGGCGACGAGGATCCGGCGCTCGGTCTCGAACCACGCGACGGGCCGGGCCCGCACGGCCCGGGTGATCTCCGCGTCCGGCCCGTCCGGCCCGTCCGGTCCGGCGGGATGCGCCGCCGCGCCGAACACGCCGAGGAATCGCGTGGGCATCGCCGCGTTCGCGGTGCGCGCGAGTGCGGTCAGGGCGTCGACGATACGGAGCTGCTGCCGCCGGCGCACCGTGAAGGTGTCCGCGTCGGCCAGCTCGCGCGCGTAGCAGCGCAGGAGGTCGTGCATGCGGTAGCGCGGCAGCCCGAGCGCGTCGGTCCCCACGGCCTCGATCAGGTGCCTGTCGGCGAGAGTGGCCAGCGCTTCGGCGGCGCCACCGGCGGAAACGCCGTCGGAAGCGCCGTCGGAAGCGCAGCCCATGGCGACCGCGACGAGCCAGCCGCCGACCGGCTCGGCCGGCAGCCGGCCGAAGGCGCGGAAGGCCGTGGCCGCCGCCTCCGGCAGGTGCCGGTAGCTCAGCTCCGCGCTCGCCCGCACCTCCAGCTCGCCCGCCTGCAACTGGTCGAGCCGGCCGCGCTCGTCCTGCAACAGGTCGGCCAGCGTGGCCGCGGTCCAGGACCGCCGGTTCGCCAGCCGCGACCCCGCGATCCGTACCGCCAGCGGCAGCGATCCGCAGCCGGCGAGCACCCGGTCCGCGCCGGCCGCGTCGGTGTCCGGCCGGCCGGGTCCGGCGACCGCGGCGAGCAGGGCGCGGGCCTCGTCCCGCGTCAGCTCGCCGAGCGAGAAGTGGTGCGCCGGCAGGTCGGGCATGCGGTGGCGGGAGCTGACGAGCACGGCGGAGCCCCCGGTGCCGGGCAGCAGGGGGCGCACCTGCGCGCCGTCGGCCGCGTCGTCGAGCACGATGAGGAAGCGCCGCTGCGCCAGGCGCGAGCGGAGCAGCGCGGCCCGTTCGCTCCGCTCGGCGGGGACGGTGCTGTCCACGACGCCGAGCCCGCGCAGCATCTCGGCCAGGACGTCGGCGGGGTCGCGCGGCCGGTCGCTCAGCCCGCCGAGGTCGACGAAGAGCTGGCCGTCGGGGAACGCCGCCCGGGCCCGGTGCGCCACGTGCACCGTCAGCGCGGACTTCCCCGACCCCGGCGGGCCCGACATCGCCACGACGACCGGCCGCCGGTCGGCCGCCGCCAGCAGCTTCTCCAGCGCGGCGATCTCCGCCGTCCGGCCGGTGAAGTCCGGTACGTCCATGGGTAACTGGCACACGGGCGTGACTGCCGCCGCGCGGCGCCGCGCGGCGTACCCGTTGACCTCCTCGCCGACGGCCCGCAGCGGCCTGCTCGGCTCCGTGCCGAGTTCGGCGGCCAGGATGCGCTCGGCCTCGGCGTAGGCGGAACGTGCCTCGGTCGTACGGCCGGAGTCGTGCAGCGCGCGTACGAGCATCCGCCACAGGTCCTCCCGCAGCGGATCCTCGGTGAGCCGGGCGCGCAGCTCGGCGAGGAGGAGCGCGTAGTCCCGCAGCCGGAGCCGGACACCGAGGCACTCGTCGACCGCGGTCGCGCGCAGCTCCTCCAGCCTGGTGACGCCGGGGTCCCAGACCACGCTGGCCGGTACGTCCTGGAGGACGCCGCCGCGCCAGAGGCCGAGCGCCGCCTCGTAGCCGTGCAGCGCGGCGACGTCGTCGCCCCGGTCGCGGGCGGCGCGAGCCCGGTCCAGGCGCCGCTCGAAGAGCAGCATGTCGACGTCGTCCGGCGCGACGTCGAACGCGTAGCCGGACGGCTCCGTCCGCAGCCCGGCGGCGGAGATCCCCGCGGACGCCAGCGCCCGGCGCAGGTTGCGGACGTACGTGCGGACGTTGGCGACGGCCGACGGGGGTGCGCCGCCCGGCCACAGCACCTCCGTCAGCACGTCCACGGAGACGAAGCGACCGGGTTGCAGCAGCAGTGTGGCGAGCGCCGCCCGCGGCTTTGGCCCGCCGATCCGGACCGGGACGCCTCCCGCCCACACGCGCAGCGGCCCCAGGAGTCCGAACGTCGGCTCCCCCATCCACGTACCTCCGTGTCGGCGGCGTGTCGGCGGCGACGCTCCCCGGGATCGGAGACGCGTCGCCGACGGCCTCGACAGTCATGGACATGACCCCCGGTGTCAACCCCGCCCCCGGCCCGCCGGACGTGGCCGGGGAGCGGGGCGGGGGCTACGAGTTGCTCCAGGTCCGGGTGGACAGCACGAGCAGATAGCCGTCCGGGTCCTGGAAGGTGACGCCCCAGGTGTCCCAGTACGGGTTGTGAGCCGGTACGCGCTTCCCCCCGTGCCGTGCGAGCCGTTCCTTCAGGGAGTCGGGCACCGGTTCGCCGAGGTAGATCACCAGGAGGTCCTCGGGGGTCGGCCGCGGATCCACGGGGGCGGCCGGATCGCGGACGAGTTCGAGGTGCCAGGGCGCGTCGGGCCAGCCGACCATGAGAAGGGCGTGCCCGCCGGGAGCGTCGCCCGCCTCATGCCGGTACAGGACATCGAGCCCGACGCCCGAGACCCAGAACTCCTCGGCGGCCCGGAGGTCACGGGACGGGCGGGCGATGCGCACATGGGCCGCGGCGTCAGCCGGCAACGTACTGCCTCCCGGTCGGTGCGGGCCCCTGGCGACCCGGCGGATGACCCGGAGCCTAGTCAGCGCGTGATCGCGTGCCCATCGGGCGCTGGTCCTAGGCCCGGCAACCTCCCCCTCCCGGGCGACGCTGCTTCCACGGGCTCCCCGCGTACCTCTCACGCCTACAGTGAACGGATGGCTGACTGGCACCTGTCCCACACCTTCGCAAGCGCCTCCGGCGCCGTCCGGTGGGACCGCCTCGGCGACCCGGACGCCGAGCCGCTCGTCCTGCTGCACGGCACACCCTTCTCGTCGTACGTCTGGCGGCCGGTCGCCCGGGCGCTGGCCGACCGCTACCGGGTCCACGTCTGGGACATGCCCGGCTACGGCGCCTCGGAGGCGGCCGCGGGCCAGGACCTCTCCCTGGATGCGATGAGCGGCGTCTTCACCGCCCTCCTCGACCTCTGGGGGCTGGATCGGCCCCTGGTGGCCGCACACGACTCGGGCGGAGCCGTCGCCCTCGGGGCCCATCTGCTGCGCGGCGCCTCCTACCGCGCCCTGGCTCTGGTCGACGCCGTCTGCCTGCCGCCCTGGGGCAGCCCGTTCTCCGCCCTGGTCGGGGAACACGCCGAGGTCTTCGCCCGCCTCCCGCTCCCGGTGCACGAAGCCCTCGTGCGCGAGTACGTCCAGTCCGCCAGCAGCCCCGGCCTCCACCCCGCCGAGCTCGACCGGCTGGTCGCCCCCTGGCTCGGCGAAGCCGGCCGCGCGGCCTTCTTCCGCCAGCTCACCCAGCGCCTGGACGACCAGCGCTACACGGACGCCATGCAACCCCGCTACTCCGCGATCGACCTGCCCGTGCTCATCTGCTGGGGCGAGGACGACACGAGCTGGGTCCCGCTCCCCCGCGGCCGTGAACTCGCCGCACTCATCCCGGACGCCCGTCTGCACACCCTCCCCGACGCCGGCCACCTGGCCCCGCTCGACGCCCCGGCCGAACTCGCCACCACCCTCCTCACCTTCCTCACGTCCCTACCCTGACGAACACCCGCAGCCGCGCACGCGGCGGCAGCGACGGGTCAGGAGGCGGGCTTGGGTTCGGGGACCGGTTCTGCGGCCGGGTGTGACCGGCGGGTGAAGTTCCGCGCGGTGGGGGTCAGGGCCGCGGCGGCGGGGGCCAGGAAGCAGATCAGCGCGCAGGCGCCGAGGACCGGTCGCAGCCCGAAGGCGTCGATGGCCGGCGCGATGAGCGCCAGGCCGACGGGTGCCAGGCCGTAGGAGACGAGGAAGTCCAGCGACGAGACGCGGGCCAGCTTGTCCGGGGCGACCTCGCGCTGGGTGGCGGTGAACCAGGGCACGTTGAACAGCTCGATGCCCAGCCCCGCGATCACGTAGGCGGCGATCACGACGACGACGTGGACCGGGAACATCAGACTCAGCGGGGCGAATCCGTACGCGGCGAGCGCGGCCAGAGCCGTCCAGCCCTGCGCGCGCGGGCGCCAGCGCGCGATGACCACCGCACCGGCGAGCGCCCCGGCGGTGTACGCGGTCATGGCGGCGGCGAGCACCGCCCCGGTGTCGTAGCGGTCCCGGCTGACCAGCGGCAGGGCGACGCCGGTGGCGGAGTAACCGGTGAAGATCACGGCGGTCAGCGCGCCGAGGCCGGCGACGAACCAGGGATGGCGGCGGGCCTCCCGTATCCCCTCGGCGAACTCGGCGAAGAAGGAACCGCCCGAAGCCCCCGTGGCCGCTGCCCCGCCCGCCGCCCGCCCGGGCACCAGCGCGGCGACCAGCCACAGCAGGCCTATGCCCAGCAGCAGCGCCCAGGTGTCGAGGAACACCGCCAGCAGCGCGGCAAGTGTCGGACCGACCAGCGTCGTGACGCGAACCGCCAACGTCATCGCGGCATTTGCCTGCTGCCTCCGCCCCGCGTCGACGACCTCCGCGGTCAGCGCCTGAAACGCCGGCCGGCACGCGCCCTGCCCGGCACCCGCCACCGCGGCCGCCACGGCCATCAACGCCACGGAGCGGTCCAGACCCGCGGCGAGCAACGGCGCGGACGCCGCGGCGGCCAGGCCGGACCACAACACCACGCCCCGGCGGGAATGCCTGTCGGCGAGCACGCCGGCCACCGGCACCGCCGCGAGGAAGCCGACGGTACGGGCGGCGAGCAGCAACCCCAACTCCGCCGCCGTCAGCACCCGTTCCAGCACCGCCAGCCCCAGCACGAACGGCAACGCCCACGTGGCCAGGCCGGAGGCGGTCGTCCCGCACCACAGCCGCAGGAACCCCACGTCGAGCAGCACGGAACGCTTGTCCGGCGCGTTGGCCGGAGCGGGAGAGGGCGTCGGCGAGGTCGGCACGGCGTGATGCTCCTGTCGTTCGGTCGTGGCAGTCGTCACCCGTCGTGCGGGAGGACCCTCCGGCAGCTTACTGAAAATTGTTATCGTTATACTTCCGGCTCGTCACTCTCTTGCACGCCATTCCCTGTTGCCACATCATGGCAACGCTCCAGCGTGTCCGCGTCAACCCGCGGCCCGCGCGAGAACCGCGAGAACCCTGACCGGAGGATTGATGCGCCACGCAGTTCGCCTCGGCAGCGCCCTGACCCTGGCCCTCACTGTCGCGGCGGCGGGGTGTTCCTCACCGGACGCCTCCGGCGACTCCGACGCGGCGGGCGCGGAAGCGACCACGGTGACCAGTTGCGGTCGGAAGCTGGCCTTCGGCGGGGCGCCGGAGCGGGCGGTCACCCTGGACCAGTCCTCCACCGAGACGCTGCTGGAGCTCGGGCTGGCCGATCGCATCGCGGGCACGTCCAACCTCAAGACGAAGGTCGCCGACGAGTACGCCGACGCCTACGAGGACGTACCGGTCATCAGCCCGAAGATCCTCACCGGCGAGCGGCTGCGGGAGGCCACCCCGGACGTGGTGGTGTCCTCCTTCACCGACTTGTTCACCAAGGACCAGGTCGGCACCCGCCGGGAGTTGGCGGACCTGGACCTGCCCTCGTACGTGAGCGCGGTGGACTGCCCGCAGCACAACGATCCCGGCAAGACGCCCTTCGACCTCCTCTTCGACGACTACGCGAACCTCGGCAGGATCTTCGGCGTCGAGGACCGGGCCGGCAAGCTCGTCGCCGAACAGCGCGACGCGGTGAAGACGGCCGCCCGTACCGGCGAGAACGTCGCGGGGAAGCCGACCGTCGTCTGGCTCTACTCCGTCTACAAAGGGCTCCCCTACGTGGCGGGCGGGACCGGGATGCCCAGCGAGATGAGCCGGCTGCTGGGAGCCGGGAACGCCTTCGACGACGTCAACGAGGACTGGCCGGAGGTCTCGTGGGAGGCCATCGCCGAGAGGGATCCCGACGTCATCGTCGTCGGCGACCTGTCGGAGCGCGGCGCACCGGGCGACAGCGCCGACGAGAAGCTGGACATGATGCGCAAGGACCCGCTGGTGTCCGAGCTGACCGCCGTCACCGAGAACCGCATCATCGAGGTACCCGGCATCGAGATGGACCCGTCGGTGCGTACGGTGAACACCCTTCGCCTGGTGGCCGACGGCTTGCAGAAGCTGGGATATGTCCGCTGATCCGGCCGCCACGGCGGGCGGGGCGGATCTGCTCCATCCCTCGGCCCGCAGATCCCCGCACCCCGTCAAGGCGACCGCGGCCGGTGCGCCCGTTCCGGCACCACCGGCCTTCGGCCGGTCGGCCCTGTCCTTCACCTCGCTGCTCCTGCTCGGCGTGGCGGTCCTGGTCGCCTCCCTGGCGGCGTCGGTACGCATCGGGGTGGCCGACGTGGGCTACACCGATCTGTGGCGGGTGGTGGCCCCCCGGCTGGGGCTGGACGTCGAGCCGCTGCCGCGCCTGACCGACTCGCTGATCTGGGACCTGCGCGTACCCCGGGTGCTGCTGGCGGCCCTGGTCGGCGCGGGGCTGGCGGCGTGCGGTGCCGCGCTGCAGGCCATCACGCGCAACCCGCTGGCCGACCCCTATCTGCTCGGCATCTCCTCCGGGGCGTCGACGGGGGCGGTCGTGGTGGTCGTCCTCGGCTTCGGCGCGGGGTCGCTCGGCGTGACCGGCGGCGCCTTCGCCGGCGCCACGTTGTCGTTCGCCCTGCTGATGCTGCTGCTGCGGCGCAGCGGGCTCGACTCCATGCGGGTCGTGCTCACCGGCGTGGTGGTGGCGAAGCTGTTCGAGGCGCTGACCTACCTCATCATGATGGCCGCGGGCGAGGCCGACGCCATCCGGGCGATTCTCCAGTGGCTGCTGGGGTCGATGGCCTCTGCCCGCTGGGATTCGGTGGGGATCTGCGCGGCCGTCACCCTGGTCGGCCTCGTGGTGGTCTGGTCGTACGCCACCGCGCTCGACGGGCTCGCCTTCGGCGCCGACACCGCCGCTTCCCTGGGTATCGCCGTTCGCAGAGCCCGCCTCGTCCTGCTGGTGGTGACCTCGCTGATGACGGCGGTGGCCGTCGCCGCGGTCGGCGCGATCGGGTTCGTCGGGCTGATCGTGCCGCACGGCGTCCGGTTCCTGGCCGGCCCGCTGCACCGCAGGCTGCTGCCGCTCTCGGCGCTCGTCGGCGCGGTCTTCCTGGTCTGGACCGACGCGCTCGCCCGGGTCGCCTTCGACCCCCGGGAGGTCCCCGTCGGCGTCTTCACGGCCGTGCTCGGCGTCCCGCTGTTCCTCCTCATCATGCGCAAGCGGGGCGAGCTGTGAGAATCACCGCCGAGAAGCTGAGCTGGTCCGCCGCCGGCAAGACGATCGTCGACGGGGTCAGCCTGGACGTCGCTCCGCAGGAGACGGTCGGCCTGATCGGCCCCAACGGCTCCGGCAAGTCGTCCCTCCTGCGCTGCCTGGCCGGCCTGCGCCCGCCGAGCGCGGGCACCGTCCGCTACGACGGCGAGAGCATCGCCGGCTGGGACGCACGGAAGACGGCCCGGCACCTCGCCTTCGTCGAGCAGACCGCGGGCACCGACAGCGACCTGCGCGTCGCAGACGTCGTCGGCCTCGGCCGCACCCCGTTCCGCGACCGGTGGCGCGGCCCGGACGCCGTCGACCGCGCCGTCGTCGCCGCCGCCCTGGACCGTCTCGACCTGACCGACCTCGCCGACCGGGCCTGGAAGACCCTCTCGGGCGGCGAACAGCAGCGCACCCACCTCGCCCGGGCCCTCGCCCAGCAGCCGTACGCCCTGCTCCTCGACGAGCCCACCAACCACCTGGACGTCAAACACCAACTCCAGCTCATGGAGCTGATCGAGGGCACCGATCAGACGGTGCTCGTCGCCCTGCACGACCTCTCCCTGGCCGCCCGCTCCTGCGACCGGCTGCTGCTCATGAACCACGGCCGCCTGGTCGCCGACGGCCCGCCCGAGGCCGTCCTCACGCCGGACCGGCTCAGGGAGGTCTTCGGGGTCGAGGCCGAGATCGGCCGCGACAGCCTCGGCAACCTCGCGGTCGCCTACCGCGGCCCCGCCCCGCATCCGGCCGGGCCCGGCCGGACCCGGCACCCGCGCATCCCCGTCGTCGACGACGGGCCCGCCGACCGGAACCCGGTCCGCGTACGGGCAGAGGCCGACGGCCCCGGCTGAGCGCGGCCGGGCGCGCGATGGCCGGTGGCGAGCACATCCTCGTGATCGACGAGGCGGTGCACCGGCCTCGACCGGGAAAGATGGAAACGATTGTCAGCTTGTACAGTGACCGGATGGCTGGTGACAGTGCGGGTGCGACGGGGACGTCGGCCCCGAAGTGGAGCGACGAGCTCAGCGAGTTGGAGCGTGCGGGAGAGATCTCCGTACCGTGGGTCCGGCAAGCCGCCGAGTGGCTCGCCGGGCGCGGGAGGGCCGCGCGGATCCTGGACGTCGGGTCGGGGCCGGGCTGGGCGGCATCGGTCCTGGCCGCGTCCTTCCCGGCCGGCGAGGTGGTCGCGGTCGACGCCACACCGGAGTTCGTCGCCCGGGCCGCCGAGCGCTTCGCCGGCCTCGGCCTCGGCGGCCGGGCCCGGGCCGAGCGGGGCGAGCTGGACTCGGCCGCACTGGACCGGCTCGGGCCGGCGGATCTGGTGTGGAGTTCGCACGTCGTCCACCATCTTCCCGATCCGGTCGACGGGCTGCGCCGTCTCGGGCGGCTGCTCGCCCCGGGCGGCGTCCTGGCGCTGGCCGAGGGCGGACTGCCGGCGCGTTACCTGCCCGGCGGGTACGGCGTGGCGGCGCCGGGCTTCGTCTCCCGTCTGGAGGCGGCCTTGAGCGACTACTTCGTCCACCACTGGTCGCTCACCGCACCGGCGGTCGGCGGTGGGCGCGACTGGCCCCTGCTCCTGGCCGACGCGGGACTGCACCACCTCGACTCGCGCACCTTCCTGCTCGACGTCCCGGCACCGGTCGACGACCAGGTGCGGGCGTACGTGGTCGACCGGTTCACGCAGATCGCCGACCGTGTCGGGGACCGCCTGGACGCTCAGGACGCGGCCGCGCTCGGCCGCCTGCTCGACCCGGACGACGAGGCCGCGCTGGTGAACCGGCCGGATCTGTTCCTCCTGAGCGCGTTCACGGTCCACCTGGCCGGTCCCGGCGCGGCGTAGGCGACCACGAGCCGGCCGCTCCGCGCGCCGACGTCGGCGCTCACCGTGCCCCCGGGTGGACCGGGTGCCGCAAGGCGCTGCGCACCGGGGACGTCACAGCCGGATGCCGTCGGGCAGCCGGAGCGCGGCGATGCGCCCGTCGCGGGTGGCGGCGACCAGCAGCCCGGGGCCACACCAGGCCAACGCGGTGACGCGGGCGCCGAGTTCGTACCGGCGCACCGGTCCCAGGCGTTCCCCGGGGCGGCCGGCCGCCGCGTGCCAGAGGGCGAGCGTGCCGTCGTCGCCCCCGGTGGCCAGATGGGCGCGGGTGCCGGGACGCCAGGCCAGCGCGGTGACGGCCTCGTGGGCCCGGAGCGTGCGCGGGCCGGTGCCGGCCGGGCCCGTGCCGGAGAGGTCCCGGACGGTGACGTCCGAGGCGCCGTCGGCGGCGAGCCACCGGCCGGTGTCGTCGAAGGCCGGCCGGGAGACCTTCGCCGGGTCGCCGGGCATGGTGACCTCGTCGCCGTCGTGGGTGCGCCAGACATGAAGGGCGGCGTCGTGGCCGCCGCAGCAGATCCAGCGGCCGGTCGGGGCGATGGCCAGCGCCGGGTGGGAGCCGGCGTGGGGGTAGGTGGACACGGGTGCGGGCCGGTGGTGTTCGTGGCAACGCACCGCCCCGTACGCGGCGACGGCCAGTCGTCGTCCGCCACGCAACCAGCCGATGCCGGTGACGGTGCCGGGCGCGGGCTCGGTGGCCCACACCTCGGTGCCGTCCGGGCGGAGGACGACGGCCCGCCGGCCCGTCGCGACAGCCACCCGGTCGGCTCCGGACCAGGCGGCGTACCGGAAGCGGTGCTCATACGCCGGTCACCTCCGCGGCCGGGTCGGGGGCGGCCGGAGCCGGGGTCCCGTGAGGGGGCGGTCGAACCTGTCGCGGCGGCGCGGCGGAGCGCAGAGGCCGCGGATCCGGTCACGGACGGGCCGCCTCCACTCGACGACGTGCGTGATCCCGCGCGGCTGGAGTGCGCCGGGCAGCACGGGAGCGTGCTCACGCGGGGCCCGCAGGCAGCGTGCGCAGACGCCGCTGAGTTCGCCGGTGTCAGGCCGACGGCGACGCCGGCCGCGGCCAGCCCGGCGTGCAGTTGCCGGGCAGAGACGAAACCGCTCCGCGGCCGCGTTCGGCGAAATCCACGAAATGCATTCCTGGATTCACGGTGAAAATCGTTATCGAGTTCACTCGTAAAATTACCCGTTTGTCAATGTGTGTCCTATGTGACAGTTTTACCTGCAAGGATAGAAATAAGGTGACAGATCACACTTTGCCGCCTCTCGCAGGCGGTGTTCCGAAACCGTGGAGATGAAAGAGCGTGGCAACATCTGTGCAGCACATGCCGCATCCCGGACACGATCACGTGCACGGCGAAGGCTGCGGACACGTAGCGGTCCCTCACGACGGTCACATCGATTACGTGCACGACGGTCATCTGCACCGCGTGCACGAGGGTCACGCGGACGAGTGCGAGGTGGGCGAGCACCGGGAGCACGCCGGTCACACCCACGTACACGGCGAAGACTGCGGGCACGTGGCGGTCCCTCACGGCGACCACATGGACTATGTGCACGACGGCCACCGCCACGCGGCCCACCAGGGGCACTGGGACGAACACTGACGGCTCTTCCCGCGGTGCCCGAACCACGCGGGCTGGCAGGCTACGGGGGTGACAGCGAACGAGACCGTGCCCACTGCCGTGACCGCACAGATCAGCCGGGCCGAGGACGTGACGGCGGCCCTCCGCCGGGAACTCACCGCCTGCTGGGCGGCGGTCGTCAACGCCGGCGGAGCCGTCGTACCCATGGACTGCGGACTCCCGCCGGTGACCGAGGCCGCGCTGCGGCCGGCGGCCGAGAGGATCACGCGCGGCCTCTCCCCGGACCGGAGCAGACTGCTCCTGGCGACCGTGGACGACGCGCTCGCGGGCTGGTTGCTGCTGCGCCGCCAGCGGCACCCCATGGTGGCGCACTGCGGCGTGGTGAACCACGTCCAGACGCACGTCCGCTTCCGGGGCCTGGGCGTGGGCGCCGCCCTCATGCGGCGCGCGCGGGTCGTCGCGCGCGACGACATGGGTCTGGAACGGCTCCAGCTCACCGTACGGTCCGGTCTGGGGCTGGAGGAGTTCTACCGCAAGGCGGGCTGGACCGAGGTCGGCAGGTGGCCGGGCGCCCTGCGGGTGGCGCCCGGTGACGACCGGGACGAGATCCTGATGAGCCTGGCGTTGTGAACCTGCGGGCTCAGGTCCCCGCGGGAGCGGGGACTCCGCGCGCGTCGTCCCTGACCGCCACCAGCACGGCGCTGTCGCCGAACTGCCAGACCGGCACGGTGTGGGCGAAGCCCGCCCGGCGCAGGAGTTCGGCGTGGCGCCGTACCGTGACCCGCTCGTCGCCCCCGCCGCCGGCGTGGGCCGCCCGGCGCCGCCCGCGCTCGTCGAGGAGGTCGGCCAGTTCGGGGTCCCGGGCCGCGGCGTCCCACCAGGACCGCCAGTCCTCGGGTGCGTGGCCGCCGGTGCGCTCGGACCGGCGACGGCCCACGTGGGCGGTGAGGCGGGAGCAGGGTGCGGCGTCCGGCGGGAAGTGGTCGCCGTTGACGAGGACGCCGCCGGGGCGCAGGAGGGACGCGAGGGAGCGGTACGTGCGCAGCAGCGCCCGCTCGGGCAGGTAGTGCAGCGCGGTGGTCGACAGGGCGGCGTCCAAGGGGCGTTCGAGCCGGAGGGCGTCGGTCCAGCCCTCCTCGCCGATGACGGTGTCGACGTAGCGGGCGGCGTCGCCGTGGTGGGTGCGCCCCAGTTCCAGCAGCAGGGGGTCCATGTCGGCGGCGACGATCTCGGCGTGCGGGAAGCGGGCGGCGAGCCTGGCGGCCAGGGAGCCGGGACCGCAGCCGAGGTCGAGCAGGAGGGGGCGGGGGCGGCCGGCCGTGACGTGCTCGACGACGTCGGCCATCACGGTGAACCGCTCCTCGCGGTCCACCGCGTACCTCTCCTGCTGCCGTTCCCAGCGCTCCACCCACGTCTTGGCCGTCGCCATGCTCACGCCCACGTCCGCCCCGCCTCTTCTGTCTCTTCCGTCGCGGCCACGGGACAACCCTACAGATGGAAACGGTTATCAGTAGCGTTTTACGTCAGCGACACGAGGACGGCCAGCAGACGGTCGATCTCCGCCACCGTGTTGTAGACGTGCAGACTCACCCGTACCGCACCGTCCCGCTCGTCGGCGCCGGCCTGGCAGAGACTGTCGGCGCGCACCATGAAGCCGTGGCTGTAGAGGATGAACCCGAGGTCGTCGGAGGGGATCTCGCGGTGCCGGAAGGTGACGATGCCGTGGCGGCGCTGCGCCGCGGGGAGCGCGGAGTCGGCGGCGAGGCTCGCCGGGCAGCCGAGGACCTCGTACGGGCCGAGGCGCCCGAGCCGGTCCGTCAGCCGGCCGGCGAGCGCGGTCGTCCAGCGGGCGACCCGCTCGACCCCGGCGGCGTCGAGCCAGTCGAGCGCGGCCCGCAGGGAGACGACGCCCGCCGTGTTGGGCGTGCCCTGCCAGCCGCCCGGCCGGAACGCGGGTCCCCGCGCGTTGCGCGCCCACACCGCCCCCGAGCCCGGCAGGGCCATCGCCTTGTGCCCGGAGAAGACCACGAAGTCCACGTCGAGCGCCGGATCGTCGAGGCGGACGGGCAGATGGCCCACGCTCTGCGCCGCGTCCAGGCAGATCGGCACGTCCGGGCCGACGGCCGCGCGGATGCGGTGCACGTTCATGTCGCCGCCGTAGACGTGGTGGACGTGGGTGGCGGCCACGAACCGGGTCCGCGGGCCGACGGCCTCGCCCAGGGCCCGGTGGTCGTAGTCGCCGGAGACCGCCTGGCTCGGCAGACCCCGTACGCGGACCTCCGCACCCCGCGCGGCGAGCAGCTCCCGGGCCTCCAGCCAGGGATCCAGGTTGGCCCGGTGGTCGGCGAACGGCACGAGGATCTCGTCGCCGTCGGCGAGGTACGGGACGAGCCAGTCACGGGCGACGGTGCGCAGGCCGTCGGTGGTGCCGGCGGTGAAGTGGACGGCCGAGCGGGCCGGTTCGGGGTCGTGGAGGAACTCCTTGACCCGCTCCCGGGTCGACTCCACCAGTTCCGTGGTCCGGTTGGCCCAGGGGTAGGTGCCGCGGCCGGCGTTGGCGTTGGACGTCGTGAGGTAGGTCTGGACGGCGTCGAGTACCGCGCGCGGCTTCTGCGACGTCGCCGCGCTGTCGAGATACGCCAGCTCCGGGTGGGCCCCGATGATCGGGAACTGCTCCCGTAACTCCCACTGCCAGACCGCGTCCTCCCCGTCTGCCTCACCGTGCGCGCCGGGCGGCGGCAGGGCCGTGCTCATTCGCGCACCAGAGGGGCGCCCGCGTCCCGCCAGGCGACGATCCCGCCGGCCAGACTGCGGACGTCCGGATGGCCCATCCGGGTCAGCGCGGCGGCGTAGCGGAGCGACTTCTCCCCGACGGGGCAGGCGAGCAGCACGGGGGTGCGTTTACTGAAGGGGAGCCCGCCGCGGAGCAGGTCGTCGAAGAGTTCGTCGACGATGTTCATCGAGCCGGCGATGTGCAGGGCGGCGTACGCGTGCGGGCTGCGCAGATCGACGACGAGCGGCCGGGGGTCGCCCGCGGTGGACCAGCGCAGGGCGTCGTCCACGCCGATGGCGCGGGCCTCCGCCCGGGCTTCGGCGTCGGTGACGGCCGTCGCGGAGCGCCCGCGGTCCGTCCGGCCCAGCAGCTCCGGGCGTCGCTGACGCACGTAGCTCAGGTAGCTCTCGGCCCGGTCGCACACGATGAAGACCGCAGTCCGGCGCTGCCCGGTCCCGTCCAGCTCGGCGTCGGCGAGCCGCAGATGCCGCACCGCTCCCTGGTAGGCGGCGCCTCCGGTCGGGCCGGACAGCAGCCCGCAGCGGCGGATGAGGGTGAGCATCCCGTCGATGGCCTCGTCGGAGGTGACGGACTCGATGGTGTCGTAGGTGGCGGGGTCGAAGAGACCGACCTGGTGGACCTCGTCGATGGTGCGGATGCCGGGGATGAAGTCCGACTTGTGGGCGACGAGGCCGAGGACCCGCACCCGCGGGTCGTGCTCGCGCAGGACTCCGGCGACACCGGTCGACGAACCGGCCGTGCCGACGCAGGCGACGAACCAGTCCGGCACCCGGCCGTCGAGGTCCTTCACGATCTCCGGTCCGGTGCCCGCGGCGTGGGCCTCGACGTTGCGCGGGTTGAAGTACTGGTCGGTGTGCAGATAGGTGCTCTCGGGGTCGGAGAGCGCACGGTGGAAGTGCGTCAGCGGGTCGTCCGTGTCGGCCGGGTCGAGGCACTCGCTGCGGCCGGGAAGTTCCTCGATCTCGGCGCCGAGGAGCAGGAGGAGGTCCTTGATCTCGGGAACGCGCATGCGGTTGGTGACGCTCCTGAGCTTCAGCCCGTGCATGCCGGCCAGCAGGGCCAGGGCCTTGGCGGTGTTGCCGCTGGACAACTCCACCACCGTCCCGCCGCCTTCGGCGGCGGCCTCCAGGTGGGGCCGGACCATGTGCCAGGCGGGCCGGTCCTTCACGGAGCCGAACGGGTTGAGCATCTCCAGCTTGGCGTAGAGGTCGATGTTGCGCAGCGCGTGCACGGCGGGGTCGATCCGTACCAGAGGTGTGTTGCCGATCGCCTCCGTGATGCTGTCGTACCTCATCCGGGTGTCCCCCCTAGGGTGTGATCGGCCAGTAGTCCTCGTCCGGGCACCAGCGCCACGAGTCGCCCCGCGGCTCGACCGCGACGGTCCGTGCGAGGGGCTGCCGCTGCGCGTGGTGGGCGTGGAAGTCCATGGCGTATCCCGCGGTGTTGGCGAAGGCCAGCAGGTCGCCCGCGCGCGGCAGCCGGGGCAGGAAGACCAGACGGCGGGTGATGAGGTCCCCCTCCAGGCACAGGTTGCCGGTGAGGTAGACACCGGCCGGTTCCCCGCCGGCCGCCTCCGCGTCCCCGCGCGGGAGCAGGACGGGGTCCATGAGGACGCCGTGTTCCTCCAGGCTCACGTCTCCGGCGTTCATGCCGAGGCGCACGATCGGGTGGCCGGAGTCCGGGCCCGCGGGCCGCACCTCCCGTACGCGCGCGAGCGAAAGACCGCACTGGTCGACCAGGGAACGGCCGGGTTCGATGTACAGGTCGTGGAGGTGTTCCAGGAGGAGGGTGGCCGGCGGGCGGCCCAGCGCAGGGGCGGGCAGCGAGAGCAGTTCGTCGAGGTAACCGGGGCCGACGGCGGCACGGTGCGCCGGGTACAGCGCGGCCGTCCCGCGTACCGTGCCGCCCTCGTTGCGCAGCCCGTAACCGTGGCCGCGCCAGGTCAGCGGCGGGCGGACACCGAGGACCGCCTCGCTCAGCGCCGTGGTCCACCGCTCCCACTCCCCCGCCTCCGCGACGTACCCGACGCCGAAGCCGCCGCCGATGTCGAGGACGCGCGGCGCGAGTCCGCGGGCCCGGCACTCGTCCAGGAAGAGCACGCACCGCTCCAGCGCGCGTGCCTTCTCCTCCACGCCGGTGGTGTCCAGGTGGAAGGCGGCGCCGGCGAACTCCACCGCGTCCCCGTGGCGTTCGAGGGCCGACAGCAGCGCCTCCGTGTCCCGTACGGGGGTTCCGAAGCGGCTGGGCCGGGAGAGCAACCGGGTGCCCGCGCCCCCGCTCCCGGCCGCGGACTCGAATCCGGACAGGCGCACCAGTACGGTGACGCGGCCGAGGCCGTGGGTGCGCACCAGGCCGGCGAGCCGTTCCAGCTCCTCCGTCGAGTCGAGGTTCACCGTCGCTCCGACGCGCGCCGCCAGCCACAGGAACCCGGTGTCCTTGGGGCCCGTGGCCATGATGCGGTCTCCGGTGAACCCGCAGCCCAGTGCGTGCCTCAGCTCCTCCAGGGACGCGACGTCGAGGCCGACGGCCGCCGGGTCCTCGGCCGCGAGTCTGCGTACCAGGGCGCTGGAGCGGTTCGCCTTGTGCGCGAAGTACACCCGTCCGGTCAGGTGGTGGCGGCGGTAGACGGCACGGAAGCCGGCGGCGTTCTCGGCGACGGCCCCGGGGAGCAGCACGTTGAGGGGCGACCCCAGCGCGTCGACGAGCGAGTGCAGGAAGGGCCCGTCGGCCAGCAGCGCGGCGAGCGGCGGATCCACCCTGGGCCTCAGGTACAAGGGCGCATCCACGTGAGACACCTCCCGGTGTCGGCCGACCGTCCTTGCGACGTTCGTTCGGAAGTAGTCGTTTCCAGGCGCATGCTCCCTTAAGCCTCCTCGCCCGGGGCCGGGCCGCCCCGGCCCCGGGCGAACCGCAGGACATGGCCCCGTGCCCTCGCCTCGGGGGCGAGGACACGGGGTGCGGCGTCAGTGTCCGGCGACGACGCCCGACAGCTCGTTGGTGCTCTTCGGCAGGGTGACGGAGGTCTTCTCGCCCGTCTCCAGGTCGACGGCGTGCAGGGCCTTCTTGCCGGGCTCGGTGACGTACGCGGTGTGGTCGCGGACGAACAGGGTGGGCCGCGCCTCCTGCCAGTCCAGCGGCTCCTGCCACGCGCCCACGACGGGGATCTTCTTCTCGATCTCGCCGGTGCCCGGGTCGATGACGTGGAGGGCGCCGTCCGTGCCGAGGACCAGGGCCTCGTCGTGCGGACCGCGGGCCAGGGAGCGGAAGGAGTAGCTGGTGCCCAGGTCGACCAGGCGCATCTTCTTCTTCTCGGTGTCGATGAGGGAGATGCGGGTGGGACGCTCCAACTCGGCCTCGGGGTCGGTCTTGTAGTCGCCCAGGAGGACCGGCGAGGTGTCGCTGCCGACCTGGGTGCCGATGCGGCCGTGCGCGTCGGGGGAGTCGATCTTGCTGAACTCGCCGTCCCGGTAGAGCAGGACGCCGTCCTCGCAGCCGACGGCGACGGCCTCGTTCTTCGCCGCCGCCTCGCCGTGGACGCCGGGGCACTCCTCGCTGCGCGCGATCTCCTTGTTCTTCTCGTCCAGCACCAGCGCGCCCGTGCGCTTCTCCTCGGTGCCCAGAGTGCTCAGGAGTTGCCCGTCGGCAAGTTCGATGGCCACGCCGTGGTGCGGCTCGGCGGATGTGTACGTGCGGCCCTCGGGCTTCGTGCCACCGGCCAGGTCGGCGGGGTCGAAGACGTTGACCTCTCCGGTGCCGTCCGTGAACAGCACGGTCCTGCCGGCGTGGCGGACGACGTGGCCGGGCTCGGCGCCCTTGTACTCGATGCCGGTGAACGACTGGTCGGTGGCGTTCAGGACCCGGAAGCCGCTGTCGGTGGAGACGACGACGTGGTCCTCGTCCCCCGCCGGGTTGACCCGGTTGAAGCCGGGCAGCTCGATGGTCTTCGCCGGTTCGAGGGTCTTGCTGTCCAGGATGTACAGACCGCCGTCGAAGGTGGCGACCAGCGGGTCCGCCACCGCCGCGGCGGGCTTGGCGTCCGCGGCGGCGTCGGTCTCGGCGTCCGCGGCGGGGGAATCCTCCCCGCCGCAGGCCGTCAGGACCGTGGAGACCGCCAGGGCGAGTGCCGTACCGGCGAGGATCTTGTTGCGTATCGACGTGTGCACCGGAGTGTTCCTTTCCACGCCGCTCGGTGGCGGCGGTGAGGGGGTGGGATCGAGGGCGCCTCAGCCGGCCGTGCCGGGAGGCCGGGGAGGTCACCCGCCGGTCAGGCCGTCGGCCATCGCGGTGGTGTTGGCGCGCATCATGCGCAGGTACGTGTCGGCGCCCTCGCCCTCGGCGGTGAGCGACTCCGAGTAGAGCTCGACGACCCGGACCCCGCCGCCCATCTCCGTGCGCAGCACCTCGGCGAGCCGTCGGGGCTGGGAGGAGTCGGCGAAGACGGTGCCGACGTCCGCGCTCCGCATCGCCTCGGTGAGTGAGCGGAGGTCGGAGGAGCTGGGTGAGGCGAGCGTGGTGCCGCTGGGGATGACCGCGCCGATCACGCGGAAGCCGAAGCGGTCGGCGAGGTAGCCGAAGACGTGGTGGTTGGTGACCAGAGCCCGCTTGTCCTCGGGGATGCGGTCGAAGGACTTCTCCATCCAGGCGGTGAGGTCCGTGAGTTCTCCCGCGTAGCGGTCGGCGTTGGCGCGTATCGTGCGGGCGTCCACGCCGTCGACGTGCTCGATGACCTGGTCGGCTATCAGGTCCGTGACCTTGCGCACCCGGTCGGGGTCGGTCCAGAAGTGCGGGTCGGGCTGCCCCGCCTCGTCCTCCGGACCGCCGTCGTCCGCGGTGTGGAAGGTGAGCGGGTCGGCCGCCTCGCCGGCCGCGAAGGTGGCGACGCCGGACTCGCGGGCGGCGTCCACGTGTCGCAGGACGTTCTCCTCAAGCCCCAGGCCGTTGTAGACGACCAGGTCGGCCTGTTCCAGCTCGGCGGCCTGCACCGCCGAGAGACCGAAGGAGTGCGGGTCGGCGTTCGGCTTCATCAGGACGGTGACGTCGGCTTCGGCGCCGACGATCTCCCGGGTGACGTCGCCGAGGATGTTGGTCGTGACGACGATGCCGGGCCGGTCGTCGCCGGTGGCGCCGCAGGCGGTGGCGGTGGCGGCCGTGACGAGGGCGAGCAGGCCCAGGACGAGGTTGCGCAGGCGTGCGGCGCCGATCCTCGCGCGCCGCTTCGCGCCGGTCCGGCTCATCGGCCGGTCTCCGCCATGAGGACCGGCTCGATGTCCAGGTCGAACGAGCGCGCCAGGCGCAGGTTGTCGTTGTAGTCGATCTCGTGCACTCTCCTGCCTTCCGGGTCGTTGACGTACGCGCGGCTGCGGTCGACCTCGATGACGGGGGCGGCGCCGTCGGTGCCGGCCCGCTCGCCCCCGGTCAGGAGCGGCTCGGTGCGCGCGGTCTGCTTCCCGGTCGCGATGTCGTAGCCGTGCAGTGAGCCGTCGGTCTCCAGGACGAGCAGCGGGGAACCCTCTCCGGCCGTGTTGGCCGCGACGACCGGTCCGGTGTCCACCCGGGTCCAGGACCGCTCGGCGGCGTCGAGGACCCACACGGCGCCCTCTCCGGCCGCGGCGGTGAGGGTGTCGCTGCCGGGCCGGTGGCGGAAGGCGGTGGCCCGTTCCCCCGCCGGGACGTGCTTTCCGTACGGGATCTCCTCGACGGTGAAGTCGCCGCCCTCGGCGTCGACGAGCAGGGCCCCGCCGGCGCACCCGAGGATCACGCCGCGCCGGGTGACGGCGTCTTCGCGCGGCTCCTCGCACGTCACGTCCGGGGCGGCGACGCGCTCGCCCTCGCGGTCGAGGACGACGAGCCCGGTCGTACCGCCCTCGTTCGCGAACGCGAGCAGGTGCTCCTCGTACGGCACGACTGCGCCGGTGTAGGTGCCGGGCAGCGTCCGCGGGGACGCGAGCCTGCCCTTCTCCAGCTCGTTCCGGTCGTAGAGCGCGGTGCGGCCGCCCTCGTCGGTCACCGCGGTCACGGCGGCATCGCTGCGCACCTGCGCCCGGCCGCCCGCGGGAAGCTCGCCCACGTCCCGTATCGCCGCGCGGTAGTAGTGGACGTGGTCCCCGTGGTCCACCATCCAGGCGCCGCCGTCGAGCACATGGGTGCCTCCGGGCGCGTGGAGGAAGCCGAACCTGCCGTCCGTCCCCAGCCGTACGGCGCCCTTCACCGGGTCCGTCTCGTGCACCTTGCCGCTGAGGAGGTCGAGGACCCTGCTGCTGCCGCCGGCGGGGTCGTTCAGCAGGAGCCGGGACTGCTGTTCGGCGGTCTCCCGGGCGCCCTCGACGTAACCGTGCGGGGTGGCGGAGGAGGTGCTCGCCGCGGGCCGGCCGTCGTTGTTCTCGTCTCCCGCCCCCGCGCAGCCGGCGGCGAGGAGCGTGGTGAGGGCCAGTGCGGCCGAGGCCCACGGGGTGACGTTTCTGTGGACGAGCATGGCGATCGCCTCGAACCTCTTTCAGTCGGCTTCGGGTACGGGGGCGGGGGCGCGGCGCGTACGGCGGTGGCGCAGCCCGGAGAGCACGTGGGAGAGGAAGAACAGGGCCACCGCGAGGGCCGCCACGGTCGCGCCGGCGGCGGTGCTCAGATGCCACGACAGCAGCAGCCCGCCGAACGTGGCCGCGGCGCCGAGCAGGGCGGCCAGCGCCATGACCCCGCGCACGCCGCGGGCCCAGGGCAGCGCGGCAGCCGGCGGTGCGATGAGCAGTCCGAGGACGAGCAGCGTCCCCACGATGTGGAACGAGGCGACGATCGCCAGCCCGAGCAGCCCCAGCAGCACCGCGTGCGCCAGGCGCGGCCGCAGCCCCAGGGTCTCGGCCTTGCGCGGGTCGAACGTCAGGGCCAGGAAGGCGCGGTGGCCGAGAACCGACACGGTCAGCGCCGCGAGCAGCGCCGTGGCGAGCACGAGGAGGTCCTGCTGCCTGACGGCGAGGACGTCACCGAAGAGGATTCCGGTCAGGTCGACCGCGAAGGACTGCGAGCGCGACACGATGATCACTCCGAGCGAGAGCATGCCGACGAACAGCAGCCCTATGCCGGTGTCCTGGGACAGCCGCGGGGTACGGCCGAGGGCGGTGACGCCGGCCGTCATGACGGCGGCGCTGATCACCGCGCCCGCCATCAGGTTCACGCCGAGGAGCGCGGCCAGCGCGACGCCCGGGAGCAGTCCGTGGGACATGGCGTCGCCGAGGAACGCCATGCCCCGCAGCACCACCCAGGTGCCCGCCAGCGCGCAGATCGCGGACACGAGGATCCCGCCCCACAGAGCCCGCTGCACGAAGGTCACCTCGAACGGGGCCGTCAGCCATTCCATACGAGGAAACTACAATGAAAACCATGTTCAGCAAACCGTCCCCCTCGCCCGCTGCCCCGCCCGCCCGGACAGCCCGCCTCCAGGTGTCCGGGCTGTGCGCCGGCTATCCGGGGCGTACCGTGCTGCACGAAATCAGCACAGACATACCCGAGTTGGCCACGACGGCCCTCGTCGGGCCGAACGGCAGCGGCAAGTCGACCCTGCTCGGCGTCCTCGCCGGTGTGATCCATCCGACATCCGGCGAGCTCCGCCGCGCCGGGGACCGGCCGCCCGCGTTCGTACCGCAGCGCGGAGCCGTCGGGGACACGCTGCCGCTCACCGTCCGGCAGACCGTGGAGATGGGGCGCTGGGGCGAGCGCGGGCCGTGGCGCCGGCTGACCCGCCGGGACCACGCGGCCGTGGACACGGCGCTCGATCGCCTCGGGATCCGGGACCTCGCCTCACGCCAACTGGGCGAGCTGTCGGGTGGACAGCGGCAGCGCACCCTCATCGCGCAAGGGCTGTCGCAGGAGTCGGACCTGCTGCTCCTCGACGAGCCCACCACCGGACTCGACCCGGAGGCGAGGGAGCGGATCGGGGCGCTGCTGGCGGCGCTCGTCGCCGACGGGGTGACGGTCGTCCAGGCCACGCACGACCTGGAGTCCGCCCGCGCGGCGGACGCCTGCCTCCTCCTCCGGGACGGCCGCCTCGTCGGTCAGGGCCCTCCGGACGAGGTCCTCACCACGTCGGCGCTGGCCCGCATCTGGCAGTCGCTCTAGGAGCGGCGGCCCGTTTCGCCGCCTGGCCCGGGCCGCTCAGGAGGCGGCCGGGGGGATGTTCTGGTTGAGGTGGAAGACGTTGTGCGGATCCCAGACGCCCTTCAGCGCGGTCAGCCGGGCGAGCTTGGCCGCCGGGTAGGCGCGGCGGATGCCCCGGTGGCCGTCGTGGGCCGTGAGCGAGTTGACGTAGACGCCGTTCGCGTACGGGGCGAGCGCCGAGCCCGCGGCGCGGGCGGCGGTCATCCGGGCGTCGTCCTCGGCCGGGTCGGTCCAGCGCGACCCGGCGCCGAACTCGAACGTCGTACCGCGGTGGGCGAACGCCGCGTCGGCGTCGGGGACGTCGGCGATGGCGCCGCCGTGGGCCTGCAGCCCGACCCCGGGCAGACCGGCGCCGTTGCCCGCGCCCCGCAGGTCCGTCGCGCCACGCAGCAGGAACTGCTCGACGGCCGCGGCCGGGAAGCCGCGCAGATAGTGGCCGGCGGAGTAGCGGCGGTAGGCGTGGCCGCCGCTGGAGTCCTCGCTGCACTGCAGTTCCAGGTACGACGGCGTGGTGATCCGCGTGGCGACCGGCCGGCCGAGCGCGCGCAGCGCGGGCAGCAGCCGCCGCCCCCGCTCCGGGTCGCCGACCCACACGAACCCGACGGTGGCCACCGGACCGCCGCCCGCGGGACCGTCGGCGACGGCGGCCGTGAACGTCGCCTCCCGCGGCGCGACGGCGTTCAGGTCCCGCCAGCCCTCCAGCACCGGCACGGCGTCCTCGGCGCGGAAGTCGAACTCGGCGACGAGCGTCCGCGTGCCCGTCCGGTGCAGCCGGAACGCGAACTCGGTGACGACGCCGAAGTTGCCGCCGCCCCCGCGCAGCCCCCAGAACAGCTCCGGGTGCTCGGTCCTGCTCGCCGTCACGATCTCGCCGTCCGCGGTGACCATCGTGTACGACTCGACGTTGTCGCACGCGAGCCCGTACTGCCGGGCCAGCCACCCCATGCCGCCGCCGAGGGTGAGCCCGCCGACGCCGGTGTGCGAGACGTTCCCCGCGGTGGTGGCCAGGCCGTACGGCTGCGTCGCGCGGTCCAGCGCGCCGAGCAGCGCGCCGCCCTGGACGCGGGCCAGCCGCCGCACCGGGTCGACGCGCACGCCGCCCATGGGGGTCAGGTCGATCATCAGGCCGCCGTCGGGGACGGCGAAGCCGGCCACGTTGTGCCCGCCGCAGCGGACGCCCGTCTCCAGGTCGTGCTCGCGGGCGAAGCGCACCGCGGCCTGCACGTCGGCGGCGCTCGCGGCCCGGACGATCATCCGGGGGCGGCGGTCGACCATGGCGTTCCAGACGGTACGGGCGGAGTCGTACCCGGCGTCGCCGGGGAGGAGGAGCCGGCCGTCGAGGCGGGCGGCGAGGCGGGCTGCGGGCGTGCCGGTGCGGGTGTGCGTCGCTGTCGTCATGCTCCGAGACTGCCGCGGATCGGTACCCGCGATAAGGTCCGATTCCATGCCCCGTATGCGGACCAATTCCAGCACCGCCGAGGACCTGCTCATCGAGCTGGACCGGAACCGCACCCGCGCGGAACCGCTGCACCGGCAGGTCGCGGCGTCGATCCGGGAGAGCGTACGGGCCGGCCGGCTGCGGCACGGCGCGTCGCTGCCGCCCACCCGCACGCTGGCCGCCGGCCTGGGGGTGTCGCGCGGGGTGGTGGTCGAGGCGTACCAGCAACTCGTCGCCGAGGGCTACCTGACCAGCCGCGCCGGCGGCTACACCCAGGTCGCGCTGGAGCCGGGCGGCGCTCGCGTCGCTGCCGCCGCCCCGGCCGCCGGCCCGGGGACGCAAGGGGTGGCGCCCGCGGTCGACTTCGGCTACGGCCACACCGACGTCTCCACGTTCCCCCGCGCCGCGTGGCTGCGTTCGGTGCGTACCGTCTTCGCCGCCACCCCCGACGACCGGTTCGCCTACCTCGACGGCCGGGGCGTCCCCGAGCTGCACCAGGCCCTCGCCGACTACCTCAACCGCGTCCGCGGCACCTCGGCCGACCCCCGGCACACCGTGATCTGCAGCGGGTTCGGCCAGGGCGTCTCGCTGCTCATCCAGGTCCTCGCCGCGCGGGGCGCCCGCCGGCTGGCCGTCGAGGACCCGTCGCCCGACGACGACGCCCGCCCGCTGGCCGCCGCGGCCGGGATGGACGTCGTCGGTATCCCGGTCGGTCCCGACGGCATCCTCGTCGGGGAGCTGGAGAAGGCCGACGCCGACGCCGTCGTGCTGACGCCCTCGCACCAGTGGCCCACCGGCGGGGTGCTGTCCGCCGCGGCCCGGGCCCGAGTGATCCGCTGGGCGAAGCGGCGCGGGGCGCTGGTGATCGAGGACGACTACGACGCGGAGTACCGCTACGACCGCGCCCCCGTCGGCGCGATCCAGGGCCTGGCGCCCGGGCACGTCGTCTACTGCGGTACGGCCAGCAAGACCCTCGTACCCGGGCTGCGCCTCGGCTGGATGCTGGTGCCGCCGCACCTCGTGGACGACGTCGCGCAGGCCAAGCTGCTCGCCGACCGCGGCTCGGCGGTCATCGACCAGTTGACGTTCGCCGACTTCCTCGCACGCGGCGAGTTCGACCGCCATCTGCGCCGCATGCGGCCCGTCTACCGCCGCCGCCGCGACGCCCTGCTGGCGGCGCTCGACGCCCGTCTGCCGGAGCTGACCCCCACCGGGGTCGCGGCCGGCCAGCACGTCGTCGCCTGGCTGCCGCCGGACCTCGACGAGGCGGCGGTCGTCGCCGCGGCCGCCCGCCGCGGCGTCGCGCTGCGCGGCGTCGCCCGCTACCGCCTCGACCCGGCCGGCCCCGGCGGCCTGATCTTCGGGTACGCGACCCTGTCCGAACGCGCCATCACCGGCGGAATCGCCAGGCTGTCCCGCGCGATCGGGGACGTACGGGCCTCGTAGGCCGGCCTGGGCCGTCTTGACATGCCCGCGAAAAGAGGCGGTAGTGGTGGGGACACAGAGGCGAGGGGAGTGTTATGGGTGACCCACGACCGACCGTTCACCGCCGCACGCTGTTGGGGGTGGCGGCGCTCGGGCTCGTCGCGGCATCGGGCGCACCCGCCGAGGCCAGGGGCAAGCCGAAGGTCCTGATCTACACCGGGACGACCGGATACCGCCACGCCGACGCGATCGACGGCGGCGTCGGCCCGATCCAGAACGCGCTGGACGAGGCCGGCATCTCATGGGTGCGGGAGGACTGCGACGGGCTCGGCGGGGCCGTCGGCAACTGCGACCACCCGGACCAGAACCCGCGCATCTTCACCCCGGAGAACCTGGCCCAGTATGACGCGATCTTCCTCTTCAACGCCTCGTCGCAGTGGCTCGGCGGCGGCCGCCCGGGCCCCCTGTGGGACGAGGAGCAGCGCGCCGCGATCCGCGGATTCGTCAACGCCGGGGGCGGCATCGCCGCCAACCACAACGCCGTCGACATGGGCGCCGGCGTCACCACCTGGGACTGGTGGGACGGCGGGGCCGACAGCGCGGTCGGCACGCTGATGACCGGCCACGCCGCCACCGACCTGAACAACGTCGCCACGGTGCGGGTCGAAGACCGCCGCCACCCCTCGACGCGCGATCTTCCCAAGGAGTTCGGATTCGGCGACGAGCACTACAACTTCGCCCGCAGCGTCCGCGGCGACGCGCATGTGCTGGCGACGCTCGACGAGGAGTCGTACGACCCCGGCCCGAACGCGATGGGCGAGGACCACCCGATCTCCTGGTGCAAGCCCTACGACGGCGGCCGCATCTGGGTGACCGGGATGGGCCACTTCGCCGAGTCCTACACGGCGAACGGCGGGGACAACCACCTCGTCAAGCACCTCGCCGGAGGCATCCGCTGGGCCGCCGGCAAGGGCGCCGGGGGAACGTGCGCACCGAAGCAGGGGTGATCGGAAGGAGCCGCACGACCGGCTGCGGGCCGCCGCGACGAGGGTGCCCTCAGCCGGTCCCGGCGACGGGAGCCAGGGGCGGAGCGCCAACCGTGCGGTGAGCCGGCGACGAACCACTCGGTGCGGGTCACCAGATCGACGTCTCGGTGGCGAGCGCCGCCTCCTCCCAGATCTCCCGCGCCGTCTCCTCGTCGATCTCGATGAGCGGCACGCGTCCGCTCTCCTGAGCAGCCATCTCGGCGCCCGCGCGTCGGACGCAGTCCATCGCGAGGGCCAGGGCGTCGTCGGGGTCCATGTCGAAGGTGTGGGCGATCTCGCCGGCAATGGAGGCAAGGGTGGTCATCGAGGCCCTCTTCCCGGAGTAGTTCCAGCAGACTCCCACGAGAACCCGGAGAGCGGGCCGCAACCAACCCCGTAGCGTGCGTTGACAGCCCGTAGGGCCTGCGGCTCCCGGATGGACCATCGCCGCGTGCGAGGTCACCACCGCGCCCACAGACTGTGCATGTGTCCGAGCAACGTGACCGGCGGTCCGCTTCCGCCGCAAAGTCCACCTCGAAGCGCACTTCCGGGGCCAAGGCCGCCCGCGTCGACGGGCCCGAGGAGGCCGCCCGCCACGCGTGCCGCAGCCTGGCGCGGCTCATCGACCATCAGACCGAAGGCGTGTCGGCCGTGCGCCGGGCCGAGGACGGCTGGCTGGTGAACGTGGACGTGCTCGAAGTGCCGCGGATCCCGGACACGACCAGCCTGCTGGCGACCTACGCGGTGGAGATCGACACCGGGGGACGCCTCCTTGAGTACGAGCGCATCAGGCGCTACCGGCGCGGCGCACGGGACGAATGACGGCGGTAACGGCGCACCCTGGAAAGAGGAAGAGCCCCTATGGCGACGACGAACACGACGTACAACGAGGCCGCAGTCTGCGTCCCGCGCGCCGGAACCCTCTACGACGTCCTCGAACTGATCCTCGACCGCGGCATGGTCATCGACGTCTTCGTCCGCGTCTCGCTCGTCGGCATCGAGATTCTCAAGATCGACGCCCGCATCGTCGTCGCCAGCGTCGACACCTACCTCCGCTTCGCCGAGATCTGCAACCGCCTCGACCTCAACGAGGACCTCTCCAGCAGGACGGTCCCCGACCTCTTCGCCGGCATGTCCCGCGGTGTGGTCACGAGCGGCGCCCGGAGGACCGCCAGGTCCCTCGGCGGCCACGTCAAGGAGGCGATCGGTATCGACGAGGACGAGGAAGAGGAGGACGAGGAGGAGAGGGAGAAACCGCCGCCCCGCAAACGCGCCACGGCCACTCGCTCCAAGCCGGCCAGGAAGACCGCCCCGAAAACCCGCGGCCGTTCGAGCCGGCACTCCAAGGCGGCGTGAGCGGTGGCGTCTTCCTCCCTCTACGTGTACGCCGTCGTCAACGCCGGCCTCGCCCTGCCGCCGGGCCTCCGCGGCGTGGGCAGGCCGCCGGCCCCGGTCCGGCTGCTGCCCGCGGGCGAGCTGGCGGCGGTCGTCAGCGACGTGCCGCCGGATCTGCGGGCACGCAGGCGCGACCTGACCGGCCACCAGGATCTGCTGCTGACGCTGTGCGCGGTGGCCCCGGTGCTGCCGATGCGGTTCGGGATGGTCGCCGAAGGCGCCGGGGCGGTCCGACGCGCCCTCGACGCCGCGGCCTCGGTGCACCTCGCCACTCTGCGACGGCTCGACGGCCGCACCGAGATGAACCTCAAGGCGATGCCCGCGCAGGGCGGCGTCGATGCCCTCGTAAGGGACGACGCGGCCGTGCGCCGGCTGGCGGTGGACGTCCGCGGGCAGCCCTCCTACGAGGGCAACGTCCGGCTCGGCTCGGCGATTGCCGAGGCCCTGAGCCGGCGGGCCGCGCACGCCGCCGAACACGTCGCGCAGGAACTGGTCGGGCTCGCGGACGAGTGTGTACGGGGCACCGACGTGCCCGGGTGCGTGCTCAACACCTCCTTCCTCCTCCCGCATACCGACGCCGACCGCTGCCGGGAGCTGGTCGACCGCAGGGCCGCCGAGCTGCGGGACCGGGTGGAGTTCCGGCTGACGGGCCCGCTGCCCTGCTACAGCTTCGTTCCCCGCGAGGGCGGCCGTGCCGCCGGCGGCGCGGCCCGGCGGCCCGCGGCGGTGAGGAGCTGACATGGGCCTGCTGAGCGGGGTACTGCTGCTGCCGCTGACCCCTGTGCGGGGCGTGGAGTGGGTGGCGGACCGGCTGCTGGACGTCGCGGAGCGCGAGCTGTACGACCCCGGCACGCTGCGGGTTCAGCTCGGCGAGCTGAACCGGGCGTACGAGGCGGGGGAACTCGACGAGGAGGAGTTCGAGCGCGAGGAGGAGCGCCTCCTCGACCTGCTGGAGGGGCCCGGCATGGCCCTCCCGACCACGCCGGGCGACTCCGGCGACTACGAAGACCCCGGTGATTCCGGCAACCCCGACAACCCTCCAAGCACAGGAAGTGGGTCATGACGGACAGTTCCAAGACGACCATGCTGGCCGGAGTCGCCGGAGGCTACCTCCTCGGCAGGACGAAGAAGGCCAGGCTCGCCCTCACTCTCGCCGCCATCGTCGCGGGGCGCCGGCTCGCACCCCGGGACCTGCTGGAGAAGGGCGCCGCGAAGATCACCGACAAGACGCCGGCGGCAGGGCAGCCCGACCAGGTCAAGGACCAGTTGATGACGGCGGCGCGGACGGCGGTCAGCTCGCTCTTCGACCGGCGCGTCGAGTTCTTCACCGACTCCCTGCGCGAGCGTACGGACCGCCTGAGCGAGCTGAGGGAACAGCGCGACGCCCGCGACGCCGGTGACGCCGATGAGGAGGAGGGCGAGGAGGACGAGGAGGACGACGAGGGCGACGAGGGCGGCCGGCACACCGCCACGGCGAAGCGGAGGCCGGCGGGCCGCAAGAAGACCGGCGGCGCCGCCTCCGGGCCGCGGAAGAAGGTGCCCTCCGGGGGAGGCGGCAGCCGCGCCACGGCGAGAGCCACGGGCAAGGGCACCGGCACGAAGTCGGCCGACCGGCCCCGTGGGAGGGAGCGGTCATGACACCACAGCGCAGAAGCGCCGACACCGACGACAGCCCCGGCCCCAAGCCGCTGGAGCTGTTGCGCGAAGAACTCGTGTCGTACCTGGGCGCCGTGGGGAAGCACGCACTCGGCAAAGCCACCGACAAACTCACCGACATCGCCGACCCGGGCAAACTCGCGCAGGGCGACGGAGGTGCCCTCGCCAAGACCGTCGCGCGCGCCACCAGGGGCGAGAACCCCGTGAAGGCCCTGACCACGGAGAAGGCGAAGGACGCCGCGGACAAGGTCACCGGAAAGGTCACGGGCAAGGTCACGGGCAAGGCGAAGGAAGCCCTCGGCATGGAAGGCGACGGGGTCGAGCCCGGCGACCTCAAAGCCATCAACATCATCGAGCACGTCGACATCGGGCGCCCGCTGCGCGTGGTCTACGACCACTTCACGCAGTTCGAGGAGTTCGGCGGCTTCATGAACGGCGTCAGCAGCGTCACCCGGGACGAGGACGACGAGACCAAGTCCACCTGGAAAGTGCGCGTCTGGCCCTCCACCCGCAGCTATGAGGCGACCGTCTGGGAGCAGGTCCCGGACCAGCGGATCGTGTGGACCTCCGAGGGTTCGATGGCCACCACCAGCGGCGCCGTGAGCTTTCACCGCCTGGACGACGAGCTGACGCGCGTCACGGTGGTCGTCGAGTACTACCCCTCCGGATTCCTCGAGAAGACCGCGAACGTCTGGCGCGCCCAGGGCCGCCGCCTCCGTCTGGACCTCAAGCACTTCCAGCGCTTCGTCACGCTGCAGCCGGAGGACGCGGAGGGCTGGCGGGGCGAGATCCGCGACGGCGAGGTCGTGCGCAGCCACGACGAGGCCGTCGAGGAGGAAGGCGAGGAGGAGTACGACGAGGAGGACGAGGACGAGGAAGAGGCGGCTGAGGAGGAGGAAGAAGAAGAAGAAGACGAGGACGGTGGCGGCCGGCGGCGGCGAGGGGGCCGGCGGAAGTGACGGACCGCACCGTTGAACGACCCCTCTCCCACGCTCCCTCCACCCCCTCGGGACCGGCCAACCTCGCCGACATCCTCGAACGGGTCCTCGACAAGGGCATCGTCATCGCCGGGGACATCAAGATCGACCTGCTCGACATCGAGCTGCTGACCATCCGCCTGCGCCTGTTCGTCGCGTCCGTCGAGACGGCCAAGAAGGCGGGCATCAACTGGTGGGAGACCGACCCGGCGCTTTCCACCCGCGCGCATCGTGAGGCCGTCGAGGAGGAGAACGTGCGGCTGCGCGAGCGGGTAGCCGAGCTGGAGGCGACTGCACAGGACCACCGGCACGAGCACGAACCGGCGATCCCGAAGTCCGTACAGAAGTGGCGCTACCGATGACCGGGACGGTACGCGGGACGGAGCCACCCGAGGCACCCGCGGCCACGGCCACGGCCACCTACGTCTATGCGGTCTGCCGCGGTGGTGACCGGTCCGCCCTGTCCGGACTGCCGGGCCAGGCCCCCGGCGCACCTGTGCGGCTCCTGCCGTTCGGCGGCCTTGCGGCCGTGGTCCAGGACGTACCGGCCGCGGAGTTCGGCGAGGACGCCCTGCGCGAACGGCTGACAGACCGTACGGATCTGGAGCGCTGCGCCCGCGCCCACCACACCGTGATCGCCGCCGCGGCCGCCACCGCACCGGTACTCCCCCTGCCGCTGGCGACGATCTATCGCGGCGACGCACGCGCCCGGGCCGCGCTCATCGCCGACCGCGACCGCTTCACCGCCGCGCTGAGGCGGATCACCGGTCGCGCGGAGTGGGGCGTGAAGGTCTACGCCCGGCCGACGGGGCGGCGCTCCGCGGCTGCCGCGCACGCACCGGACTCCTCGGACCGCGAGCGCGAGGCGACCCGCCCCGGCCACGCGTACCTGGACCGGCTGCGCGGCGTACGGCACGAGCGTGAACGCCGGCAGGAGGCAGGGGTCCAGGCCGTCGAGGCGGTGGAGCGGGCCTTCGCGGGACTGGCCGTCGCCGGCCGCCAGCTGCGTCCGCACGACACCTCCCTGACCGAGGGCCGGGGCGCCCACCTCCTGAACGCCGCCTACCTGGTCGGCGAGGCCCGCGCCGGTGAGGTCGCCGACGCCGTACGGAGGCTGCGGCGGAGCCCGCGGTGCCGGGACGTCGAGATCGAACTGACCGGCCCCTGGGTGCCCTACTCGTTCGTGGACGAAGGAGTGACCGGTGCCGGTGGGTGAGCAGGTGGGCGACGTCGTCGCCTGGGAAGGGCCCGACAGCGGGGCACCCATCGGAGTGCCGCTGGTGGACCTGCTCGACCGCGTCCTCAACACCGGCGTCGTGGTCAGCGGCGACGTCGTACTGGCGATCGCCGAGGTGCCACTGGTACGCGTCTCCCTGCACGCGCTGCTGTCGTCCGTCAACGAGCGCGTGGCCGCCCCCTGGGGAGACGGCGGTCCGCTGTGACGGTGACCCCGCGTGAACCGGTCCGCGGCCCGGCGGCGGGCAGGCTGGACCTCGACCCCGACCGGGTCGGCCGCGACCTGGTCTCCCTCGTGCTGACCGTCGTGGAACTGCTCCGCCAGCTCATGGAGCGCCAGGCACTCCGCCGCTGCGACCAGGACGACCTCACCGACGAGCAGGTGGAGCGGATCGGTACGACGCTGATGCTGCTCGACGAGCGCATGGACCAACTCTGCGCGGAGCACGGGCTGACCCGTGACGACCTCAACCTGGACCTCGGCCCGCTGGGCACCCTCCTGGACCGCTGAACCGGACCGCTCGCCGCCGCGCCCGCCCGCATCGGCTCCGCAGGGCGGGGTACTCGCCACGTCCTGTCATCCCCGGCTTCCCCGGGGGTTCGCGGATCACGCGGAAGGAGATCACGATGGGACACGGCGGAGACGTCGTCGACGAACTGACCACCGACCACCGCGAGGTGGAGGAGTTCTTCGAGCGGTTCCACCAGGCTCCGCACGGCAGCCACGACCGCAAGAGGCTGCTGGACCAGGTGACCGTCGAGCTGGTGCGGCACTCGGTGGCCGAGGAACAGCACCTCTACCCCGCGGTGCGCGAGCATCTGCCGTTGGGCGGGAAGACCGCCGACAAGGAACTCGCGGAGCACGCGCAAGTCGAGCAGATGCTCAAGGATCTGGAGGGCATGGAGCCCGCTGACCCCGCCTTCGACTCCTCGGTCCGCGCGCTTCAGCGCGAGGTGACCGCCCACATCCACGACGAGGAAAGCACGCTGTTCGTGCTGCTGCGCCGGACCTTCAGCGAGGACATGCTGGGGGAACTGGGCGAGAAGGTCCGTACGGCGAAGAAGGTGGCGCCCACGCGTCCCCACCCCTCGACGCCCTCGACGCCGCCTGCCAACAAGCTGATCGACCCCGGTGTCGGGCTGGTCGACCGGGCCCGGGACCTCCTCACCGGCCGGGGCCGGTAGGCCCGCTGCCGTCCGGTTGCCACCGGGGCGCGTCCGGCGACGTGGCCATCTGGCGCAGCGTACGGCCGCTGCGCACGGAGCGGGCCCGCTGCGGGTCGGGGGTGCCGCCGGTGCCGGACCCGGAACCGGTCCGTACGAGCAGCCACATCGGCTTCTCGCCGGACGGGCTGTCCCGGTCGCCGCCGCGGAAGCGGGTGAGCGCGTACCGGCCGTGCAGCTTCCGGCCGTGCAGTTCGAAGACGGCGTGGCCGTCGTCGAGGGCCCGGCCGAACGGCACCGGCCGCCTGCGCCTGTCGTGGCCGGCCGGTCGATAGGTGCCGTGGTCCCAGACGATGACGGTGCCACCGCCGTACTCCCCCTCGGGGATCACGCCCTCGAACTCCGCGTACGCGAGGGGGTGGTCCTCGGTGGGGATGGCGAGCCTCTTGTCGCGGGGATCGGTGGAGGGCCCCTTCGGGACCGACCAGGACTTCAGGACGCCGTCGACCTCGAGGCGGAAGTCGAAGTGCACCGTGCTCGCGTCGTGGATCTGCACCACGAACGCCGGCTCGTCACCCGGTGCGGTCTCGCCGCGGGTGGCGGCCGGCTCGCCGCCCGGCTCGCCCGTCCTGTCGAAGTGCCGCTTCTCGCGGTAGGTCCGCAGCCCGTCCTTCTTCCCCACGGCAGCCCCTTGTGTCGGCTCGCCCGTCCGCTCCGGTCGGGTACCCCGCTGATCGTCCCGGCACGGGCCGTTCGGGCCATCGTCTCCCGCCGGGTCGCGTCGCGCAGGCGGGGCTGCTTCCTACACGGTCGGTCGCCGCGGTCGGCCGGGTGGGCGGACACCGACCCTGCCGTCTCGGCGAGGGGCCGACGACCGCGACGCCGCCCGGCGTACGGTGCGGGTGACCCGACGGACCGTACGAGGGAAGACCCCGGGAGGCGACGATGGCGCGTGAGCGCATGGGGCTGGCCGGGGTGCTGGCCGCGGCGGAGGACGCCGCGCCGGTGGCCTCCCTCGACGTCGTGGCCCGCAACCTGCGCGACCGGCTCGGCGCGCGGTACGCGTCCTTCCTGTCCCTGGACATCGCCGGCCGCGGGTGGGTGCGCGTCAGCGAGGACGCCGGCGCCCAGGGGGCCGTGCTGGCGGAGCAGATCCCGCCGGCCGGCAACGTCTACGACGAGGTACTGCGCGCCCAGAGGCTCATCCGGGCGCCCGGGACCGGTCCGTGGCATCGCGTGGTGGCCCCGGTCACCAACCGCGGCGACACCATCGGCGTGCTGGAGCTGTTCCTCCCCGACGACAACCCGGAGGCGCTGCAACGGGTGGAGGAAGCCGCGCACGCGCTGGCGTACATGATCGTCACCGACCGCCGTTTCACCGATCTGTACCAGTGGGGCCGACGCACCACGCCGGTGAGCCTGGCCGCCGAGATCCAGCGCGGGCTCCTGCCCTCCGCCTCCTCCTTCGAGGCCGCCGAGTTCACCCTGGCGGCCGCCCTGATCCCCGCCGACAGCGTCGCCGGCGACACCTACGACTACACCCTCGACCGCGACAGCCTGCACCTCTCGATCACCGACGCCATGGGCCACGACACCGACGCCGCCCTGCTGGCGACCCTCCTGGTCAACGCCTCCCGCCGCGCCCGCCGCGCCGGCACCGACCTGTCCGGGCAGGCCCACCAGACCCACCGGGCCCTCCTCGACCACGGCCACGACGCCTTCGCCACCGGCCAGATGCTGCGCGTCGCCCTGGACGGCAGGGGCGCCCGGCTGGTCAACGCCGGCCACCCGTGGCCCCTGCGGCTACGCGACGGACGGGTCACCGAAACGCACCTGATCGTCGACATGCCCTTCGGTATCACCTACCAGGGCACCTACCGCGTGCAGGACCTCGATCTGCGCCCCGGCGACCGCCTGGTCCTCTACACGGACGGCATGCAGGAAGGCCGCGCCGAGGGCGCGCCTCTCCCCGGCCTTATCCGGGACACCGCCGACGAACACCCCCGCGAAGTCGTGCGCGCCCTGACCACCGCGGTCACCGACGCCTGCGACGGCCACCTGGGCGACGACGCCACCGTCGTCTGCCTGGACTGGCGCGGTCCCCTCTCCGATGGACGCCACGCCCCCACCGGCGCCGAGACCTGACCGCCTCCGTGCGCGAGGGCGGCGGAGCGGCCTGGTCGGCCGGAGTGGGCCCTGGCGCCGGCGTCGAGACCGTGGACAGCGGGTGCGCGATCGATTCCGCCGGCGGGGCTGTCGTCCTGAAGAACGACAGGTGCCGCGCCGGTCGCCCCGGGGTCCTGCCTGAGAATCGTCTCTGCCTCGCTCATGTGTCTGCCACCCCTCTCTGAGTCGGTGGGTCGTGCCGCCTGGCTCGGTGTGTGCCCGCTGAGCCGGTCCTCAACCCGGGAGACCACCCTTCCGGATGCAACTGCAGCAGAAGTCCGCACACTCGCCACAGAGGAAATCTGTTGTGGCCGCTGTAGACATCGATGCGTCGCAGTGCTAACGTTTATCTCGTACCCAGGAAGTCAAAGAGGGCACGGAGACACGAACTGCCGTGCACAGCAGGACCAGCAGTGCAACCGAGTAGCCGAAGGAAGAAGGAGCAGACGCCATCAGGATCGCCCGGGCGAGGACGACGTCCGCCCGGGTACCGCAGACCCCGGATTGGAAGGTGGTCCCCGGTCACGCATCCGCGATCCCCGCAGCACGCCAGTTCTGGGCACCTGCGGACATACAAGGCCGGCGCAGTCAGCCGGTAGATGGTGTTGAACGCTCGGGGCCCGGGTGCCAGGACGGCATCCGGGCCCCCCGACGTGTCGTTGAAAGAAGAGGTTTATGCCCCCTGCCGATGCCCGACCCGTCATCCCCCTCGATGACGACGATTACCCCGCCTACACCATGGGCCGAGCCGCCGAGATGCTCGGCACCACTCCCGCGTTTCTTCGCGCCCTCGGCGAACAACGGCTGATCACCCCCCTACGCTCCGAAGGCGGCCACCGCCGCTACTCCCGCTACCAGCTCCGTATCGCCGCCCGCGCCCGAGAACTCGTCGACGACGGCACCGCCATCGAAGCCGCCTGCCGCATCATCATCCTCGAAGACCAGCTCGAAGAAGCCCAGCGCATCAACGACCAACTACGCGCCCAAGACGGCGACGAGCCCCAGCCGAAGACCCCCACCTGACCAGGGCCCCCAAGCCGATCAAGCCACTGAACCGGACCTTGGCCCGCCGGCTCGTCCCGTACGCCGCGGGGAACTGCACGTCGCCCGCGTGAAGCTGACCGCCGCGCCCGTCCACAAGAGAGTCGGCGGCATCGACTTCGACCGTCACTGCAAGGAGGCCGGGCATCGCAGCGTGGTACTGGACGGCGGCATGGCCGCCGACTGGACGTGCGAGGACGCCAGCCGGCGAGCGCGTGGCGCTGGACACCGACGAGGCGTGCACGTACGCATACCCGCACCACGCGGCGGTCTTCGCCCGCAACGAGGGCTACGACCCGCACGGCTGGTCCTGCCACGTGAGCTGAGCGGCGCCGGCGAGAGCACCGGCGGGCCCGTGCGGCGGGCAGCCGCACGGGCCCGCGGTCGTCGCCGACCGGTGGGGGCCACGACACCGGAAGTGACATGATGCACCACCGGCGAGAGTGCAATATTATCGTTCAACACGCCCGGGCACTCCCCGCACGGTACGCGGCACCGGTACCGCCTCCCGTGGGGAAGCTCAGTGGCAGTGACCGGGCTCCGTCGCCGGGCCGGGGCCGGGGGCGCCCAGGTCGTCGGAGCGGCCGGCGTCGACGCGCGGCCAGTGTGACGTGGGCCGTCCGCCCTGCCCCTCCCGCAGCGGCGGCCAGTCGGGAGCGCCGCCCAGGGTCCGCGTGGCCTGCCCGAGGCGCGGCCAGCCTGCCGGTGAGTCCTCCCAGTCCTCCTGACGCCCGAACGCCGTGAGGTCCATCAGCGCGTAGCTGTAGTCCACCGCCTCGGCCCCGCGGCGCTTGGTCCAGTACGTCTCGAAGACGCGGTCGCCGTCGCGCAGATAGCACACCAGGTGGAACAGGCCGAGCTCCCGGCCGGCAAGAAGCGACTCCAGGGAGGGCTGGGCGGAGTACCACGGCATCGTCCAGCCCATGAAGGACCGGTAGCGCAGGCTCTCCTCGTACGACGTCTGCGCGTCCCCGAAGCCGTAGGCCATGTTCCGCCCCTGACTGAACACGGCGAAGGTGATGTCGCGGGAGTGCAGATAGGCCAGCTCGCCCACGTGGCTCATCACCCAGGTGCAGCCCTCGCACTGCTCGGCCGCCGGCCGGCCGGGCCACCACATGAAGTAGTAGGCGATCATCTGACGCCGGCCCTCGAACGCGTCCAGGAGCGTCACGGGGCCGTCCGGCCCCAGCAACCGGCTGTCCGCGGCCACCTCGACCATCGGGAGCCTGCGGCGTGCGGCGGCGATCGCGTCGCCCTCGCGGGTGTGGGCCTTCTCCCTCTCCCGCAGCCCCGCCAACTGCCGCTCGAAGGCCGCGCGGTCGGCCACCGGCGGTTGCGCCTCACTCGGGTTCTCCACCATCACCGGCTCCTGGGATCACTTCGTCGTGACTGCGGTCGCTTCTCAGCACCGTAGTCGTCGGGATCCCCGGCACACCCGATCCGACCCACCGATCCGCGTACGCCCCGGTCGCCCACGGAGGGCGACCGGGGCTTTTCCGCCCGGGCAACGGCGCGTGAACCGAGCGGAGTCTCAGGGGAGGGTGATTGCCGTGTGGGCCGGGCGGGGGTGGGGGGCGGGGAGGGTGGTGAGGGTGCGGAGTCGGGCGTTGCGGGCGTCCAGGGCCTCCGGGGTGGCCGGGAAGAGGGTCGCGCCGCCTTCGCCGACCAGGTTCTGGTTCTGGGTGACGAAGTCGCGGGTGCCGTGTTCGTACGCGGCGAAGCCGCCGGTGTGGTCCCGGCCGGCCAGCGAGGCGGCGAGCATGTACGCGCCGACGAGCGCGAGACTGGTGCCCTGGCCGGTGAGGAACGAGGGGGCGTACGCGGCGTCGCCGAGCAGGGCCGCTCTGCCGCTCGACCAGCGGGGCATGCGGATCTGGGCGACCGCGTCGAAGAACACGTCGTCCGCCTTCTCCATCGCGGTCAGCATCCCCGGGACCTCCCAGCCCGCGTCGGCGAAGACCTCGGCGACCAGGTGCCGCTGGGCCCGCGGGTCCGGGAAGGCGGCGAACGGCGGTGTGGGACGGGCGAAGTTCAGGAAGGCGTGTACCTCGTCGCCGGGGCCGGTGGCGTAGAGCGCCGCGGCTCTGCCGGGGGTGTTCCACATCACCGTCTCGTGGGCGAGCCCGAAGGTGTTGGGCACGGTGAAGACGGCGAAGCAGTAGCCGAGGTAGCGGTGGAACTGCTCCTCGGGGCCGAAGAGCAGCTCCCGGGTGCGCGAGTGCATCCCGTCCGCGCCGAACACCATGTCGTACGTGCGCCTGTCGCCCCCGCGGAAGGCGACGTCGACACCGCCGCCGCTCTGCTCCAGGGTGTCGACCGAGTCGTCGAAGACGAACTCCACGTCGTCGCGGACCGCCGCGTACAGGGCGTCGGTCAGGTCACCGCGCCGTACCTCCAGGTCGTGACCCGCGACGCCGCCGGTGACCGCGTGCGGGTGGACCGCGGCCACCTCGCTGCCGTCGCCGGCGAGGAACGTCAGCCGGCGCAGGTCGATGTGGGCGTCCCGCAGGCGCGGGAGTACGCCCATCCTGCGGACGACCTCCAGGGCGGTGCCGCGGATGTCGATGGGGTAGCCGCCGGCGCGCAGGGTGCCCGCCTTCTCCACCACCGTGACCGCGTGTCCGCGGCGGTTCAGCCAGTACGCGAGGACGGGGCCCGCGATGCTGGCCCCGGAGATCAGGACGCGGGTGGGGGTCGGGCTCATTCCTTGGCTCCTTTGCTCATGGTGCGCGTGACCAGCAGGGACAGCGCGGTGACGGCGCCGGCTATGACGAAGCCGGTGACGAAGGAGGACTCGGCCGGGATCTGCCCGCCCTCGGGGGTCCCGGCGGTGAGGAGGGCGCCGCCGAGCTGGGCGCCCACGGCGAAGCCGACCACGCGCGTGACCAGGATCAGGCTGCTGGCTATGCCGGTGTCGCGCTGCTCGACGGACGTGGCGGTGCTGGTCATCATCGCCGTGACGCACAGGCCGTTGGCGAGCGCGATCAGCGCCTTGCCGACGACGACGTGCCAGAGCTCGCCGTGCACGGCGGCCAGGGCGAACAGCGAGACGGCCATCATGACGGCCCCGGCGGTGACCACCGCGCGCGAGCCGAACCGCCGCGTCCCGAGCCCGCCGAGCGGCCCGGCCAGCGACGCGGCCACGGCGCCCGGCAGCAGGAGGAAGCCGATCGCGGTGGCGCCGGCCCCGAACCCGTACGCCTCCTCCGGCAGGGCGAGCAACTGCGGTACGAGGAAGACGGGCACCGAGGTGCCGACGCAGATCACGAACGTCAGCGCGCACGCCTTCCAGATCTCCGGGCGCGCCAGCATCCGCAGGTCGATCATCGGCGCGGACGCGCGGCGCTCGACGGCGGTCCAGCCGATCGTGAAGGCGGCGAGTGCCACGAGGAGGGCGGTGAGCAACAGTGGCCGCGAACGGAGTTCGGGGGCCTTGGCGAGGATGGCCATGAGCGTGCCCAGCGCGCCGCTCAGCAGCAGCAGGCCCGGCCAGTCGATCCCGCCCCCGTCGGAGCGGCCGGGCTCGTCGGACGGCATCAGCCTGTGCACCAGCAGGGTCGACCCGATGACCGCGAAGGTCGGCAGCGCGAACATCCAGTGTCGGGACAGCTCTTCGGCCACCGGCCCGGCCGCCAGCGTGCCCGCCATCCCGCCCCCGACGAACAGTCCGCTGACGGTCCCGATGGCCACCTTCGACTCGCCGGCGGGCAGGTGGGCGCGTACGACGATGAACGACAGCGGCAGCGCGCCGACCATCGCGCCCTGGAGCACCTGGCCGAGCAGCAGCACCGGCAGGTTCGGCGCCACGGCGGAGACCAGGCCGCCCACCGAGACCACCGCCATCAGCCGGATCAGGACCCGCTTCCCGCCGTAGCGGTCGCCGAACTTGCCGGCGATCGGGGTGGTGAGCGCGCCGGTGATGAGGAGGGCGACGCTAAGCAGCGCGCCTTCCGCCGGGCTCAGGTGCAGCTCGCGTTGGAGGAGCGGGAGCGTCGGCGCCACCACCGACTCCAGGGCGCCGGTGGCGACGGCCAGCATGCCGAGGGCCCCGACGGCGGCCTTTCCGACGGGGACAGGAGGAGCCAGGGTTGAGGTCATGAGGGTCCTTTCCGAGCCGAGGGTTCGGGGGTTACGGAGCCGGTGAGGCCGCGGCCGTACGGGGTCGCGCCGCCGCCCCGCGCGGGGGCGTCCCGGCGGAGCGCGCGGCGGCGTGGCCGAGGCCGGCCACCGCCAGCGCGAGGCACGCCGCCGCCGCCACGGCGAGAGACGGGTGCACCCGGCACAGCGCCGCGCCCGCGACCGCGCCGGCGGCCAGGAGCGCGACGGCCGCGCTCCGCCGCCGCGCCCCCTGCCCGCGGGCCGCGCCCAGCCGGGAGTCCGCCGCGAGGCCGGTCAGCGTGGAGGTGACGACCACGGTGGTGACGTCCTTGACCGCCAGGTGCCGGGCGGTGGCCGCCTGCGCCCCCATGGCCAGCGCGAGCCCCGACGCGGTCAGCGCCCGGGCGCCGGACGTGCCCGCCCCGCCCGCGGTCAGGCCGAACGCCGCGGCGGCCAGGGCCAGTCCGACACCCGCCAGCAGCACCGTGCACCGGCGGCTCCAGCCCGCGGCGGCGGTACGCAGCAGCCGGCCGGCGACGGCGGCGCCGGCGAGGAAGAAGGCGAGCGCCAGGGCGGGACCGAGGACCGGCAGGCCCGCTCCGCCCGTGGCCGCCATCCCGAGGATGGCGACGTTGCCGGTCATGTTGCCCGCGAACACCTGGTCCAGGTGCAGGTAGCCGACGGCGTCGACCACGCCCGTCGCGAAGGTGAGGGCGAGCATCAGCGCCGGCAGACCGGCCGGCCGGCCGCGGGCCGCGGTGCCGCTCATCGCCCGGTCGCGTAACCCTGGGCGCCGCGCGGGTTCGCCGCCGCCTGGAGGAGGCCGCTGTCCGGGTCGCGCGTGACGACGGAGAGGCGGCCCTGGCTCCACGGCCCCGAGACCGTCACGTCGTGACCGCGGGCGCGCAGTTCGCCGGCGATCGCCTCCCCCGCCCGCTCCTCGATCACCAGCCCGGCGGGCGTCCAGGTACGGGGCCAGAACGAACTCGGCACCGCGGTGGTGTGGAACGCGGGCGCGTCGATCGCCTCCTGCGGCATGAGACCGAGGGCCAGGGTGCGTACCAGATAGAGCAGTTGCCACTGGTCCTGCTGGTCGCCCCCCGGCGTGCCCAGCGCGGCCACCGGCCGGCCGCCGCGCAGCAGCAGGGTGGGGCTCAGGGTGGTACGGGGCCGCCGCCCCGGCGCCAGGCGGGCGGGGGCCGCGGGGTCCAGCCAGGTCATCTGCAGCCGGGTGCCCAGGGCGAAGCCGAGTTCCTTCACGGCGGGCGAGGACTGGAGCCAACCGCCGGACGGGGTGGCGGAGATGATGTTCCCCCAGCGGTCCACGACGTCGATGTGGCAGGTGTCGCCGCGGGTGTCCCCGGTCTGCTGCACGGTGGGTTCGCCCACGCCGTCGGCCCGCACGGCGTGCTCCCCGGTGACCAGCGGCGGCGTGTACGGCGCGACGCCGATGTCGCCGGGCCGCAGCGCGGTGGAGGCGGCGGCGCCGATCTGCGCGGCGCGCTCGCGGGCGTACTCGGGCGAGAGCAGCCGGGCGAGGACGGCCTCGGCGTCCGCCGGGTCGAGGTGCCCGTAGTACGCCTCGCGGTCGGCCATCGCCAGCTTCAGTGCCTCGGCGAGGGTGTGGACTCCCCCGGCGGTCGACGGGTCGATCCGGTCGTCGTCGACGTGGCCGAGCATGGCGAGGACCTGCAGCAGCACGGGGCCCTGGGACCACAGCCCGGCCTTCGCCACGGTGACGCCGCGGAACTCGGCGGTGACCGCGGGTTCCAGCGACGGCCGGAAGTCGGCGAGGTCGGCGGCGGTGAGCACCCCGGCGTGGTCGCGGCCCGAAGAGTGCCGGTGGGGCACGGCCGCGGACCGGGCCAGCGCGTCGGCGACGAACCCGGTGCGCCAGGCGTCCCGCGCGGCGCCGATGCGCGCGGCCCTGCTCGCGCCGGCGCCCTCGTCCCGGAGTCGGCGCAGGGTGCGGGCGTAGGCGGGGTTGACGAGCGTCTCGTACGGGCCGGGGGCGCGGCCCCGCGGCATCCACTGCGCGTACGAGGTCGGCCAGTGCGTACGGAAGAGGTCCTCGACCGTCGCCAGGACGCGGGCCAACTGGGGGACGACCGGGACTCCGCGCTCCGCGTAGTCGACGGCGTACGCCAGGACGTCCGCAAGCTCCCAGGTGCCGAACTCGGCGAGCAGCCACAGCCAGGAGTCGACGGCGCCCGGGACGGCCGCGGCGAGCGCGCCGGCGCCGGGCACGTGGTCGAGACCCTCGGCGCGGAAGTGCGCGATCGTGGCTCCCCGCGGGGCGTGCCCCTGGCCCGCGAGCACCCGCGGCGCGGGATCCGCCGCGGTGGCGAGTACGGCGACGAGGTCGCCGCCCGGGCCGTTGAGGTGCGGTTCGGCGACGTGCAGGACGAAGGCGCCGGCCGTGGCCGCGTCGAAGGCGTTGCCGCCGCGCTCCAGCACGGACTGGGCCGTCGCGGAGGCCAGCCAGTGCGTCGAGGCGCACATGCCGAAGGAGCCGCGCAGCGTGGGGCGCGTGGTGTGCGGGGGTGCGTCGGTCGGTGAGGGTTGCTGACCGGCCATGTCTGTCACATTCCGTTCGTCTCGTACGCGGCGGGCCGACGGCGCGTGGCCTACGGCGCGTGGTGTGCGGCGTGGTGGGCGGCGAGCACGTCGCCGCCGAAGTCGGCCACGGGGTCCCGCCACACGGCGTGGGCGTGGTTGACGCCGCGGTGGATGTTGGTCCACTCGATGAGCAGCCGCGGCCCCTGCAGCCGGTAGTAGTGCGGTTCGCCCGCCGCGGTGGAGCCGGCCCAGGCGAGGTGGACGGCGTCGAGGGCCGCCGGGTCGTCGTAGCGGGCCAGCGGGGACACCCCGGCGGGCACGCGGTCGAGGTACGTGCCGAGCAGGGCGCGCAGCAACTCCCGCTGCGCGGCGTCGAGTTCCGCGCCCGGTACGCCCTTGGGCGCCGGCGTAAGAGCGAGCGCCCGCTGGTCGGTGCCGGCCAGCCCGGTGACCGGGTGCCCGGCGCGGTCCGGGACGTGCCGCCCCGGGCGCCAGAGTTCGCTGCGCCGCAGCTCGCGGCCGTCGACCCGGGTGCTGTTGCCCGCCACCACGTCGTGCGGGGCGCGCCGCAGCAGGACGGCGCGGGCGGCGGCGCCGGGGCGCAGGGAACGTACCAGCTCACGGGCCAGGTCCTCGGCCGTCCCCAGCGGGCGCAGTACCGCGCCGCCCATAAGCGGCGACACGGCGGGGTCGGCGCCCAGGAAGCACGGCGTGGCCGCGGCGACGCGCCCGTCCACGACGAGGTTGTTGAGCGAGACGTGGTGGCCGCCGAACCGCCAGCCCCACGGCTGCGCCCCGCCGGGCTCGCCGAAGACCCGCAGGTAGTACATGGCGGGGTCGCGGGTGCGCTCCCGGCCCCAGTCGGTCGCGAAGCCCTCCACGCGGTCGAGCACGTTCTCCAGACCCAGCACGGTGGCGACGGTGGTGTACCCGGCCTCCGACAGTCCGCTGGCGACCAGCCGCATCACCAGCCGGTGCTGGGCGGGGCGCTGCTGGTGGAACGTCAGGCCGCCGTGGTCGGTGGGGGTGTAGAACCAGCGGGTCCGGTCGGCGTCGGCGCCGCCGCCGGCCGCAGGCGGCGGGCCGACCGCGGCCCGGCGCTGGTCCGCGTCGAGGGAGTCGAGCCACGCCAGGGCCGCCTCGGCCATCCGGGCCGCGACCTCGCGGCTGCCGTCAGCCACGGCCGCCGCCGGCCACGCCGAGGAAGTCGCGTACCCGAAGGGCGATCGTGTCCGCGAACTCCACCGCGATGCCGTGCCGCCCGTCCTCGATCGGGTACAGCTCGGCGTGCGGCATCCGCTGCGCCATCAGCTCGGCGCCGGCGTACGGCGCCAGCCGGTCCGCCGTGCCGTGCACGATCAGCGTGGGCGCGGTGATCTCGCCGAGCCGGTCGCGGACTTCGTGCTGACGGGCCACGTCGTGGCGGCGGGCGCGCTGGCCGGGCGTACGGACGGTGAGCGTCCGGCCCGCCGCGGCCGGCAGCCCGGCCCGGCCCGCGGGGGTGAAGAAGAAGCCGGCGGCGGCGTGCTGCCGGTCGTCGGGCGACATCCGCAGCAGCTCGTCGATCGCCTCGCCGCCCATCGCGAAGCTCGGCGTGGTGGCCACCAGGACGAGGGACGCGACGCGGCCGGGGTGCCGGAGCGCGGCGTGCTGCGCGACCGCGCCGCCGAAGGAGGTGCCCAGCAGGTGCGCCCGCGGCAGCTCCAGCGCGTCGAGCAGGGCGGCGAGGTCGTCGGCGAGGTCTTCGAGCGCGTACGGGACCGGCGGGTTCACGGTGATCCCCGAGTCCCGCTGGTCGTACGAGATCGCCCGGATCCCCGCGCCGAGCCGGCCGCGGAGCGCGGCGAACTGCGTGCGGTCGCTCTCGCCGCCGTGCACGAGGACGAGGGGTACGCCGCTGCCGCCGTCGAGGACCCCGACGTCGAGTCCGCCCGCTCGCACGGTCGCACTGGCCGGTTCCGCGGGTTCCCGTTCCTGCTCTGCCTGGTGCCCTGCCACGCTGACCTCCCTGTCGATGCATTCGTAAGATATACCTACGATTTGAGATACGTCTATCACTTAGAGCGGAGGATTTCCGCCCGACGCAGGGGAGTGTGCGGGCACGGCTGTGCGCCGGGCGTCATACCCGGGGGGTGAGTGGGAGGTGCTACCGCGGTAGGGGGAGGAGGAGGGGGCGGCGGCCGGTCAGCCGGCCCGCGCCCACCCGCGCAGCGCGCCGCGGTACGCCTCGGTCAGCCGCGTGATGACCTCGCGGCGGGAGAGCCCCGTCTCCCGCAGCAGGTCCTGGACCTCCCGCGGGTCGAAGATCACGTTGCTGAGGAAGAGGGCGTACTCGAGCATGTCGTCCGGGACGCCGATGTCGTCCATCAGCCCGCGCACGGGGCCGCTCCAGGCGTCGCGGGTGGCGACGATGATCTCGTTCCCGGCGTGCAGCCGCTCCAGGAAACCCCGCCGGGAGCGGAGCTGCACCAGCGCCGGGCCGTGCTCGGCGAGCAGGTCCACCCACTTGTCCACGACGGCGTCGAACAGCGGCCGGCCCTGCGCGGCCGACGTCGCGCTGAAGTCGCGCAGTTCCTCGATGACGCTGAGCACGTAGGCCGCGAGCACGTCGTCCATCGAGGAGTAGTAGCGGTACGCGGTGGCCGGGCCGATCTCCGCGCGCGACGCGACCGCCTGCATCGTGAGCCGGTCGGGCGCCTCCCGGGCGAGCTCGCCGACGGCCTCCAGGAGGCGCCTGCGGTTGCGGCGGGTGTCGCTGCGCAGTTTGCGCCCCCCGTCCGGGGCGGCCTGCTGGTCGGCCACAGGGCTCCTCCGCCTCATCGACGTGCAGGCAAAGGGTAGCGCCCCGGGGTACGGGCCGGCCGGGCGCCCGCACGCGGCGGGCGCACCCCCGCCGGCACCCGCACCGGCCCCCGGACCGGCACCGTCACGGGCCCGCGGCGCCGAAGTAGCGCACGATGCGTTCCAGCCCGGTCCACAGGTCGTCCTCGGCGGTCGCGAACGAGATCCGGATGTGCCCCTCGCCCGACGGCCCGTACTCGGCGCCCGCCCGCACCAGCACCCCCTGCCCGGCCAGCTCGCGGACGACGTCCTCGGAGGGCACGCCGGTGTCGTAGCGGAGGAACCCGTAGAACGCGCCCTCCGGCGGCACCAGGTGCAGGCCGGGCACGCCGGACAGACGCGCGACCGCCAGCTCGCGCCGCCGCCGGTACCCGTCGGCCATGGCCGCCACGACGTCGTCCGGCAGCTCCAAAGCGGCCAGGGCCGCGTGCTGGACGGCGGTGTTGAGCGAGCCGTTCAGGCTCCGGTGCACGTGGGCCGCCGCGTCCACCACCGCGCGCGGCCCGGTCACGTACCCCACCCGCCAGCCGGTCATCGCGTACGTCTTGGAGAAGGTCTGCACGTACACGGTCCGGTCCCGCAGCGAGTCGATCTCCAGCGCCGACGTCGGCTCGTGCCCCGGGTAGGTCAGCCGGTGGTACGCCTCGTCGCTGACGACGAGGGTGTCGGAGCCGTCCAGCAGCTCGCCGAGGGCCGCCAGTTCCTGCCTTCGGTGGACGATGCCCGTGGGGTTCGCCGGGTTCGAGAAGATCAGCATGGCCGCGCCCGGGAGCGCGGCGGCCAGCGCGTCGAGGTCCCAGTGCAGGTCGGGGGCGAGCGGGACGTGGTCCACGGTGCCCCCTGCGAGGACGACCAGGTCGGCGTAGAGCGAGTAGGCGGGCTCCGGGATCACCACGCGGTCGCCGGGGTCGATGGTCGCCAGCACCACCGCCGCCAGCGCGGCGGTCGCGCCGTGGGTGACCGCGATGTCGTCCGCGGTCCAGGCCCGGCCGGGGTGGGCCGGCAGGCGGGCCGCGAGCGCGGCGCGCAGCTCCCGGATGCCGCGCTGGTCGGCGTAGTGGGTGTGCCCGCCGCGCAGGGCGGTCACGGCGGCGGCGATCACCGGCGGCGGGGTCGGGTGGTCCGGCTCGCCCATGGCCAGCGAGACGGTCCCGGGCGGGGCCGGGGCGAGGGCCGGGCGCCGCGAGAGGCGGCGCAGTTCCGCGATCCGGAAGGCGGGCGCCACGTCGGGCGGCACGGCGGGTGGCACGGCGGGCGGCACGGCGGTCACCGGGCCGCCGCCTCGTGGCCGGGCCGTGCGGCGAGGATGCGGCTGCGCAGCGCCTCCTCCTTCGCCACGATCCCGTCGACCGCCCCCGCGACCTCCCGCGCGCGGCGCCGCGGTACGACGACGACGCCGTCGGCGTCACCGACGAGCACGTCGCCCGCCGCCACCACCACGCCGCCGACCGCCACCGGGGCGCCGACCGTGCCCGGCCCCTCCTTGAAGGGACCCGCGGGGGTGACGGCCCGCGCGTAGACCGTCAGCCCCATGTCGGACAGCGCCTGGACGTCGCGCACCGCGCCGTCGACCACCGCGCCGGCGAGCCCGGCGTTGACCATGATCTCGCCGATGAGGTCGCCGATCAGCGCGCGGGTCGTGTCCCCGTGCCCGTTGACGACCAGGACGTCGCCCGGCCGGGCCTCGTCGAGCGCCCGGTGGACCGCGAGGTTGTCGCCCGACCGCACGTCGACGGTGAGCGCGTTGCCCAGCAGCGCGGCCCGCTCGGTGACGAGCCGGATGCCGCCGTCCACGACGGTCATCCGCTCCAGCGCGTCGCCGACGTTGGCGGCTGGCACCTCCCCCAGCCGGCGGGTCTCCCCCGCCGCCACGCGGTCCCAGCCCGGAGTGACGAACACGCTGTCCGCCGCCGCGGCAATGAACACGATGGTCTCCGTTCTTAAATGAGGCACTCATATCAGATAAGAGGACCATAGCCGCTCGGCCGGCCGGCGACAACGGGCGGTCGGGCCGGACGTACGGCACAGGGCGGCAGCCGGCGCACCGCCGGCTGCCGCCCTCGACCCGGCCCCTACGACCGGCGGCGCAGTACCGCCCGCGCCGGGAGGGTGACCGCGAGCAGCGCCAGGCCGCCCGCGCCGGCCACGAAGGACCCGTACACGAGCGGCGGCACGTAGGGCGCCGTGCCGGTCAGGCCGCTCATCATCGGGAACAGCGTGGCGGCGGCGATCGCCGAGCCGACGACCACGCCCACCGCCGAGACCAGCGCGCCCTCCCAGCGGAGCATCGCCAGCACCTGGCGCCGGGTGGAGCCGACGAGGCGCAGCGTGCCCAGCTCACGGCGGCGGTCGAGGACCGTCATCACCAGCGTGTTGACGGCGGCGACGGCGGCGAAGCCGCCGAGAACCGCGGCCATGGTCTTGTTGGACCAGGAGCCCAGCTTCGCGTCGAGGCTCTTCTCGGCGGCGTAGCCCGCCGCGTCGGTGACCTCGCCCAGCTCGCCGAGCGCCCGCGCGTCCCCGCCCCGGACCAGCAGCGTCGTGTCGAAGCCCGAGGTGACGTGCCCGTCCAGGGCCGCCCGGTCCATCGTCACGGTGCCGAGGCCCAGGCCGCGGCCGTAGACCGAGACGACCTCCGGGTCGGCCTTCGTGCCGTCCGGCAGGTAGAGCGGCAGCCGCTCGCCGACGGAGACGCCCGCCGAGGACGCCAGGGTCCTGTCGATGGCGATCCGGTCCTTGCCGAGCCGGTCCAGGCTGCCTTCGCGTACGTCCAGGTCCTGCACCTTCGCCAGCTTCTCGGCGGAGGTGACCCCCTGGGTGGCCGCACCCAGCAGCGACTTGAACTCGCCGGAGCCGACCGGCACCAGCACCCGGGTGTTGAGCACCCCGACCGCCGTGTCCACGCCCGGTGCGCGGGCGGCGTCGGCCGCCGCGTCCGCCGGCAGCCCCGCCGGGTCCGTCACCACGTGGTCCGCGGTGACGCCCGCGCGCAGTTGCTCGTCGGCGGCGTGGTTCTCGCTCGTGTTCATGAAGACGAGCGTCGAGGCGAAGGCCATCGCGAGCGCGATCGGGGTGATGGCGGACGCGAGCCGGCGGGCGTGGGTACGGGAGTTGGCGGCGGCCAGGTGCGCGGACGCACCAGCGGCCCGCAGCGGCAGGCCGAAGAGGCGTGCGCACAGCCGCGCCAGCAGCGGGCCGAGCAGCCCGACGGCGAGCATGAAGCTCATCACGACGCCGAGGGAGGCGCCGGCCGCGTCGTCGCCGGAGGAGTTGGCCGCGACGCCCGTGAGCATCGCGCCGCCGGCGAGGGCGACGACGCCGAGTGCGGTACGGACCACGCCCGGCCGCGTCCGTTCCATCGACGCCTCGGTGAGCGCCTGGCCCGGCTTCATCTTCGCCGGCCGCCGCCCCGCCGCCCAGCCGGCGCCGAGCGCGGTGAGCAGCCCGGCCCCGACCGCGGCGAGCAGCGGCAGCCCCGAGACGTGCAGGTCGACCGCCTCCGGGACCGCGCCGCGGTCCTGGAGCTGCCCGAACCACCAGTGCGCGAGCCCGATGCCGGGCAGGGTGCCGAGGATCCCGGCGAGCGGCGCGACGACCAGCGCCTCGGCCGAGACCGCGCGGCGGATCTGCCGCGGGGTGGCGCCGACGGCGCGCAGGAGCGCGAACTCGCGGGCCCGCTGGGAGACGGACAGCGCCACGGTCCCGGCCGCGGTGAAGACCGCGACGATGGCGGCGACCCCGCCGAAGGGGCCGCCGATGCCGAAGAGCGTGTCCTTGCCGTAGGCCAGGCCCGGGTCCTCGACGGCGCCGCGGTCGTCGCCGACGTGCACCTGGGCGGCGGAGCCGGCCAGGGCCTTCTTCACAGAACCGGCGAGGGTGTCGGCGTCGGTGCCGTCCTTCGCCAGTACGGCGACGGCGTCCGCCTTGCCGGGGTGGCCGGCGAGCTCGGGTGCCTGGCTGTCGGCGAACCAGGCCAGGGAGCCCGGCTCGCCGCTGTCCCGTGCGGTGTCCCCGGCGCCGGCCTCGGCGAGGCCCGCGACGCGGAAGTCCTGCTTCCCGGCGGCGGTCTCCAGCGCGACGGTGTCGCCGACGCCGGCGTCCGCGGCGCGGGCCGCGGCGGCGTCGAGCACCACTTCGCCGGTACCGGGTGCGCCGCCGGCCGTGAGTTCCGTGCCGGTGAAGGCGTGCGAGCCCCAGCCGTGCGCGGTCAGCGGGCCGTCCCCGGTCCGTACCGGGAAGGTGAAGTCCGCCACCGCCTCCTGCACGCCCGGCGCCCCGGCGGCCTTCGCCGCCAGCCCGGCGTCGAGGCGTGCCGTGTCCGGCAGCGGGACGGCCTCCTTCTCCAGGTCCTCGCCGCTGCCCGTGACCACGTACTCGTACTGGTCGGCCGCCGCGACGACCGGTGCCTTCTCGTACCGCTCGGCGGGCACCGAGGCGCGCAGGCCGGTTTCGAGCAGGATGCCGCAGGCCGTGACGATCAGCGCCGACATCATCAGCACGACGAAGGTCCCGGCGAACGAGGCGGGCTTGAAGCGGACGGCGGCGCGGGCGAGTCCGTTGGGGCGCATCATGCCGGCACCCCCGCCATGGTCTCGTCGCGCGGGGCGGGTCCGGCGGGGCGGGCGCCGGTACGGGCGCCGAGCCCCGCCATCCGCGCCGCGATCTGCGCGGCGGAGCCGCCGGCGAGCCGGTCGGCGAAGGCGCCGTCCGCGAGGAAGAGCACCTGGTCCGCCCAGGCGGCGGCGGCCGGGTCGTGGGTGACCATCACGACGGTGGCGCCATGGGGGTACCCCCTGTTCGAGCGAAGCCGAGAGCTCGGGGGACTGTCGACGGCGTGCCGCAGCAGGCCGAGTACGTCGGCGGCCGTGGCGGTGTCGAGGGCGCCGGTGGGCTCGTCGGCGAAGATCACGTCGGGGCTGGTGACCAGGGCGCGGGCGATGGCCACGCGCTGCTGCTGCCCGCCGGACAGCTCGTCCGGCCGGCGCCGCGCCTTGTCGGCGAGCCCGACCTGCGCCAGCACCGCGTCCGCCCGGCCCCGGTTCCGGTGCTTCCCGGCGAGGCGCAGGGGCAGCAGCACGTTCTGCTCCACGGTCAGGGAGGGCAGCAGGTTGAACGCCTGGAAGACGAAGCCGAGGCGGCTGCGCCGCAGCTCGGTGAGCTCGTTCTCCTTCATGCCGGTGATCTCCGTGCCGCCGAGGCGCACGGATCCGGCCGTCGGCCGGTCGAGGCCGGCGGCGCACTGCAGGAACGTCGACTTGCCGGACCCGGAGGGGCCCATCACCGCGGTGAACGTGCCGCGCGGGAGGGCGAGGTCGACGCCCGCCAGTGCGTGCACGGCGCCGCTGCCGCGGCCGTACTGCCGCCGCACGCCGCGCAGCTCCACGGCGAGTCCCGGGGTGGCGGCCGGGGCCTCGGCGGCCGGGGCCTCCGGCCCGCCGCCGGCCGCCGGCCGGTGGTCCGCCGTGTGCCTCTTGCTGCCACGCAGTCTCATGATCCGCCCTTTCGTCATCTCTTCGTGCTGACGGCTGAAGAGTGCGCGGACGGCTGCCCGCCGGGCGTCATACCCGGGAGCCGATGTGGAGGTGGTACGGCGGTAGGGGGTGGCGGTGGGGCAGGCCCCACCCCGCCGTGGCGGTCAGCCCTACTCGCCGGGCCCTACTCGCCGGGGGCGACCAGCCCCGATTCGTACGCGATGACGACCGCCTGGGCGCGGTCGCGCAGGTCGAGCTTGGTCAGGACCCGGCTGACGTGCGTCTTCACCGTCTGCTCCGCCAGCACCAGGGTCTCCGCGATCTCCGCGTTGGACCGGCCGCGGGCGACCAGGGTCAGCACCTCGGTCTCGCGCTCCGTCAGGGCCTTCAGCCGCAGCGCGGGCTTGCCCCGGCCGGCGGGCCGCTGCCGGGCGAAGTCGGCGATGAGCCGCCGGGTGACCGACGGGGCGAGCAGCGCGTCGCCCGAGGCCACGACCCGTACCGCCGCGATGAGGTCCGCCGGCGGCGCGTCCTTCAGCAGGAAGCCGCTCGCCCCCGCCCGCAGCGCCTCGTAGACGTAGTCGTCCACGTCGAACGTGGTGAGCATCAGCACCCGCGGCCGGTGATCCCCCACAGCCTGAACGGCGTGGGCGGTGCCCCCATCCCCCGCGGGCGGGGTGAGGATGCGGCGGGCGGCCTCCAGGCCGTCCATCTCGGGCATGCGGACGTCCATCAGCACGACGTCGGGATGGGTACGCCGGCTCAGCTCCACGCCCGCGGCACCGTCGGGGGCCTCCCCCACGACGTCGATGTCGCTCTGGGCGGCCAGCAGTGCGGCGAAGCCGGCCCGCACCATGGCCTGGTCGTCGACGATGATGACGCGCGTCGTCACCCGGTGTCCTTTCCGTTCAGGGGGAGGTGGGCCGCGACCCGAAAGCCGCCGTCCGGCAGCGGGCCCGCCTCGAAGGTGCCGTCGACGAGCCGGACCCGCTCGCGCATGCCGACGAGGCCGTGCCCGGTGCCGCTCTGCTCCAGCGGCGCGGCGCGCAGTTCGGGCGGCGGCCCGTTGACGACGAGGACGGTGAGCCCGTCGCCGCCGTCCGACAGCGACACCCGCGTCGCGGCGCCCGGCGCGTGCCGTACGACGTTCGCCAGCGCCTCCTGGACGATGCGGTACGCGGACAGCCCCACCGCCTCCGGCACGTCGGCGTCGCAGGGGGTGAACTCCACGGGCCCGCCGGCCCGCTCCGTGGCCGCCACCAACTGCCCGATCTGCGCCAGGTCCGGCTGCGGCGCGACCTCGCCGTGCGTCTCCTCGTTGCGCAGCACCCCGAGGAGCCGGCGCATCTCGCCCAGCGACTCGCGCGCGGTCGCCGCGATGGACGTGAACTCCCCGCGCACCTCCGGCGGCAGTTCGGCGAGCCGGTACTCCGCGGTGTCCGCCTGCACCGTGATGACGGACATGTGGTGCGCCACCACGTCGTGCAGCTCGCGTGCGATACGGGCGCGCTCCTCCAGCAGCGTCCGCCGGCCGCGCTCGGCCTCGCTGATCGTCTCCTGCTCGGTCAGCCTGCGCTGCACCTCGTGCCGCTCCCGCAGGACGCCGGTGATCAGGAGGGTCACCCCGCCGAGGATCATCAGCAGGACGCTTCTGTCGTTCACCCGGTCGGGCGCGACGTACAGCAGCCCGACGTTCGCACCCGCCGTCGCCAGCCACACCAGCACCAGCGTCCGGCGGGACTCGCGCATGCCGAGGGCGAGGCAGAGGCCGATGTACCCGACGATCTGCATCGGCGGGAACGGCCACTCCTGCCGCTCGCCGTACTCGGCGCTGAGCAGGGCCAGCGCCCCGGCCACGTCCGCGGCGAAGACCACGTACCAGGCGAGCAGCGGCCGGGTGACGGCGAGCAGCAGCGGCGCCGCCTGCGCGACGGCCAGCAGGCTCGCGACGCCGGCGTTCAGCCCGTAGTCGACGGTGAGCACCCGGATGGTGGTGGGCAGGAGGGAGACGCACAGCACGAACGCCAGGCCCCACGGCAGCAGTCGCACCCACCGGCGCGACGAGGCCGCGAGCAGCGGGCGCGGGCGCTCCGGCTCCACGGACGTCATGGGCCCAGCCTATGCGCGGCCGTACGGGCCCCGGGGCGGCGGCCCGTGGCACGGACGGGCGGGGTGAGGTGCGGGGGGGCGGGCGGGTGCCAGGTTCCGCACCGGACGGGAACCGGAGTTCACGCGGCCTTCTCGGTCCTCGGGGACCCACGTCCCCGAACGTGGGCCCCTTGTTACTGCCCGCGGACGGGTGCGGGGCGCACCGCGGCGGGCAGAGGCCCGCCGCGGTGCGCCGGCGGCTACCGGCCGGAGAAGCGCGGCTCGCGCTTCTCCAGGAAGGCGCGCATACCCTCCTTCTGGTCGCTGGTGGCGAACAGGGCGTGGAACAGCCGCCGTTCGAACAGCAGCCCTTCCCGCAGCGGCAGCTCCTGCGCCCGGCCGACGGCCTCGCGGGCCGCCCGTACCGCCGTGGTGCTGCGGGCCGCGATGGCGGACGCCACCTCGTGCGCCTCGTCGGCGAGCCGGTCCGCCGGGACGACGCGGGCGACCAGGCCGGCACGCTCGGCCTCCGCGGCGTCCATGGTCCGGCCGGTGAGGATCAGGTCCATGGCCTTCGCCTTGCCCACGGCCCGGATCAGGCGCTGGGTGCCGCCGATGCCGGGGATCACCCCGAGGGAGAGCTCCGGCTGGCCGAACACCGCGGAGTCGGCGGCGACGATGAGGTCGCACATCATCGCCAGCTCGCAGCCGCCGCCCAGCGCGTAGCCGCTGACCGCCGCCACGGTCGGGGTGCGCAGGGCGCAGAAGGCGTCCCAGCCGGCGAAGTAGTCCTCCTCCGCCATCTCGACCGCCGACTTCGTCGCCATCTCCCGGATGTCGGCGCCGGCGGCGAAGGCGCGTTCGGAGCCGGTGACGACGAAGCAGCCGACGTCCGGGTCGGCGTCGAGTTCGCCGAGTGCCCCGGTCAGTTCCTCCATCAGCGCGCCGCTGAGCGCGTTGAGTACCGCGGGCCGGTGCAGCCGGGCCGTCACCACGGCTCCGTCCTTCCCGTCCCTCTCGATCTTCACGTGTTCCACTGCTGCCTCCCGGTGTCCGTGTGCGGTCACGAGTCCCAGATCGCGCCGTAGGCGGGGATGCCGCGGCTTTCGAGGGCGTGCACGACGCGCCACGTGAGCTTCTTGTTGGAGATGCAGATCACCGCCTCGGCGCCGGACCTCTCGTAGGCCCAGTACGCGAGGCGCACCATGTCGGGCTTGCCCCGCTCGTCGGTGTCCCAGATGAGGGCGTCGGACTGGACGGCGAGGATTTCGTCGACGAGCGCGTCCCCGTAGGTGTGGCGGGGGCTGCGGGTGGACCACACCAGGGTGGCCGGCACCTGCTGCGCCAGCAGGTGGGGCAGGCACGGGCCGATGCCGCTGCCGGTGGCGACGTAGACCACCTTGGTGAAGAGCCGTTCGATGTTGGCGACGCCCGCCGTGGTGATGCCCTTGACCCACACCTTCTCCGGGGCGTCGTCGATCAGCCTGCCCGTCCAGTCCCCGGCGCGGGAGACCGTCAGGCGGAATCCCTCCTCGCCGGGGGCGGGGACGTTGGCGAAGGAGTGCCACTCCAGCAGCGGGCTGCGGCTGACCGCTGTGGAGGACCCGGCGAACGGCGTCTCCCCGTGGTTGAAGCGGAGCAGTGCCACGTGCGCCGACGGGCGGGTGATCCCGACCGGCACCCTGCGCAGCCGCAGCCACGGCAGCGCGACACTCGCGGTGATGCCCGCCAGCACCCACAGCGCCACCGCCGAGCCGGTCAGCGCCGCCTGCGCCCACAGGAGGGCCAGAGTCGCCCAGCCGGCGAAACGGTGGGTGCGCTCGAACAGGTCGTGGCGCGGGGTACGGATCCGCGGCAGCGTGGTCACCAGCATGGTGGCGAGCAGCAGCAGCGGGGCGTAGCTCACCGACAGCACCACGGCGTCGGCGCCCTCGGCGGTCAGTGCCGCCACCGATGCGCAGAACCAGAGCGAGCCGGCCAGAGCGCCGCCGACGTGCAGGCCGCCGAAGTGGTAGACCTTGCCGAGAGTCCAGCGGATCCTCAGGGGCCAGTGGGTCGGGGCGGAGGTGGCGACGCGGAAGAAGAGGTTGATGACGTACTGGTTGCGCACGATCACGGCCAGCGCAACGTTCGCGAGCGCCATGTACGACAGTGTCCGCGCGTCCCACCATCCCCCGGTGGTGCCGGCGGTGGCCGCCGCGAGGTTCCCGGCGAGCACCCCGGCGGCGAGCCGGTTGTAGTGCATCAGGCGGGGGTGCTTGAACGCGCGGCGCAGCGCTCCGGTGCACGGCGGCAGCCGCACCTCCCCGGGCGCGGACGGCACCCGGACGCGGGTGGTGGCGTCCTGGGCGACCGGGGCCGTCATGACACGGCTCCCTGCGTGACGGCGGGGGTGAGGGCCGCCACCGGGGCCGCGGTGGCCAGGCGCCGCAGGAGCGCCTTGTCCGTCTTGCCGCGCGCGGTGACGGGCAGCGCGTCGAGCGCGTGCACCTCCGCCGGTGTGCAGTAGTACGGCAGCGCCGCGGCAACGGCACGCCGCGCCGCGTCCGTGTCCACGTCCGCCGGGGTCACGAAGGACACCAGGCTGTGCCCGTCTCGCTGCAGCGTGACCGCCTGCCGGCAGCCGGGGACGGACTCCAGCACGGCGGAGACGGAGTCGAGCTCGACACGGAAGCCGCGCACCTTGACCTGGTCGTCGGTGCGCCCGAGGTGCTCCAGCTCGCCTTCCGGGGTCCAGCGGCCCAGGTCGCGGGTGCGGAACATCATCCGCCCGCCGCCGATGAAGGGGTCGGGCGCGTACCGCTCCGCGTTCAGGGACGGGTAGTCGAGGTAGCCGGCCGAGACGCAGTCGCCGCCGGCCCACATCTCGCCTATCTCGCCGATGGGCAGCGGGCGCAGCCGGTCGTCGAGGACGTAGACGGTGTTGTTGGGAGTGGGGCGGCCGATCGTGAGCCCGGTGCCCGGCGTGTGCCGGTGCATCGTGTTGACGATGGTGGTCTCGGTCGGACCGCAGCAGTTGTAGAAGGTGGCCGTCCCCGCCCAGGCGTCGGCGAGGGGCACGGGGCAGGGTTCGCCCGCGACGGCGACGGTGCGCACGCGGGCACAGCGGGCCGGGTCGATCCGGCTCAGCACGGTCGGGGTCGCGATCAGCACGTCGGCGCGCTCCGCGGTGGCGGCGATGTCGCGGCCCCGGACGAGCAGCGTGGCGCCGTGTGCGAGGCAGCCGAGGATCTCCCAGGACGCCATGTCGAAGGCGATGTTGAGGAGCTGAGCCACGCGCAGGCCGGGGCGGATGCCCAGGCTGCCGGGCTCGGTGAGCACGATGTTGCAGACGTTGCGGTGGGTGACGACGACGCCGTTGGGGGTCCCGGTGGTGCCGGAGGTGAACAGCACGTAGCAGGGGTCGTCCGGGACCGCGGGCCGCCGCCCGCCCGGTGAGTTCCGGAGCGGGTACGCCGGGCTCGGAGGGAGTGCCCCGGACATCACCTCGTCGACGTTGACGAGGATGGTTCCCTCCGGCACCGGTACGAGGCCGGCGAAGTCCGAGACGGTCAGGACGACCTTGGTCCGGGCGGTGCGCATCACGTGGCGAAGCTGCGCCGCCGGGGCCACGCCGACGTCCTGCGGCACGTAGGCGGCGCCCGCCTTCAGCGTCCCCAGCAAGCCGACCAGCATGGGTAACGAGCGGCGTAGGAACACCCCCACGGTGTCGCCCGCGCCGACGCCGCAGCCGGTCAGCACGGCGGCCAGCCGCTCGGCGTGCCGGTCGAGTTCGCCGTAGGTGAGGGTCTCGCCCAGGTGCTCGGCGGCGACGGCATCGGGCCGGGCGGCGGCGTGCTCCTCGATGGGCCGGTGGATGAGCCGGTACGGCGGTGTGCTCGCGGGGCCCCGGCCGAACTGCCGGAAGAGCCGGCGGTCGGCGTCGGGCAGGTGGTTCGTGGCTGTCGCGAGAGCGTGGGAGTCGGGCGTATGCGTCACACGCACAGAAGCCTCCTGGCAGTCCAGGCTCCGCGCGCCCGCCGGCGGCGAGCGCGCGGAGTCGGATGGGCAGTGGTCGAGAGCCGTGCGGAGGTGGCCGTGTGCGCACACGCCACCGGCGTTCGAGACAGGGGACGTACGGGCCGCACACCGGGCCGCACACCGGGGCCTTCGGGCCCTCCCGTGCCCGGCTCACGTGGCCGCGAGGGCCTCCGTCGGCGGCAGGCGGGCGGCGCGGACGGCGGGGTAGAAGCCCGCGAGCGCGCCGATGGCGAGGGTGGCGCCGACCCCGCCGGCAATCGCCCAGAGGGGTACGACGGCGGGCCAGCCCTGGTACGTGGCGTAGCCGGCGGTGACGCCGATGCCCAGCAGCACACCGCCGACCCCGCCGAGGGCGGACAACAGCAGCGACTCGCACAGGAACTGGGTGCGGATCTGCCCCCGGGTGGCGCCCAGGGAGCGGCGCAGGCCGATCTCCGCGCGCCGCTCCAGCACCGAGATGACCATGGTGTTGGCCACCCCGACGCCGCCGACCAGCAGCGCCACCGCCCCGAGTCCGAGCAGGAGCCCGTTCAGCGCGTCGTCGGTGGCGTCCTTCGCCGCAAGCGCGTCGGAAGGACGGGAGACCTCGACGGAGGTCGGCTCCCGCGGGTTCGCCGTGGCGCCGAGTACGGCCTGGACCTCTGCCACCGCCGATTCGTCGGTGCGGGTGTAGAGGGTGGTGGCGTAGCCGTCGAAGCCGGCCTCCTGCTCCGCGGCCGGCCAGCCGATGAGGGCGGCGGCGTCGAGTTCGGGTGCCAGCTCCGTGGGGGCGAGCAGGCCGACGACGGTGAACCACTGCTCGCCCAGCCAGACCTGCACGTCGGGGCCGGCGGCGTGCACGGCGAGCTGGGCCGCCGCGTCGGGGCCGAGCACGACGGCCGGGTAACCGGTGTCGGCGGTGTTCAGCCAGCGGCCGGCGGTGACCCGGGCGCCGACGGTCGCGGGCAGGCCGGTGTGCGCCGCGTAGACGCCGATGCCGCCGGTCTCCTCGGCCGGTATGTGGTCGTTGCGGTAGACCCGGGCCTCGGTCAGGCCGACGGCTGAGACGGACTGGACGGGGGCGATGTCTCCGATCATCTCGACGGCCTCCGGAGGCAGATGGGCGTTGCCGCCGCCGAAGCTCTCACCGGGCGCGACGGTGAGCAGGTTGGTGCCCAGCGCGTCGAGCTTGCGGTCCAGCTCCTCGGTCGAGGACGTGGAGATGCCGACGACACCGGTCATGGCCGCGATGCCGATGGCGATGCCGAGCGCGGAGAGGAACACCCGCAGGGGTCGCGAGCGCAGCCCGGAACTGCCGGCGCGCAGCACGTCGAGCGGGGCGAGCCGGGCGGGGCGGGGGCGCCCGCCGGGGGCGGCCGGTGGTGCGGCGGGGGTCATGGCCGCGCCTCCCGGGTGACGGGGAGGCCGTGGGCCCCGGAGCGGTCGCCAGGGGGAAGGCGGTCGTGTGGAAGGCGCGCCTGCCGGGGCTCCTCGGCGGTGTCGCTCTCGATCCGGCCGTCCCTGAGCCGTACTTCGCGGGGCAGCGAGGCGGCGATCTCACGGTCGTGGGTGATGACGACGACGGTCGTGCCGGCCCGGTGCAGGTCGTGGAGCAGGTGCATCACCGCCGCCCCGGAGCGGGAGTCCAGCGCTCCGGTGGGTTCGTCGGCGAGCAGCAGCGCCGGCGCACCGGCCACCGCGCGGGCGATGGCGACGCGCTGCTTCTCTCCGCCAGAGAGCCGGTGCGGCTCGTGGGCGAGCCGGTGCCCGAGGCCGACACGGCGCAGCGTCCGCTCGGCCAGCCGGCGCCGGCGGCGCAGCGGCCGGCCGCTGTAGAGGAGCCCGTCGGCTACGGCGTCCAGCGCCCGTACCCCCGGGGCCAGGTGGAACTGCTGGAACACGAAGCCGATGGTGCGGGCCCGCAGGGCCGACAGCTCCCGGTCGGTCAACTCGTCGACGTCGTGGCCGTCGACGCGGACGGCGCCGGTGGTGGGGCGGGTGAGGGTGCCCATGATGTGGAGCAGGGTGGACTTGCCGGAGCCGGACGGGCCTACGACGGCCAGCAGTTCACCGCGGCGCACGGTCAGGTGGGCTCCGGTCAGGGCGTGCACGTCCGCGTACGCCTTGGACACGCCGTGCAGCTCCAGGACCGGGGTGCCGGGGAGGTCGTTCGCGTCGGTCACTTCGGGACTCCCACGACCATGCCGGCGGTGACGCCGTCGCCGGCGACCTCGACCATGCCGCCGGCGAAGATGCCCAGCTCGACCGGTGTGTAGGCGATGCCCTTGGCGCCGACCGTCTCCAGCGCGTAACCGCCCTCCCGCAGCGCCACCAGGGCGTTGATCGGCACGGCGAGCACGTCCTCGCGGGTCTCGGCGGTGACGGTGACGTCGACGGGCGCGGCCTCGTAGCGGCCCAGCTTCTTCTGCTTGCCGACCGCCAGGGTGACCGGCAGGGTGGCCTCCTCCTCGGCACCGGACGCCGGGTCGCCTCCCCCGCCGTCGGAGGGTTCGGCGGTGGCCGCGGTGCCCACCTCGGTGACCTCGGCGTTCACGACGGTGCCGTCGGGCAGCTCGACGTCCGCCCCGGTGCCCTCGTCGACCAGGTCCTCGTACTGCACCTCCAGGGCGACGGTGACGATCCGCTCGGTGCCGGTCCAGGTCAGGACGTCCCCCTCCGGCGCGCTGCCGCGCACGGCCTGGACGTCGGCGATCCGCCTGGCCCCGCCGGCGACGACGGCTTCTCCGGGTCCGACGGTGCCGGTCTGCTCGCGGCCGAGGTCTTCCTGCCAGCTCACGACGGCACTCGCGGTGCCGTCCGTGTACGTGTCGTCGGCGGTGAAGCCGGAGTGGCCGAGCGCGGCGAGGTTGGCCTCGAGTACCTCCACGTCCTTGCCCTCGGCTCCCACGTCGAGGGCGCGGTAGAAGGGTGTCGAGCCGTACAGCAGCGGCACCTTGGCCTCGTCGATGGTGTAGACGGCCGCGCCCCGCTCGATGACGTCGCCGGCTTCGGGGAGCCAGGTCACGACGCCGCCCCCGGCCGCGGGAGCCCCCTCGTTCTGCGCGTCTCCGCCGGAGACCGGGGGACCGGAGGGGGCCCGTACGGCGGTGGCGGGCCCGTAGCCGAGGTTGCCGTCGACGGTCTCGGTGCGGGTGAGCGTGGTGCGTTCGACCTTCGCCGTCTTCGGCGGGGCGGTCGGCGCGGTGGCGTCAGGACCGCCGCCGTCGCCGCCGAAGGCACCGGTGGCGGCAATGGCGACCACGCAGGCGACCGCGACGACGGCGGTGCCCGCCGCGACCGTACGCACCGAACCGGCCCCGGCGCGGCGGGCCCGCGGCGGATCCCCGGGTGCGGGGGCGCAGGTCCCGGTGTCGTCCTCGAAGCGGCCGTCCTCGAAGCCGCCGTCCTCGCGTCCGGCGTGCTCCCCGCCGATGTCGTCCCCGGGGGTCATCGGCCGCCTCCGGAGCCTTCGGTGAGCTGGTCGCGGCAGGTGTCCAGCGCTCTCTGGTAGTCGGCGTCCTCCGTCGGCATGGCCTGGGGGTCGAGGCCCTCGGGGCCCGGGTCCTCCATCGCCACCCCGTTGTCGCGCATGCAGGCGGTGAACTTCTGCAGCGCCTCCGGGTTCTGCCCGGCCTCCCCGGCGTCCTGCAACGACTGCGGGGCCACGTCCCGGCAGGCGTCGAGACCCTCGTTCAGCTCCTCCCGGTCGGCGCCGCCCCCGACGATCTCCTGGAGGTTCAGCTTCCCGGTCTTCGGGTCGGGGTCCTCCATCTCGATGCCGTTGGCGCGCATGCAGTCGACGAACTCCTGCGCCTGCGCCACGTCGTCCCCGCCCGAGCCGTCCTCGTCGCCGCCGGACCGCTGGTCGTCGACGGAGGCCACCTGCGCGCCGTCGCCGCCGCCCGATCCGCACCCGGCGAGCAGCCCCGTGGCCGATACGGTCAACGCCGCGAGCAACGCGGCGGCGGGCACCGCCCGCATCCGCATCCCCGTCCTCGTGCGCGTCATCGCTCCTCCTCGTCTCGCTGTTCGCTACGAGCGGCGATGCTGGCAGGCAGGGCTGGCTGTGCTCTGCGCTGCGCCTCGACAGCACCTGAGAGAAACCTGGAAGTCACGCGGGAGCCCCGACCACGAGGGGGTACGCGTCTCACTCCACCGGGAGCAGCAGCCGGAAGACCGCCCCTTCGCCGGGAGGCCGGTCGGCGAGTTCGATACGCCCGCCGTGCGACTGCGCCAGACCCGCGGCGATGGCCAGGCCGAGGCCGCTGCCGCCCCGCGGACGCGCGGGGCCGGCCCGGTAGAGGCGCTCGAAGACGTACGGTGCGTCCCCGGCCGGCACGCCCGCGCCGGTGTCGGCCACCTCCACCACCGCCGCCGTCCCCGCCGCGGGCCCGCTGCCCGCCACCGCGACGACGCCCTCCCCCACGCGCCGGGACCAGCCGGCGGCCGCCTCCGTGTCCCCGCCCGCCGGGTGCCGGGCCGGGGCCGCGGTCCGGCCCACGCGCACCGTGATCTCGGCGTCCGGCGGGGTATGCCGGTCGGCGTTGGCCAGCAGGTTGCCCACCACCTGCCGCAGGCGCAGCGGGTCCCCGGACACCACCGCCGGCTCGGGCAGCGCGGTGTCGTCCAGTCCGGCCAGGTACACCCGCCGCCCCGGTGACCTGGCGTGCAGATCACGCAACAGGTCCGCGCACAGTTCCAGCAGGTCGACCGGGCGCCGCTCCAGCCCGCGCTGCTCGTCCAGCCGCGCGAGCAGCAGCAGGTCCTCGACCAGCACCCCCATCCGCTGCGCCTCGGCCTCGATCCGCCGCATGGCGTCGGCCGGGTCCCCGCCGCGCCGGTACAGCTCGGCGAAGCCGCGCATCGACGTCAGCGGCGTACGCAACTCATGGGAGGCGTCCGCGAGGAACCGGCGCAGCCGCTGTTCGGACGTCATCCGGGCCGCGATCTCCGACTCCACCCGGGCGAGCATCGCGTTCATCGCCCGGCCGAGCCGGCCCGGCTCGGTGTGCGCGTCCGCGTCGTCCACCCGGCGGGAGAAGTCGCCCGCGGCGATGGCCCCGGCCGTCACCGCCATCCGCGTCAACGGCCGCAGGCCCACGCGGACCACCAGCGCCGCGGCGACGGCCAGCAGCGCCAGCACGCCCGCGGTGACCCCCAGGTCGATCAGCAGCAGTCGCTCGTACGTGGCCTGCACCGTCGCCAGCGAGGCGGCCGTGACGATCAACTCGTCGTCCGCGTCGGCCTCGCCGTTCGCATCGGTCCCCTCGGGCCCCACGGCGACCCGCCAGTCGGCGTCCCCCTCCTGGGCGGGCACCGTGAACGGCGCGCCGCCGGCGCGCGCGGCCAGCTCGGCGCGCCCCGGCAGCCGCGGCCCCGGCGACGCGGCCTCGTCGGGAAACTGCTCGACGCTGCCGTCCGCGGCGACCGCGTAGATCCGGGTCGTGGCGCCGGCGCGCTGCGACAGGATGCTCTCCACCGAGCCGTCGTCGCCCAGCGGCCCTTCCTTCAGCTCCGCGATGCGCGCCCGGTCGAGGGCCGGCGAGTTGCCCGTGTTGGCGAGCTGCTGGTCCACCCTGTCGACGAGGTATGCCTCCAGCAGGAGCAGTCCCGCGCCGTTGACGGCCAGGAGGGCGAGTGCGGCCAGAGCCGCCGTCACCACCGCCAGCCGCGCCCGCAGCGTCCAGCGACGCCACCCCCGTACGCGCCATCGCCGCCTGCCGCTCGGCTGCGCCGGAGAGGCGGATGCCGCGTGCGTCAACCCGGGTCCCGCGGCAGGCGCAGCGCGTAGCCGACTCCGCGCACGGTGTGGATGAGCCGCGGCCCGTGCGCGTCGAGCTTCTTGCGCAGGTGGTAGACGTACGACTCGATGATCCGGCCGTCACCGCCGAAGTCGTAGGACCACACCCGGTCGAGCACCTGCGCCTTGCTCACCACGCGCCCGGCGTTGGTCATGAGAAACCTGAGCAGCCTGAACTCGGTCGGCGTCAGCTCCACCAGGCGCCCGCCGCGGCGCACCTCGTACGCACCCTCGTCGAGTTCCAGATCCGCGTAACGCAGCACCCCGGCATCCGCCGCCACCGCCGGGTCCGCCGGCTCTCCCGGGAGGGCCCGCGTGCGGCGCAGGATGGCCCGAATCCGCAGCACCACCTCCTCCAGGCTGAACGGCTTGGCCACGTAGTCGTCACCGCCCGCGGTCAGGCCGGCGACCCGGTCCGCCACCGTGTCCCGCGCGGTCAGGAACAGCACCGGCACCTTCTCCCCGCCGGCGCGCAGCCGCCGGGCAACCTCGAACCCGTCGATGTCCGGCAGCATCACGTCGAGCACCACGAGCGCGGTGGCCCCCGCCCCCGCCGCCGTCAGCGCCTCGAACCCGCTCGCCGCCGTCCGCACCTCGAACCCGACGAGCCGCAGGGTCTGCGACAGCAGGTCGCGGATGTTCTCCTCGTCGTCGACGACAAGGACGGTGGTGAGGGCATCCGTACTCCGGGTCACCTCTCCCGGTTTAACAAGGAAACCTCACAGAACCCTGAGAGCAACCTGAAGACAGGCACAAGAAGTTCACGCGGACGCTCAGGGGTGAGGCGGTGTGCGCGCGGCCGAGGCCTCCGGCGCGAGCACCGCCTAGTCGTACTCCTCCTCGATGACCTCGTCGACGATGCCCCGGACGGTCTCGGTGTCGAGGCCCTCGCAGGCCGGCGGCAGCACCGTCTGGTCGACGAGCTTGCGGGCGGCCTCGGCGTTCCCGGCGACGCCGAGGTTCTCGGCGGTGGCCTTCTTGCAGGCGGCCTGCGCCTCGTCGGAGCCCTCACCCCCGCTGTCGTCGGAGCAGGCGCCGAGAGTCAGTAGCAGAACGGCGGCCGCGGCCACGGTACGCATGCGCATGGTCCCCCCTGGACGTGTCGTGTCAGGTGCATGGTGCAGCATGTGCGCCCGCTCGTCCGCCGGATCACCCAAGTGAGGACACCGGTCGGCGCGTTCGAGACATCTTCCGTGAGGTCGGGTGAGGCTGCCGGCACCCGATCAGGCGGAAGGGGCGAGCCGTTCGCGGACCCAGGCGGGGTCGGGGTTGGTGTGCGGGCGGCCGTCGACGACGACGGTCGGCACCGTCTCGTCGCCGTCGTTGGCCGCCCTGACGGTCGCCGCGCCAGAGGGGTCGCGCCGGATGTCGACCCAGTACGCCCGCCGGGCGCGACGGCCCAACCGGATGCGCAGCCGCAGACAGTACACGCACCCCGGCCGCCAGAAGACGACCGGCCGGCCGTCGGCCGCGGCGCGGCGCACGGCCTCGCCCGCGTCGGTCGACCGCGGGAAGAGCAGAGGCGAGTTCACGACCGCGAGCAGCGCGAAGACCCCGAGGAGTGCCGCGGCCGAGCCGGGGCTCCCGGTCAGGGCGAGCCCGGTCGCCGCGGCTGCGCCGCCGAGCGCGTACAGCATCGGCGGGATCCACGCGGGCACCATGGGGCAAAGGCTAACGGGAAGTGGAAACGGGCCACACGCCGGAGCCGCCTGCGGGTCGCCCTCGGCGCCGGACATCTCATCCGCGGCTCACATCATTGACGTGGGCACGGCACAGGAGGAGCATGGGAGTCACATGGGAGCGCTCCCACACATGCTGGGATCCCGCCGCGCACGGAACCAGAAGGGCCGCCGCATGCCGACTTCCGCATCCGCCCGTCCCGCCCGCGGCGCCGGCCGCGGGAGCCTCCGCCGATGGAGTCGCGGCCGGCCCGGGATCGTCGCCGGGCTGATCGCCGGCGTGGTGTTCGGCGGCGGACTGCTCGCCCCGCCCGCGGCGGACGCCGGCGAGTCGCCGGAGGCGGGGTTCAACTACGCCGAGGCACTGCAGAAGTCGATGTTCTTCTACGAGGCGCAGCGCTCCGGCGACCTCCCGGCCGGCAACCGGGTCGGCTGGCGCGGCGACTCCGCGCTCGACGACGGCTCCGACGCCGGCATCGACCTCACCGGCGGCTGGTACGACGCCGGCGACCACGTGAAGTTCGGCTTCCCGATGGCGTTCACGACCACACTGCTGGCCTGGGGCGGGCTGGCCGCGGAGGACGGCTACCGGCAGTCGGGCCAGCTCGCGTACCTCAAGGACAACCTGCGCTGGGTCAACGACTACTTCATCCGCGCGCACCCCGAGCCCGACGTCCTCTACGCCCAGGTCGGCGACGGCGAGGCCGACCACCGGTGGTGGGGACCGGCCGAGGTCATGCCGATGGAGCGGCCGTCCTACCGGGTGCACCCCGGCTGCCCGGGATCGGACGTCGCCGGCGAGACCGCCGCCGCCATGGCGTCGTCCTCGCTGCTCTTCGCCGACGACGACCCGTCGTACGCCGCGACCCTCGTCCGGCACGCCGAGGAACTGTACGACTTCGCCGACACCCACCGGGGCGTCTACTCGGACTGCGTGCCCGCCGGCAACTTCTACCGCTCCTGGTCCGGCTACCAGGACGAGCTCGTCTGGGGCGCGTACTGGCTCTACAAGGCGACCGGCGACGCCTCCTACCTCGCCAAGGCCGAGACCGAGTACGACCGCCTCGGCACCGAGCCGCAGACCGACACCCGCAGCTACCGCTGGACCATGGCGTGGGACAACAAGGCGTACGGCGCCTACGCACTGCTGGCCATGGAGACCGGCGACGACCGGTACGTCCAGGACGCCAACCGCTGGCTCGACTACTGGACCACCGGCGTGGGCGGCCAGCGCGTGCCGTACTCGCCCGGAGGCCAGGCCGTCCTCGACACCTGGGGCTCGCTGCGCTACGCCGCCAACACGGCCTTCGTCGCCCTGGTCTACTCCGACTGGCTCGCCGCCACCGACCCGGACCGGGCGACGCGCTACCGCACGTTCGGCGAGCGCCAGATCGACTACATGCTCGGCGACAACCCGCGCGACTCCAGCTACGTCGTCGGCTTCGGCGCCAACCCGCCGCGCAACCCGCACCACCGCACCGCCCACGGCTCCTGGACCGACCAGCTCACCGCACCCGAGACCAATCGCCACGTGCTCTACGGCGCCCTGGTCGGCGGCCCCTCCGGCCCCGACGACGAGTACACCGACGACCGCCAGGACTACGTCGCCAACGAGGTCGCCACCGACTACAACGCCGGCCTGTCCGGCGCGCTCGCCGCCCTCGTCGAACGGCACGGCGGCACCCCGCTGCCCGACTTCCCGCAGTCCGAGGAGCCCGACGGCCCGGAAATGTACGTCGAGGCGTCCCTGAACGCCGCCGGCGCGGGATTCACCGAGGTCAAGGCCACCGTCCGCAACCGCAGCGGCTTCCCCGCACGGACGCTGGACCAAGGCGCCTTCCGCTACTGGTTCACCCTCGACGAGGGCGTGGACCCGGCGGACCTCACCCTGTTCTCCGGCTACAGCGAGTGCCCCTCGCCACTGCGCGGGCCCTTCCAGGCGGAGGGCGACCTGTACTACGTGGAGTTGGACTGCACCGGGAAGGCGATCTTCCCCGGCGGCCAGTCCCAGCACCGCGCCGAGGTGCAGTTCCGCATCACCGGGGGCGCCGGCTGGGACCCCACCGACGACTGGTCGTACCAGGGCCTGACCAACCAGCCGACCCTCGTCGAGAACATCTCGCTCCACGACTCGGGAGAGCTGGTCTGGGGCGAGGAGCCGAGTCCGGCGCCCGGAGGTTAGAGCGTTCGTGCCGGCGTCGACAAAGGTCTCGCCGGAGGGCCGAGGGAGGGCCGTGGGCACGCCCCGGACAGGGAGGGGTCCCGGGCAACGTGCGATAGACACCTGACTCAGGCGGCCACCGGCGGTCGGTCCCGATGTCCGAGGAGTCCTCATGCGCAAGCACGCCCCGCTGCTCGCCGGCGGCCTCCTTGCGGCCATCCTGCTGACCGCCTGCGGGAGCGAAACCGGAGCCGGTGGAGTCCCCGCGCCGAGTGCGCGGACCCGGAAGCCGTGCTGCGGCTGGAACAGATCATCAACGGTGCCGACCACACCGCCTGCGACCGGTTCACGCGGCCCGGCGACCCGAACGCGACGGCGCTCTACTACGGCGCGGTGCCCGACTTCGACGCCACACCCGAAGCCGTTCACGACCTAACCTTCTGCCTGGGCTCACCCCCTGCATGAAGCTGGACGAGAGGCGCCGGCCGGCCTCACCCAGGCCACTGGTCGGCATCATGTTTCCTCAGACCGGTTGAGGGCACGCTGGGACTGGTCATGTTCACGCAATAGAGGTGAGGTGCGGCTCGCGGCTCCCGCGGTGACGTGCGGTGGGGAGCCGTGCCGGCGACGGATGAGGAGCGTTCGTGCGAGGTGACGGTACGAGTTCGCCGCGGTCGGTGACGCATGACGACCTGAGCGGAGGCCCGCGTTGAGCGGCCGGCACCCTGTCGGCCATGACGTGCGCAGGCGCACGATGCTGATCACAGGGATCACCGGCGCGCTGGCGCTGGGCACGCCCGCCCGGGCGGCGAGGACCGAACCGGACCGACCGGTCAACATCCTGTTCGCCATCGCGGACGACTGGGGCTACCCGGACGCCGGCGCGTACGGCTCCCCGGCCGCGAGGACGCCGACGTTCGACCGGCTCGCCCACGAAGGCGCGCTGTTCACGCGCGCCTTCTGCGCGGCCCCCTCGTGCACTCCGTCACGGAACGCGATCCTCACCGGCCAGGCGCCGCACCGCCTCGGGGCGGGAGCGAATCTGTGGTCCGAGCTCCCGGCCACGTTCGAGGTCTACCCGGAGCTCCTCGAAGAGGCGGGATACCGCATCGGCCGGATGCGCAAGGGCTACGGCCCCGGCGTGTTTCCGCAGTGGCCGCACGACCCGGCGGGCCCGGGCTTTCCGTCGTTCGCCGAGTTCCTCCAAGGGCAGCCGGAGCGGATGCCGTTCTGCTTCTGGCTCGGCTCCTCCGATCCGCACCGCCCGTACGACCCCGAGCTCGGCGAGCAGTCCGGCATCGACCCGGCCGCCGTGGACGTCCCGCCGTATCTCCCGGACACGCCGGAGGTCCGGGCCGACGCCGTCAACTACCTCGCCGAAGTGCAGCGCTTCGACCGCGAGGTCGGCGATGCCCTGCGGCTCCTGGACGAGCGAGGGCTCGCCGAGGACACGATCGTGGTGATGACCAGCGACCACGGCTGGCCCTGGCCACGGGCCAAGACCAACCTCTACGACGCCGGCACCCACGTGCCGCTCGCGATCCGCTGGCCGGGCCGGGCCACCCCCGGCACGGTCATCGACCGCCTGACCGTGCTGAGCGATCTCGCTCCCACCTTCCTCCACGCCGCCGGGCTGCCCATACCCACGGCGATGACCGGGCAGTCGCTGCTGCCGGCCCTCTCGGACACGGCCGCCCCGCGGAAGTTCGTCGTCCTCGAGCGCGAACGGCACACCCACGCCCGGGAGGGGAACCTCTCGTACCCCGTCCGCGCGCTGCGGACGGACAGGTGGCTGTACGTCCGCAACTTCTTCCCGGAGCGCTGGCCCGCCGGCGACCCGGACTTCGCCTCGCCCAACCAGGGGGTCTTCGGCGATATCGACGCGGGCCCCACCAAGACGCAGCTTCTCGAGAACCGGCACGAGCCGGGATTCGCCGGGGCATTCCGGTTGGCCACCGGCAAGCGGCCGAAGGAGGAGCTCTACGACCTCGCGTCCGACCCGCACAGCCTGAAGAACCTCGCAGACGATCCCGAACGTGCCGGGGTGAAGGCCCGGCTCCGGGAGCAGTTGCGGAACTGGATGCTGCGCACCGGCGACCCGCGTGCCACCGACCCACGGACCGACTTCTGGGACAAGGTCGAATACTTCGGGTAACACCCTCCGCGCGCAGCCGGGGCGGGAAGGAGTCAACCGGCGGCGCACCGGTGCACTCCTGAGGACGCACTCGGACGGCCGGGGAACGGTAAGGACCGGGCTGTACGCGACGAACGCCGTACGCGGCGACCGACGCCGACACCCGGTCCACCGTCCGCACGTCGAAGGCGCCGCCATGACCGCCGTCCCCCAGCCGTCCACCGACGACCCCTCCCCCTCCTGCCAGAGTCCCGTCGACGTCCGTCCGCAGGCCGTCGACCACGAGCTGCTGCCCGCGCTGCGTTTCCAGCACCCGGCCCGCACCGACATGTCCGTGCGCTACAGCGAGCCCGACCGGCACGAGCCGGGCTGCACGCGGCCGGTGACCGAGGAGGGCACCGTGCGGGCCGAACCGCCGTCCACGCCGGCCTTCCTGCTGACCGTCGGGCCCGACACCTTCCGGCTGGCCGACGTCCACTGGCACACACCGTCCGAACACACCGTGGGCGGTGTGGCCTTCCCCCTCGAACAGCACATGAAGTACGAACGGGTGGACACCGTGACCCGGCCCCGCCGCAGACGGAGCCGGACGCCACACCGCGGGCGCCCGGCCACTACGCGGTCGTCGCCGTCTTCCTCCACCCCGGGGATCCCAACCCGGCGCTGGACCGGCTACTGCACGCCGCCTCCAGGGACACCCGCCCCCGCCCGGTGCCCGGCGTGGAGTTCGACGCGCTGCTTCCGACCTGCACCGAGTCGTACCGCTACACCGGCTCCACCACCACCTGCCCGTACCTGCCCGGTGTCCGCTGGCACCTGCTCACCCACCCCGTGCAGGCAACCCGGGCCGCCCTCGACCACTACCGAACCGTCCTCCCCGACGGCAACGCCCGCCCGGTCCAGCGCCTCGGCCGGCGCCGCATCCGCGGCGACCGCCACCGCTGGTGGTGACCGGCCCCGCCCAGGTCGGAGACGGCGAGGCCGACCACCGGTGGTGGGGACCGGCCGAGGTCATGCCGATGGAGCGGCCGTCCTACCGAGTGCACCGGAACCACCAGATCCTACTGAGAGGTCATCTGCACGACGGCGATCGTCGTCCTGTCCATTCTCGCCGTGTGGATCGTGCTCGTTCTCCTGACGGCCCGTGGCTACTCGAAGACACAGAAGCAAAAGCAACAGCGCGACTGATCCGCTACCACCGCGACGGGGAGCTACTGATCCCAGGCTGCACCGAGCGCCAGCAGGCGCTCGCGGTACTCGATGACCTCGACCCACTCCGACGGCCAGGCCGCCACCCCGTGGTACGCGCCGGCGAACGCCCCGGCCAGGGCGGCGATCGAGTCGGAGTCGCCGCAGGAGTAGGCGCCGCGGCGCACGGCGGCCGGCGGGTCGTCGGGGTGCTGGAGGAAGCAGAACAGAGCGGTGGCGAACGCCTCCTCGGCGATCCAGCCCTCACCGGTGGCCAGGCAGGGGTCGGCGTCCGGATCGGCGTCCGGCAGCGTGGCCTCGACCCGGTCCAGGACGGCCAGGCACTCCTCCCAGCCACGGGAGATGAAGGAGATCCGGTCCGAATCCCGGGTGTGCTCGGCCAGATCGCCCAGCCAGTCGGCCCGGTACACCGCCCGGTTCGCCTCCCCGTAGGCGCGCAGCAGCGGCAGCAGCTCCTGCGGGGCCGTGCCCTGGGCCAGCAGGTGGACGGTGTGCGCGGTCAGGTCGCTGGCTGCCAGTGCGGTGGGGTGCCCGTGGGTGAGGCCGGACTGCAACTGGGCCGCGCCAGAGCGCTGTTGGGCACTCAGCCCCGGGATCAGGCCGAGCGGTGCGACCCGCATGTTCGCCCCGCAGCCCTTGGACCCCACCACGCTGGCCCGCTGCCAGGCCCCGCCCCGCTCCAGCGCCTCGCACGCGCGCAGGCAGGTGCCCCCGGGGGCCCGGTTGTTCTCCGGCGAGTGGTACCAGCTCAGGAAGTGCGCCCGGACCGGCGGTTCCATGCGCTCGGCGGTAAGCGGGCCGCCGGCGAGTACCGTGTGGAGCGCCTCGCCGAGGGCGAGGGTCATCTGCGTGTCGTCGGTGACGTAGGCCGTACCCGAGGAGACCGGCAGCGGAAGCGAACGCCACGGCCCGAACTTCGCCTCGATCTGGGCGAGGGTGCTGAACTCGGTGGGGAAACCCATGGCATCCCCGACGGCCAGCCCCAGAAGTGCCCCCGTCGCACGCTTCATCCCGTCCCCACCCCATCGCTGTTCCGGTCCACCGATCCTAGGCCGCCCGGGCCGAGCGGTGGCGACGCCAGCGACGTCAGCCTGGCCGGCTTCTTTCACTCTGAGGGACAGCGTTGAGGTCGAGCTCGCTGAGGCCGCGGCCCTCGAAGTGCGCCGCGGGCGCGGGTCGGTGCCGGCGGCCCGCCGGGGCCGGAACAGGGTCCATCCGATGTGCGCCGGCGTCGGGTGTCGTAGGGACAGCGCGTCGCTTTCGAGAAAGGTGCGCGCAGCCACGAGGGCCATGCGGCCCCCGGCGCCGACGCCCCGACCAGCGCCTCACGCGGTCCAGGGCCGCGCGCCTGACCCGTCAACGAACGGCCCGCCGAGCCCGCCAGCCAGGCTATGCCCTGCTCAGACACTCCCGCGGCCCCGCGGGAGTGCTGAGCACCTACAGGGCCGGCCGTAGCCCGGACACTCCCACGGACCATGGGAACGCTCGGGAGCCCTGCCGGCCACCACCCAGGAAGGGGGCACTTGCCACCGTAGAACGCCCGGCCCGCGCCGAGCCGCTCCGCGAGATCACGGCGTGTCCTCACCGCGTGTGCAGCACCGGGACTCCGTCTGTCCGGGACACTGGCGAATACCGCGAAAGCCCTGGAGGACGCAGCAGGAGACCCGCGGGACCGACGCGGCTTCGTCATCGCCTCACTGGGCACGCTCACCGCCGCCCACTTTGCCGCTACCACCGAAGCCGCCGCCAGCGGTGCCGCCACTAGCCGGACGGAGCCTGCTCCAGTTCTACGGCTCCTCGGTGGCGGGACCTTCTTCGCGCTCTACACCCCTGGCCCTGATCAGCGGAGAGATGAGCAGGTCGTACACCGCGACACCGGCGAGTCCGCCGATGAGCGGGCCGACAATGGGGATCCACCAGTAGCCGTTGAACCACTCGAACGTACCGGGGAGAGCAATAGAACCCCAGCCTTCGAAATACGTCAACAATCGTGGGCCGAGGTCGCGTGCGGGATTGATTGCGTACCCTGCGTTTGTGCCGAAAGACAAACCGATCGCGACGACCACCAAACCGATGAGGAACGGATGGAGATTGGACATCGGAGCAGTATTGCGCTTGTCGATGAGTGCGCAGATCAGCAGAAGCAGGATGCCGGTCCCCACGATCTGGTCGAGCAAGGGACCCCACCAGGAGTCTCCAAAGTATTCGGCGGGGTACGTGGCGAAGATCGAGAATGTGGGCAGCGATTCATCTCGCGGGACACCCTCCTTTTTGATGGCCGCGTCGATGGCCCACCTGTAGGTCGCGTAGATGAGCGCGGCGGCGACGAAGGCGCCCACGACCTGCGCCAGCCAGTAGGGCAGGACCTTCCTCCAGGGGAAATCCCGTCGGGCGGCGAAGCCGAGGGTCACTGCGGGGTTGATGTGGGCTCCACTGATACCTCCTGCCACATACACGCCGAATACTACGGCGAGGCCCCATCCCCACGAGATGATGAGCCAGTTGGCGGGCCCGAAGTCCCCGGTTTGCCGACCTGATCCCGGCAGACCGGCGACTGCGACAGCCACCGACCCGACACCCAGCAGAATCAGGACGAACGTGCCTAGGAACTCGGCAGCCAGCTCACCGCCGAGCCCTTCTCGATACCCGCGTCGACGAACGGTGCGTTCAGCCATGGACACCCTCCTCGGTCAGAAAGCAGCGGAACCTTCTATTCCTCACCCGAAATGCAGAGTAATTCGGTGAGGACGCGCCGGTGAATCCGCATATTTCACCTGTGCGGAGCAATCCGCCCGCTATTCCCTGGCGGTCGCGCACGATCTCGCCAGACAGGCGGACGGCCACCAGCCCGTGCTGCTCGGGTGCGCCGCTGCAGAGGGCGATCTTGCGGGCCCTGGCGTGTGCGGCCAGCACGATGCTGATACTGGTGGGCTCGCGCATTCAACCCACTGGTGACAATCCGTGATCAGGGAACGCGGCATCCGCCGCTGGCCGATCGAGACCGAGTTCGTATCCGATGCAACGGGCGGCGGTCGGAACATCGGAACGGTTGTCGGCGGGTGATGAGGCAGCAGGCGTCGGCCCTGCGTTCCCACCGGATGCGCAGGCGTCGGAAACCGTGTAGCCAGGCGAAGGTCCGCTCGATCACCCACCGGTAGGTGCCCCGTCCTGTGCCGTGCCGAGTGCCGCAGGGGCGATGGCCGGCACGATGCCCCGATCGTGGACCTGGTCGACGACTGTTGGGCGGTGGAGCAGCGGTAGTTCTTCGGCTTCTCGGCGATGTTCCAGTCACGGATGAGCACGGCGTCCTTGCCGAAACAGCGCGGGTTCAACCCGGTGAACGGTGATCCGCCCTGCCATGGACTCCTCGACGGCGAGCAGCAGACCCCGGCCCGCGCAGCCCAGGACTCACCCCTATCGCTGCGCGCGACGAGGAACTCGCCGTCGCACCGTCCACCGTTGCGTCACCAGGCACTACCAACCACGGGCCACAACCCGATATCGATGCAGGACATCCGTTAAGCGAATGCTTCGACGAGCATCGCGCATCGCCGAGCCTCATGAGCCAGCACTCAGGACACCGGTTTGGTGAGACCGCCGAGGAACTCGCGATACTCCACGATCCGGCCGTCCTGGTCGATGCGGTGCAGGACCGTAGTGAGCAGCCCCTTGTACGGTTTGCCGCGCACGACCCCCTCGGCATGGTTGCACGCCACGACCCAGAAACCATCGTAAAGCCGCAGATCCTCACCTGTTGTAGTCAGGCGACTCGCTTCGAACATCGCGCGCCAGCGGTCGCGGTGCTCGACGGCCTCCGCGCCGGACCAGCGGCCGGTCAGGGGAGGCGAGGGGAACTCGAACACGAACTCGTCCGCATAGAGGGCAAAGTAGTCGTCCCAGCCACCCTCCGTCCACGCCTTGCCGAATGCGTCCACCGCACACAACGCACATCGTGCGCATCATGAAAACCGCAGGTCAGGTGGCCTTTTCGGACCTTACGAGTACCGCGACGCACTCCATGTGGTGGGTCATCGGAAAGGTGTCGGCCTGGGAGAACCCCGGAAAGTCCCAGGTCAGGGCCACCATCCGACTCACCTGCCCATCGCACGGGCGCTCAGAGCGTCAAACGAGCGTCACGATCAGCAGCCCGAACCTCGCCTTCAGACCGACCGGCTCACCTGGACCCACCGCCCCGCTCCCTCCGCACGCAGGCTCGCCCATCGTCCCCCTCACCGCTTCCCCGGCCGCCATAATGGAGGCATGTCCTCCAGCCCGCAGCACGCCACACCCGAGACCAGCGCCCCCTCGGGCCCGGTCGCCGAGGACCTCGCGCTGTACCGGGAGAAGTTCCGGCAGCGTCTGCCCGGGTCTCTGGACGACCTGCACGGCCCGATTCAAGGCGTCGTCGAGCTGCCACTGCACATGGCTTGGTCCGGGATGACCTCGTACGACCTGAGCAACCCTCGCCAGCGCATGGGTCTGTACCGCACCGTCCTGCACGAGGGCCTGCGCGAGGACCTGCCGCGCTACCTCAACCAGGATCTGCTCCTCCGGCTGTGGCCGGTACTGCGCACGCTCGTCGGCCGCACGGTACGCACCGTGTGGGAGGACGCTTTTCCCCAGCTCGCATCCCGTGCCCGGGCCGCCGCGTGACGGACATGCCGGAGCTGCACACGCGGCTCCTGGCGGACGTGATCGCACTCGGCTCCCCGTACCCCCTTGTGCTCACCGGCGGGTAGGCGCTGCGGGCCCACTGCCTGGTGAACCGGCCGAGCCAGGACCTCGACGTCGCCACCGAGAACCCCGCCCCCATGGCCGATATCGCGGCCACGCTCCGCAACGGCCTGCAAGCCCGGGGCTGGCATGTACAGGCCCTGGAAACCGCCCCGCTGTCCGCCCGCTTCACGGTGACCGACCCCATCACCGGCCAGGACTGCGAAGTCGACATCCTCAAGGAGATCTTCTGGCGTCCCGTCGCCAAGAGCCCGTACGGGCCCGTCCTCGCCGAGGAGGACGTGATCGGGACCAAAGTCCGCGCCCTCGCCGACCGCGGAGCACCGCGCGACCTGATCGACGTGTTCGCCGCCTCCCACCGTTGGAGCAATGCCGAGCTGGAGGAGTTCGGTCGCCGCCATGCCCGCGGCCGCTTCGAGCGCGAGGACCTGCAAGCGAACCTCACGGGCGCCGAGTGGACCGACGATGAAGCCTTCGCCGCCTACGGGATCGACGACACCACCATCACCGCCCTCCGTTCCTGGGCGGTGGAGTGGGCCGACGGCCTCGCGGCTCGCCTCCTCGAAGAGGCCGCCGATCCGGACCTCGGCTGAGCATCTCGCCGGACTAGCCAGTACACCGGCTGCCACGAAGTACGCAGTATCCGCCCCTCAGACGACTTGCTCCGCGAGATCACGGCGACTTCCAGGCGATGCGCACCCCGCCGGCTCATATACAGACGCCTTGGGCGCTGGCCAGACCCGGCGGCAGGGCTCTCGCGCATCTCTACCTCGGCAGATACGGACTCGCCTTGCCGTACCAGCTAATGCGCAGGGTGTCACGAGCACGCGTGGCCGCGACGAACAGCAGTGAGCGGGCCTTCAGTTCCTCCCGGGCGAGGCGCCGGGGGTCCGTCTCGCGGTAGCGCTGGACGACGGACGCGCGGGGGATGACGCCGTCACGGGCACCGACGATGGCGAGCCGTTGGTATTCCAGGCCCTTGAAGCGGTGCATAGTGCCGACGTGGATGTCGCCGTCTCCTTTGACGCCGTCCTTGGTGAGTTCGGCGACGGTCAGTTCGCCCTCGGCCGCCAGGTAGAGCATGACCTGGTTGACGGCGTCGCGGTCGGCGACGCACACCGCGATGTTGCCCCGGGGGTCGCGGACCTTGCCATCGGTCCCGCCGGTGGCGAGCTCCGCACGCCAGGACCGGAGGGCAACAGCGAGTCGGGCGAGTTCCTCGTCCCAGCTCACGCAGCGGACGAGTTCGGGGGCCGGTCCCCGCAGCACGGAGCGGTAGCCGTCGAGGTTGTCCGTGCCGTCGTCGAGGTCGTCGAAGGTGATCTGGCCGCCCTTGGGATTCACCACCTCTATGGCCCGGCTCAGGATCTCGCGGGTGGTCCGGTAGCTGAGGGTGAGGCGGGCCGCGCGACCTCGGATGTTGACGCCGACGGTGCCCAGGGTGACCTGCTGGCCGTAGATGCGCTGGTGGGTGTCGCCGGCGATGAACATGTCGTCCTCACCGGGGGCGACCATGGCGCGCAACATCTTCCAGTGGGCGGGCCGGAGGTCCTGCGCCTCGTCGACGACGACATGCCGGTAGCGGTGGCTCAGGTAGTGCATGCCGGAACTGTCGTCGCGGTGGATGTGGTTCTTGCCGTCGGTCTCGTCCTTGTACCCCTGGCGTTGCTCGATCTTGGCGGCGCGCTGCATCTCAAAGCGGGCGGCGCGTTCGGCGGCCTGGCCCCAGGTCTCGCGGCCCTCCTTATCGAGGCGGGTGGTGAACTGCTCCAGGATCTTCCAGATCTGCGCCCGGTCGGGGCGGCTGACGGACCGTCCGCGTCCGGCTCGCCGCGCGTCGAAGTACGCCTTGCGGGTGCCGAGGGACTGTCCCAGGATCACCTGCTCCCATTCCTCGTAGAGGAATTCCGCGTCCCAGCGCTTCTCGTCGAGTTCGAGGAGGACCTGGCGCAGGTTGTTCAGGGCGACACTGTCGTAGATGCGCTGCTTCCCGGCGCCGGCGGCGGTGTTCTCGTTGAGGACGCGCGCGGCAAGCTGGTCGATGTGCGTGATGTCGACGCGGGCCAGCAGTTCGGGTTCGAGGAGGGAGGACAGGCGGGCGCGCAGGTCGGTGGTGAGGTTCTTGGTGAAGGTGGTGAGCAGGATGGGCTTGCCGTGGCCGGGGGGCAGTTGTTCGGCGAGGTAGTTGACGCGGTGGAGGGCGACGATGGTCTTGCCGGTGCCGGGGCCGCCGGAAACCCGGAACGGGCCGCTGTAGTGGCGGTGGACGAGCTTGGCCTGAGCGGGGTGGAGGAAGACCTTCCAGGCCCGGAAGTCGCCCTCTTCGAGAATGTCCTTGAGGGCGTCGTCGACGGTGGTGACCGTGGTACGGGCGAGCGCCGCGTCCAGGTCGTGCCGCTCGGACTCTTCCAGTGCGACGTCGACAGGAGCGGTGATCTCCTTGCGGACGTCCTCGATGGACAGGCCGGCGGCCAGGCCGTACAGGATGTCCTTGGTGAGGAGTGGTGCTCCGGAGACCAGGGCGTCGAGTTCGGTGCTTTCGGTGACGGCGAGGGCGAACTCGATGAGCTGTTCGGCGACACCGAGGTCACGAAGGTCCTCGACGCCGAGGCCGGCGAGAAGCGGCTCGGCCTCGGGCGGGGCGATCGCTTGATCGGCAGGTTCGGGGCCGACCGGTACGGGGGCGGGTGTCCCCGGCTCGCCCCCGCCCTCGGGATCGGCCGGAGTAAGCGTCATCCCCGCCCGCTGGAGCACGCTCCGACCCACCACGGAGAGGTCCACGAATTCGATCTCGCCGGTGATGCGGTTGATCGCGACGGAGAGTTCTTCGTAGACGTGCTTGCGATGGCGGACGGCGACGACCAGCCACTTCTCGCGGCCGGCCGCGTCGAGGCCGATCTTGGCGAGGAGCGCCCGGTAGGACTGGTCGATCTTGGCGCGGTAGACGCGGCCGTCACCCTTGAGCGGCTTCAGGTCGAGACCCGGGTGGTCGGGGTTTTGCCGGAAGCGGTGTGAAAAGTCGTAGAACTTGCCCTTGACCGAGCGGTCGAGCTTGTACAGCTCCTGTTCGGCCTTCTCGTACAGGCTGAGCCGTGCGGTCATCGGTGGTCGGTACCTTCCGTGTCCGGGAGCAGGTTGAGCAGGGAGTCGAGGTGGCCGAGCCAGTCGGCTGCCGTGCGCACGGTCCAGCCGTCGCCGGTGTAGGCGGCGTCCCGCTTCTGGCGTTCCTCGCTGTCATGGGCGTCCGAGTTGACGAACACCGCCACCTTGGTGGCGGAGTCGGGCCAGGCGAAGTCGGCCTGCCAGCCGCGGTCGCCCAGTTCGTAACCGAAGGCCGGGGCCTTCTTGCCACGTGCGGCGAGTGCCTTGGCCAGCCGGGTGAGGTCCGAGTCCGGTTCGTCCTCATCGAGAAGCTGGAGGATGTCCTCGTCCCAGACAGCGTCACGGAGCAGACCCTCGACGGCCTGCTCCAGGGAAGAAGAGTCCGAGGACCGGTCGTCGCCCGTTCCCATCGGCGCTGCGCCATCGGCGGCCACCGTGGCCGTCTCGGGGTGCAGCCGGGCGATCAGCGTCTCCAGCTCCCCGGCCCCGCCTCCGACCCGCAGCATCTCCACTGCGAAGCCGGCGGCCCGGCTGCCGGCGAGCTGCACGCCGTCGCCGCCGCTGAAGGCGAGGAACTGAAGAAGGTTGGACCAGTAGAGCCAGGATCGCCAGCGAAGTTTGTGCGCGGTGGTACCGAGCTGATCGCCGTCCTGGTCGTCGAGTACGGCGAGGGCACCCCAGCCGACCTTGCCGGTGCCGTCCGGTCCTCCGGACGGGTCCACGGTGTAGAGCAGGGACAGGCCGTGCTCGTCGGTGGCGGAGAGGACGAGGATTTCGCCGTCTCCGGTGGCGGGTCCCACCTCGGCCACCGGGTTGCCGCCCTTCGCAAGGGAGCCGAGGGCGCTTCGCAGGGTCGCACGGGCCTGCGCGGGGTCGACGTTCTGGGCCAGCGGTTCGGGTGCGCTGAGGAGCCCGCCGACCACCGCTTCGGCCCGTCGGCCCCACCGGGTGCGGGAGGGGTCGCGGAGGTAGCCGAGGAGTGTGTCGATGGGGTTGACGAAGACCGCGTCGGCCAGTTCGGCGCGATCGCCGCCGAGTTCCTCGTACCAGTCCTTGGCGGTGTCCTGTCCGGTACGCCGGTAGGGCGGCCATACCGCGCTGACGGTGGCGCGATCCCCCTTCTCAAGGAGTTCGAGATCGTCCCAGGTGATCTGGAAGACGAGGGCACCGCCGGCCCGCAGTTCGTCCCGCTTCGCAGAGTCGGCCGCGATGCGGTTGTGCGCGCGGGTGGCGTGGAAACGGTGGCCGTCGAGGAAGACGTGCACCTTCTGGGGTGTGCCCTCGGTCTTCTCGAAGGTGAAGTCGGTGCGGGTGAACTCCTCGTCGCGCTGGGCGGTCAGCCGCCATGCCGTCGCCCCGGCGAAACGCAGGGTACCGCTGTGCGCACCGCTCTCCTCCAGGGAGGCATCGTCCTGGCCGGTGCTCCAGGTGCGCAGGGCGGCGAGGAAGCGGACCTCCAGGTCGGACTCGACCTGCCGGTCCAGGCCGATCGCCGCGGTTGTCGCAATCTCCTTGGTGGCCCAGTAGCTGATCGGGTTCCCGTCGTCGTCGGTGAGCGGACGGCCGTCCTCGTCGACGGGACCGAGCAGACTGTTGATGATCTCCAGCGCGTCGTGGCGGGAGACGGCGTCCTGGTGCCGCTCCTCCGCGTGTCGGTGCAGGCAGCGATGGCAGGCGCGCCGCCCCTCTGCCTTGCACGGGCATGCCACCAGCATGTCGCGTGCTTCGACGAGGGTGTCGCGGAAGGCGACCGGCTTCTTGAGCCGGTCCAGGTAGCCGGTGCCGCCCGGGAGGCGGTCGTAGAGGACGAGGAAGTGTCGCCGCTCACCGGTGGCCGCGTCGGGCATCGTGGCGAGAGTGGTGTCCAGATGGACGGGGTCGCCGCCGAAGTGCCGGTCGACGCCCAGTCGCAGCGCGGCCCGGAAGGAGTGGACTTTCTCGTCGACGAGTACGGTCGCGGCGGGCAGCAGGATGCGCAGGGCCTCGGTGGTGAGCTGGTGGGCGAGGAGCACCGGTTTCTGCTTCGGTGCGTCGGCTCCCCTCTTGCCCCGCCGCAGCGGGCACCAGGGCTGGTGGTGCTTCACGGCGGGGTTGCGTACGGCGGAGCTGTCGAGAGCGTCGGTGTCGTGGTCGAAGACCGGTCTGCCGTCGGCGCTCGCCGCCCCGCAGGCGGTGCAGACGTGGAAGGGCGCCAGCCGGACGTCGTGTCCGGCCAGTTGTTCCTCGGCGCGGGCGTCGAACCGGAGCGGGCCCACGTTGATCCGCCGGATCACCGCCTTGCGGGAGTAGTCGACGCCGAAGGTCTCGCGGGTGTGCCGCCAGGATGCCTTGGGCTCGATGTGCTTCGCCGGGAAGTCGACGGCGTCGATGACGGAGTAGAAGCGCTGTTCCCGGTCGTCCTTGTCGTCGCCGATCCGAGCATCGTCGCGCTTGCCGCGGGAGGTGACGACGCTCGGTTCGATCACATGGTGCAGGCAGGAGCCGTCATCCGCGATGCCGGTGCTGCGGCAGCGCGGGCAGGGGCTGCGGTCCTCGGCGGCGTCCTCGGTGCGGACGTAGCCGCACTCGGGGCAGAAGCGCCACGGCGTCCAGTCGGGCCGGGTCGAGCTGCCGATCTCAATGCCGGTGACCTGGTGCTTGTAGCCGTTGACGTAGAACGTGTTGCCGGGGGCCAGTTCCGACAGCGCGTACCGTTGCGGCCGCTCGTACGGGCGCATCTTGGAGTCGAAGCGCTCCCGCCCCGTCTTCGGTTCGGGCCCGTCGAACCAGTACAGGGTGGCGTTGAGGGTGGTGGCGGCGTCGAGGAGAGCGTAGTTCGGCAGCAGGCCGAGGTCGCAGAGGGCCTGCTGGGCGGTTGCGGTGCCGCGTTTCATCATGCGGCGGCCGACGGCCCGGTGATCAGCTTCCAGTTCGGCTTTGCGGACGCGCTGTTCCTCGTCGTCCTCGTGCAGTTCGCGCACGGCCTCGTCGATGAAGGTGAGCCTGCGGCGCAGTGCCTCCTCGCCGCGCTTCCACTGGCGTGCGGCCTCCTCGGCGGTGCCGCGCAGCTCGCGGTGAGCGTAGGCGCGCAGTTCGTCGGCGGCGGAGTCGCTCACGCCGGTGGGGAAGAGCCCGAGGAAGCCCTCGACGAGTTCCTCGGCGTGGGCGAGCGACGCCTCCACCAGGTCCGCGAGGTACCCGCTTGGTCCGAAGAGCGCGGGCGCGTCCGGCGGGATCGCGGCGAGGGCCCGCCCGTCGGTCCGCTTCAGCCTGCCCTGCGCGGCGAGGTCAAGCAGGTGGGCGAGGTACTGCCGGCGCAGAATCTCGATGGCCGACAGGTGGCTGCCCGGCGGCACGATCTGCCCGGCGATCATCTCGCGGGGCTGGTCGAGGTAGTACAGGTCCCTGCGACTGCGGTCGGGGATGGTGAGGAGGAAGGCGTTGCCGGTGCGCCGTCCCGCGCGGCCGACCTGCTGGACGTAGTTGGCGGCCCGGCGGGGCAGGGCGGCCAGCACGACGGCCGACAGATCGCCGATGTCGATGCCCAACTCCAAGGTGGGTGTGCAGGAAAGCACGTTGGGATCTTTGAACCCGCTGCCGTCCCGGAAGGCCCCCTCGACCCGCTCGCGTTCCGGGCGTGTGAGCATGCCCGTGTGCTCGGCGGTGATCACCTGGTAGGTGCCCGCCTTGCGGTACAGCCTGCGGTAGTAGTCCTCGCGGTAGTCGCGGTCTCGCTGGTGCCGGCCGAGCCCTTCCGGCCGGGTGCCGGCGACGAGGCGACCGTTGCGGCAGCGGTAAGCGGGGCACTTCTGGCCGTCCCACTGGCCGAGCAGGTCGGGGTGGACGGTCTGTTCCCAGAAGCAGGACGGGCAGCGGACGAACGCATCGTTGACCTCGTCGTCCTTGAGGAGCTGGACGTCGACGGCCCCCGGCTTGAGCCCGTAGACCCTGAGACCGCTGTCCTCTGGTGTACGTACGGCGAGCAGTCCGGCGGCGACGAGTTCAGGCAGCAGACGTGACCAGAACTCGGCGGCCTGCTCGCGGGGCAGGCCGAGACTGCGCTGGGCCCACCGCTCGGACCAGGAGAGGCGCCCGGTGGCGAAGTCGAACTCGCTCCTGGATTTCGGCGCGTTGAGCAGGAAGACGGGCGCGGCGATGCCCTTGGGGAAGGCACGCATACCCGGGGGCCGCTTTCCCCAGATGAAGTAGCGGCTGGTTCCGGCCTCCTTGAGATAGCCGTCAAGCCAGCGGTGGCCGATCGCGCCGCGGGTCCGCAGCCGCTCCAGGAAGATCCGCAAGAAGCCGAGGTACCGGTCGTCGTCCAGTGCGTCGGGGACGGGCAGTTGGCTGCCCTTGCCATAGGGAGCGGTGTGTGCAGCGCGGACGACGTCGGCGGCGGCCATCGGAACCGCTATGCGTACCTGGGCGGCGGCGGTGCGGGTGAGTTCGAGCGTACGGCCGTTGCGTGAGCGGAACCCGAACTCCATCAACGCCTCGAAAGCGAACCGCTCCCCGATCAGCCGCCAGGTCTTGTAGTCCCCGCCCCGGCCCTGACCGGAGAGGAGCTTCTTGACGCCCTTGACGTCGTGCAGGTCGGTAGGGACAACGGCGGCGAGCGTTGTGCGGTCGGTGGTCGCAGCGACGACGTCGGCGATCAGGTCGTTGAGCGCGGTCGGGGCGTCCTCGGAGAGGTGGCTCTTGAACAGGGCGCGCAGGGAGAACGTGTACGAGCGGCTGGCGACGAAGCCGGCGCGGTGCGCGGCGTCCTGCACCGAGTCGTTGAACATCAGGGTCTTGGTCTCACCCTGCTGCTTGTCCAGCTCCCCGCCCGTGAACAACTGGGTGACGGACGCGGCGGCGAGCGCGGCGGCTCCGGTACCGAGGAAGCGGATGGTGTTGCGCGACCCGCAGGCCGGGCACCAGTCCTCCTCGGCAGCGGTCGTCGCGGTCTCCCCCAGGTAGACGAGGACGAACGCGGAATCGGCGCCGGCCAGCCGGGGACCGCCGGTGTCGGGGTCGTAGTCGGCCACCGGATCGGGCAGCCGGAGCCTGCGCTTGGGCCCGTCCAGGATCCGGAGCTGGCCCGCCCCTGCCACGTTGAGCGCGTTGGCGTCGGCACGCCCCGCAGCGCGGCCGGCGCCATGCATGGCCGCTATTCCGGAACCCTCCCGGGCCTCGCCGTCGGTGGCGGCGATGAGGTTTCGCACCCGCATCTTGTCCTGGCTGACCGAGGCCCGCCGGATCTTGTGCGAGTCGACCTCGACGTCCAGGTCGTCGGACTCCGGGGTGAAGACCGCCCAGCCGGAACGCCCGCAGTCACGGCAGTACACGGCGGGGAGGAACAGGTTCGCCGACTGTCCCTCGGTCGCCGTGGTGACGGGCGCGGTGCGCGCGGCTGCTTCTTCGCTGCTCTCGGGGGCGCCGACCGCGTCCCACTGGAACTCGGCCTTGGGCCACGGCAGCACGCCCCGCACGAGACGGGACACCGACCGGGCCCACTGGTGGACCTCGACCTGCACGAAGGGACGCGGCTCCCCCGGCGTGGACGCCGGGTCGCGGGCCACCGAAAGCAGCGCGACGAGGCGGGCGAGCGCCTTCGCCGCGAGCTCGGGGCGAAGGGTGATCGTGCGGCCCCACGCTTGGGCACCGCGGCGCCACATCAGGTCGAGGACCTCGGGCACGGAACGCACCTGCCCGTCCAGGGCGTGCAGCACAGCGGCGGTCAGGGGGTGCTGCTTCAGCATCCGGCCGAGGATGAACGGATCGGTGTACGGACTGCCGGTGACGGCTTCGGCGAGCGCGGAGAACTCCTCCTCGCCGAGGGTGGGGTCGGCCAGGGCCGCCAGTTCGTCGGGGGTCGGCACGGGCAGGACCGGGTCGAAGTCGTCGCCGGGGACGAACTCCTCGACGGCTAGGCGCTGTTCGCCGACCACGGCGTCGGCGGTGAACTCCGTTCCGAACACCTGGGTCGCCACGTCGAGCAGTTGCCGCACTCCGTCGGCGCCCGTCCCGGAGGCGAGGGTCGCGGAAGTGGCGACCGGGCAGATACGGCCAAGGGGCCGCCCCTCCTCCGAGGCTCCGACGGCGGAGGCAAGCCGGCGCAGAAGCATCGCGACGTCCGTGCCCTGCGCGCCGTCGTAGGTGTGGAACTCGTCGACGACGACGTATCGGATGTCGGAGCGCGTCCACATGGCGGCGTCGTCGGCGCGCTGGAGGAGGAGATCCAGCATCTTGTAGTTGGTGATGAGGATGTCTGGCGGCGTGACCTGCATGTCGTACCGGTCGGTATACACCCTGTCGTACCGGGTTGCCGCGCGCTCGCCGATGTAGAGGCCGGCCCGGACCCTGTGGAGTTCGGGATGCTCGGTGAGGAGTACGTTGATGCGCTGCGCCTGGTCGGTGGCGAGGGCGTTCATGGGGTACAGGAACACGGCCTTGATGCCGCCGCGGCCGGCTGCCCGCTCGCGGGCGCAGTGGTCAAGCACTGGGTAGAGAAAGGACTCCGTCTTGCCGGAACCGGTACCGGTGGTCACGAGGGTCGGCCGGGGCGTCCGCCCGCCTGCGGAGGAGAGCCGCTCGAAGGCGACGGCCTGGTGGGCGTAGGGCGTCCAGCCGTCCGTGCGCCGCCAGTCGAGGTGCTGTTCCCACGCCGAATCCGCCGGGACGAACGGCGTGCGCAGGCGGAGGAACGGCCCCCTGAACATGCCGGCGTTGTCGTCGCCGAGGAACCGGTGCAGGGCCTTCCGTGCGCCCTCGTCGGTGAGGGCGTAGGTGGTGGAGAGGTACTGAAGCAGGCTCTCCTTCAACCCCTCGGCTTCCAGCGTCGGCCTCACGGCTTCGGCACCTCCTGCTTGACCGGGTCCCATTCGCCGGCGGCGACGGCGTCGTCGAGGCGCTTCTGGAAGTAGGCGTGGGCTTCGCGCATTTCGGTCTCGCGGTCGGCCTTGTAGAAGGGGGCGGTGTAGCCGTCGGGGACGGGGGTTTGGGGGGCGGGGTTGTTGGCGGGGTCGGCCTGATGGGCTTTGAAGGCGGGGTCGGCCATGTACTTCTCGAACTGCTTCCAGGTTTCTTTGGTCTGGCGCCAACCGACTGTGCGGGCGTCACCGGCCAGCTTCCAACCTTTAGTGTCAAACCACGTTACCGTCTCGTATTTCTGCAGAACCGGGAAGCGGCCTCTATAGGCGGCGATCAATGCATCGGCATCCATTCCCAGCCAAACCGCCACCAGCGCGTCAATCTCGACGAGCGCGGCCCGGCGCGCGTACTCAGTCCGCAGTGGAGTGTCAGACTGCCAAATGGGGCCGCACTCGTGAAGTTGGATCGTCATAGAAGGCCAAGCACGGGCCCATGGTTCGAAATCAGCCCACTTAGGGTCGTGGAGCTTCTGCCAGAGTTCAGCGTAGGCAGCAGTGAGGCAGTTCAGCCGCAGACTACGGAGAAGGAGGGCAGAGGCGAGGGGATGTGCCCCATGGGGCGCGGGAAGGCGTCGCGCCTGAGCGACGTCCAAGTGCCTGACCCCGGCGATGCGCAGAAGATAGTCCACAGGTAGCGCCGACCAGAGACCTGCCAACAAGGCAGTATCCCGGTCGCTAGCCACCTGAGCAGACCTTACTGCGTGAATATGGGCGGCGCCTGGCGGAATCAGCGCTGTATACAGACTTCGCTCGGTGTCCGGAGCGATCATCTCGCGCCACGCAGCGCGATAGAACGTAGTGTACCGTCTCGCCGAACGCACCTTGAATACATCGTCCACCGACTCGTACAGGACCTCACTCAGTGCACAGTCAAGCTTCTCCGCCAACTGCTCTGTCACCTCTCGGATTTCCTCCTCCGAGGTCCGGAGTCGCTCAATTTCCACGTGATCCAGCCACCGGTCTTGCATCGCTAGATATTCCGCATACCGCCCCTTCGCGATCACGTATGCCGTGTCCGGGACATACTCGGGAGACAACTGAACAAGGTCAGCCCCGTAGGGATCGTTGCTATTGGCATCGTGGCGCTTGAAAGCGGCTGTAGCCACGCCGAGCTGAGGACCTTTGAGAATAACGTTTTGCCAATCCTCGGGCTGATACTCTACACCTGTCCCCGGATCAATCCGATTGTATTCGATGAGGTTTTCCTTCTTCGCGCCACTCTCGTCATATCCGCGCGAGATCTGCGGGCCAAAGACATCAAGCCGCAGAGGGTAATCAGCTAGCGCGGCAATTGCAGAGTTCTCCTCCGTACTCACGGGAAACAGCAAGCGAGTCCGGCCCACACGCACGTGCTCTTCGCCGAGGAGACGTCCCCACACGTACAGAGTCTCGGTGTTTACGTGAATAACCCTGCGAAGGTGTGGGCGCTCATCATAGGCACCACCTCGGTAGCGGATGCCTGGACCTTCACCTGAACCATCATGCTGCGAGGAGATACGAAGAGCATTAACAGATACCAGCCATGACAGGTGTTCAAATTCAATCTCTCCAGGGGGGCCATAGACGTGAACCCCGAAGTGCGTCGACTCGCCGACCGGCCTGGGAAAGAAGCGATGCCCAGGGTTGAAGAAATCACCGTGCACTCGAAGACGGCGGTAGGCAGCCTCACGTAGCGCACCTTCATCACCCGTGAAGTGAGAGTCAGGGTGCACCAACCCCATAATGCCTGCAACCGAGCCATGACCCCAGACCTGGCACATAAAAGCCCGATACAGGTCAGGCTGACTGCCTGAGAGCAGCGGGTATACGTGCGGAGCTGCGAGATAGCCGGCCACGGTCGCCGTTGATGTCACCTCTTGCAGCGCGTATGCCACCACTTGTGGCGTCGCAAGCTCAGCCGTCCGCCGCCGCATCTTCTCTTCAGCCTGAGGCTTCTCGGTCAGCATGAACCACGGGTCGAACTCGGCGAGGACCGGGTTTTCTTTCCATTGCGGCCGCACCCACGGCGGGTTCCCTACCTGAAGGTCAAAACCCCCGCCCTCCGCGAAAGCGAGGGCGAAGTCCAACTCCCAGTGCAAGAATCCCTGCTCCTCTGCGATCTCCCTCACGCCCCGCATCCACGGATACCGCGTCTCCGGATCGAGACGGTCCATCCACATCTCGTCCAGGAGCAGGGCCTCATAGTTCTTCAGCTCCTCCAGGCTGTCGAGGGCCGATCCGATACTGGCGTCCGGGACCGGCCCCGTGCCCAGCATCGACTCCAGGAAGTCCAGCCAGTCGTCCAAGTCCTTGAGCGGGATGACGGGGCGACGGCGCTTCGGCGCAGGACCGCTTGCCTTCCCCCGCTGCTTCGGTACACCACCAGCCTTCTGCACCTCGTAGAAGTAGTCCCCCTCAGCCGCCATATTCGCCTCGTCAAGCGACGGCTGGTCACCGGCCATCTGGAAGAGCAACCCCGCCTCGACAAACCGGGGCACAGGCTTGCTCACCGCAGGCGCAACCTCAGCACCTCCGCTCGGCCGTGCCTCCTTCCCGGCCGCCTGCGGAGCCTCCGGCTCACCGAACCCGCCCAGCAACTCCTCCACGTCAACGGACTCCGCCGCGTACTCCCCATCCGTACCGTCCAGCAGCCCGACCTTGTCCACCGGCCAGAACCACAACGCACACCAGGCATCCATCACCTGCTTCAGCCGCCAGTACGGCGTATCCACCGCGTCGAAAAGGTCCGCATAGACCTTCTCCTTCGACAGCCGCGTCGCACCGACACCATCCTCGGCCCGCCGCAGGAACCCGAACTCCTCGTCCGTCGGATCGGCTTCCCACACGTCGATGCTCCGTGCGATCTCCCGCTCCGACAGCTCCATTCGCTTGACGACGAGCTTCCACAGGAACTCCGCGCGCCGCGCCGCGTCCCGCAGCCGCGTGTACTGAGACGCGGCCTCACCCCCGGTCTTCCGGTCGACCCTCGGCGCACCGGCCTTCGTGTACTTCCGCTCCGGCTTCCTGAGTACGCCCTTCTTCCAGTCCCTTAGCTGCTCGACGCCGTCCCAGGCCAACTCCTGCAGCAATTTCTTCGCATCCCCGCTCGCCCGTGTCACCGCCGCCCACCCCGGCGTCGGCAGCAGGAACTGGTGCACTGCCCCGTCCGGAAGGGGCAACGCCTCCCCGCCGGCCTCGTTGTCCTGGAACGGCAGCCGCTTCGGCGGCTGGGTGTCCTTGTCCTTCAGCCACCCCGGCCTGCCCTTATGCGGTGAGACATCCCCCGCTGCGTACACCGCCCGCCGCCCACCGATCAGCGAGTTACCCCGCCGCAGATGCAGCCCGAACCACGGCGCCCGCATCCCGGGGTGCATGGTGTTGAGCCACAGTGAGACTTCCGCCAGCTCGACGCCCGTCCGGTTCAGGTCCACGCCGTACGCGTTGTGAAGCGCGATGTACGCCTTGACCTTCTGCTTCTCCGTCAGCGCCTGCGCGGTCGGGATGGACCGGCCCAACTCGTCCTGTCGACGCCGCAGATACTCCTCGGCAACCTGGTTGATCGCCTCGTTGAGGAACGCCCCGGAACCGAGCGCCGGCTCGCAGATGCGGTACTTCAGGAGTTCCGAAGCGCGCGTCTTGATGACATTCCCCGCCTCGTCCTTCTCCTGGTCCAGACGGTGCTTCAGGGCCAGCTCGACGGTGACCTTCGTCAGCGACTCGGGTGTGTAGTAGGAGGCGGACGTCTCCCGGTCGCGCCCCGCGAGGCGGTAGACGAAAGTCCCCGCCGGGTACTTCTTCGCCCCGCGCAGGCCCTTCTCCTCGCGGTCGCGTTCGTCGTACTCGACCCAGGTCTTCTCGTCGTATTCCTTGAGCCGGTACGAGGGGACAAGCCACGACCCCTTCTCCGGGTCGCCGCCCTTGGCGACCTCGCACAGCTCCTCCTCCGCGATGATGCCGGTGTACGACATCAGCCCCTCGTAGACCGCGCCGAGCTGGTTGATGCCCAGGTTGCGGTACGAGATGAAGCCGCCGCGTTCCCCACGCCGCCTGGCCTTCTTCATGGTGAGCAGGCGCAGCACCTCGTGCAGGGCGCTGTTGCGCAGGCGCAGGTCGAGCCAGGCCGGGCCGTCGGGGCCGTCCTCGTCGTGGCGCGGGTCGCGGGTTCCGCGGCCGATGAGCCGTACCGACGCCGGTTCGAAGAGTTCGCTGCGCAGCGGTTCGAAGCGCAGGCCGCGTCCCTCGCTGCGCTGCTTCGCTTTCTTCTTGCGGGTCTCGGCGTCGTCCCCGGGACGCTCGTCCCACTCCTCGGTGCCGTACTCCCGATGGCCGCGGTTGACGTTGTTGAACAGGACGTCGAGGGAGTCGTGCAGGTGGAAGCCGTTGCGGGCAGTCTCGTCCGTGAGCTGGGTGTCCCGCTCGACGATCTCCCGCAGGCGGGCCACCGAGTAGCCGGCCTCGTACGTACCGTCGTCGGCGGGGAGGATGCCCAGCTCGGGGCGGGCTTCGGCGTACAGCAGGAACAGGATGCGGTAGAGGTAGCGCAGCGCCTCCCGGGTGAGCTGCCGGGCGAACGACTCCCCGGGCCGTTCCAGAGCACGCGGGTCCAGCTCGGCCTCCTCCAGCCGGGCCAGCACCTCGTTGGCGATGATCTCGACGGACTTCTGGAGTCCCTGGCGCAGTTCACCGGAGACCCCGACCGCGTTGTCCCGGGACGCCTTGACCAGGGCGTCGATGGCGGGGCCCTTGCCGTCCTCGGCCGGGGCAAGCGCGTTGTGGCTGAACAGGCCGGCGATGACCGCGAGTTCGCCGTACTGCTTGCGGTCGTAGCGCTCCAGGGCGGCGTCGAGGTTGACGGCGAGGTAGCGGCCCTCGCCCCACGCCTGCCGGTCGGCCAGGACGATCACGCCACCGCACAGCAGCAGCACGAAGCGCGGGGTGCCGCCGCCTTCGCCGCCCAGTTCGCTCTGGAACAGCCAGGTGGCGAGCGCGTGGCCCGACTCGTAGGTCTCAGCGTTGCCCACCGTCCGCAGCGGGTGGAGCAGACGGCCGTAACCATCGGCGTCCAGTGCGGTGTCGTTGGTCGCGGACCAGCCGCAGTCGACGGCGACGATGCCGTCACCGTGCCAGGCCACCTGCACCGTGTGGTCGCGTCCGGCTCGGTGCACGGTCAGCTCGCGCGGACCGTCTTCGTCGTCGTCGGCCCCCGGGTAGCCGAGGGCGGCGAGCACCGTGCGGTGCCACTGGGCGACGCGTCCACGCCACTCCTCGTCCTCGTAGGTGTTGAGGCGCTCCTCGAAGCCTTCCTTGTCCGGGTATTCGTCGTCCGCCGCGTCCGCCTTGGCCTGCTCGGCGAAGAAGCCCCGGTACTTCTCGTCGAGGTAGACGGAGCGCAGACCGCGCAGGGCGACGCGCGGTGTCGTGCGCTTGTCGTTCTCGTCGGACTCGATGTCCGCCCAGGTCGCGAAGACACCCTTCTTCAGGCCGTCGGCGAGCTGCTCGGCGAAGTAGTGCGCGGACAGGTACTCGCCGCGGTTGGCGAAGGAGTCGAAGTCGGTGCTCATCGGGCGGTCGTCTCTCCGGCGTCGGGCAGGTCGGTCGCGGCGGGCCCTGGGGCGGGCGGTGCGGGAGTGGCGGCGAGCGGTTCGAGGACGGCGAGGAGCCGCAGCAGGGGGGCGCCGGAGGTGTGCAGGGAGCGGATCAGCTTCCGGCGCCGGTCCGCTTTGAGGTTCACGTCGGTCTGCTTCTTCTGCGAGCGGCGGGCCTCCGCGGTGAACAGCGCGGCCTGCTTCCACTCGGTGACGCGCTTCTCGAAGGGCGCGAGTACGGCCTCGATCTGCTCCGCGTACTCGGCCTCACGGCCCTCCAGATACTGTCGCGCCTCACCAACCGCGTCCGGCACCCAGTGCTGGAGGATGTCCTTGTTCACCGGTGTGGCACGCCCCGGCATGCTCGGGCCGACCCGGCAGGCGGCGAGGAAGGCGTTGTCCATCCGGTAGGTGCGCGGGGCGTCGGGCAGGCCGGTGACGGCCATCCACTCGACGACGGTGGGGCGCCCGGCCTTGTTCGAGTAGATGCCCTGGAGGAGGTAGACCGGGCCGTCGAGGGCAGCGGGCAGCTCCGGGTCGATGTCCTTCGCCTTGTCGCGATCCGGGTCGAAGGCGAGGACGAACGCTTCGTCGTGGCGGAGCGCGGCGAGCGCTTTGTCGGTGACCCAGTCCAGGACGGGGTGCACGTCGGAGACATAGCTGACGTTCGGCCACTGGCTGTCCGACTCCTCGCGTGCCACCTTCAGGCGCTTGCCGGCGAGCCCCTTGTCGAAGGTGAGGCGGATGCGCCCCTCCTTGTTCGCCGTGGGGAGGATCTCCTGTTCGGTCAGGTAGGACTTGGGCAGGGCCTTCAGCCGGTGGAGGAGGTCCGGTGGCGGCTGAAAGGCGAGGGTGCCGTTGTCTTCCTTCCGGAGCTTGAGAGCGATGTCGGGGCTGACGGGGTGGCAGACCTGGCGGAGGGCTTCGGCGAAGTAGTCGAAGGTGGCGGTCGCGCTGCCCACCGTGCCGAACAGGCCGGGCACCGTGGCGCGGGGGATGTCGTCCGTGGGCTTCTTCGCTCCGACGTTGCCCATGGCCCTGGAGAGCATGGCCTTCCCTCGACCGGTCGCCGTCGAGGACGACTCCTTGATCGACTCCTCAACGGTGCGGCCGGCGATGAGGTCGCGGGTGAGGCGGTCCTCTTCCTCCTTCGCCTTGTAGATCCCGGTGACCGCCTCCGCGCTGCCCTCGATGCGGTGGGCCTCCTCCTCGCGGGCGAGCAACTTGGCGCCCACGAGCCGGTCGTCGAGCGGCAGGGACTCGCCGGTCGCCTCGTCCGTGCGCCACTCCACGTCGCTGGTGAGCACCATGGCCCGGAACCGGGGGTTCTTCTTCTGCCCGTAGCGGTCGATGCGGCCGTTGCGCTGCTCGATACGGATCAGCGACCAGGGCAGGTCGTAGTGGATCAGCTCGTTGCACTGCTGATGCAGGTTGACGCCCTCGGAGGCCACATCGCCGGTGAACAGGAGCCGCACCGGCTTCGTCGCCAGGCCGAACTCCTCGACGATGCGCTGCTGCTCCTCCTCGCCTGAGGCGTCGGCGTGCATGACCTCGACGACTCCGTCGTACACCTTCCAGGGCTTGGCTTCCTTCTCGCTCTGCTCCAGTTGCTTCAGCCGCGGGAAGCCGAGCCGGGCGGGTACGGTCCCGGCCAGCCACTTGAGGGTGGGGATGCGCTCGGAGAAGACCACGACCCGGGTGTCGGAACCGGGGCCGACACCGATCTCCTGCAGGGCCTTGACCAGCGCGTCGAGCTTGGACGAGTCGTCGTCGCCCAGGTCGTTCGCGAGGCGGGCGAGGTCGGTGATCGCCTTCCGCTCGACCTGACGCGACGCCTCCAGCCGTGCCGGGTCCTGCCCCTTGCGGCCCTTCAGCGGGTTCTCCAGGGTCTTGGCCCGCGCGGTGACGGAGTGCTGGAAGGCACGGTGCGAGGAGAGGAACGCCTTCAGCAGGTTGTAGGCGACCATCGAGTCCACGCACACCGAGGCATCCGCGGGGTCGCTCGGGATCCAGCGCGCCGCGAACTCCTTGAGGACCGCCTCCTCCTTCGCGGTCGCCTCGGCGATCACCGGCTGGGACGGTCCGCGGTCCGCCCACTCACCCTTCAGGGAATCGCGTACCTCGCGGTCGGTCTTGGTACGGCGGATGTAGAGGTGCCGCAGGTCTTTCACCTCGTACGACGACGGGTCGGCGATGGCCGCGTCGTCCAGCATCCCGATCAGCTCTGCGAAGGACTCGGCGTCACCGTTGTGCGGGGTGGCCGAGGCCAGGACGAAGGCATCGCTGCGGCGGGCCAGGAGGCGGGCCAGGGCGTTGTTCTTCGTGCCCCGGTTGACCAGGTTGTGGGACTCGTCGATGACGACGGCGTCCCAGTCGGTGTTCTCCAGGTGGTGGGCGTAGACGTCGCTCTTGAGGGTGTCCACGGAGATGATTGCCCGCTTGAAGTAGGCGAACGGGTTCCGGCCGGCCGGAATGTCCTGCTGGACGCGCTGGATGCCGGTGGAGTCGAGACGGACGAGCGGAATGGAGAAGCGGGTCCACAGCTCGCGCTGGAACTGCTCCAGAACATGCGCCGGAGTGACCACGAGGATGCGCTCACCGCGGCCCCGGCGGATCAGCTCGGCGAGGAGGACACCGATCTCCAGGGTCTTGCCCAAGCCCACCACGTCCGCGATGAGCACGCGCGGCTGCGGGTTCTCCTTCGAAAGGGCGAGTTCGGCGGGGCGGAGCTGGTGCGTCTGTTGGTCCATGAGGAAGTTGCCGACCAGTGCGAGTCCGTGCTCGGTCTGCGGCAGCGCCGTCTTGCGGATGACGGCCTCCAGGTAAAGGCGCGCCTTGCGGTGGTTCGGCGAGGAGTCGGGGACGAGGCGGGTCTTGACCGGATCGATCGGCTCGATGTGGTCCAGCTTCTCGTAGAAGACCGCGTCCATTCCGCGCACCAGAGCGGAGATGCCGGAGGCCTCGACCATCCAGCCGTCGTACTTCGTCGGCTCGACCTTCTTGACCAGCCACTGCTCGTCACGCACCAGGACCTGGGACCCCGGAGCGAATCCGGAGCGGCGGGAGCGCCGCCCGGCATCGGACGGGGCGTCCGCCGAAACGCCCGCAACGGTCCCGTCTCGGACCACCGAGTCGAAGGCCCCCTGCCGCTTGGGCGCCGTACCGCCGCCCGCCGCCGCACCGCTCACGAACAGCTCCGTTCCCTCGTCGTCCCTGACGTCCCGCATATGTACCTACCGCCGGTTCACAGTCCGCCGGTTCACGGTCTTCTCGCCGTCCGCGTGCCCCCGTGCACCGTGTCGACCGCCGCGCGGCCACCGCACCCCGCCTACCCACCGCATGTCACAGGGCGGCTTGCATCGCGTAGCGGCTTCTCAGCTCCTCGGCCACCTTGTGGGAGGCCGGCTTACGCCCGGGCCTGCGGGGCGGCTCGGCGGGCGTCCCACCGGTAGCGGGAGGCCGGTGCGGACCGACCTCGGCATCGCCCGGTGCTAGGCCGTCCCCGGCCCGTTTCCCGCCCACCGGCTCCGCACCCGCGGAGCCGGACCCCTCCCCTTCCTGGGTCGGATCGAGGCCGCCCCGGCGGTCCAGCGGGCTGTCGATTCCGTCCTCGTCCATGATCCGGGTGTGCACGTCGAGGGCGTCGCCGTATTGGGTGGCGACGCGTTCCCACACTCTCGGCGAGGGTCCGGGACGGCCGTTCGCTCCGCCGAAGGGGGCGGCCACGTCGATCAGGGCATACCGCGCCGCGACGGGGGTGAACCCCGTGCGCCTCATCAGCTCCACGCACCGGTCTGTGACCTCCGCGAGCGCGGGCCGGTCCGCCGCGGTGTGGGCGAGCATCGCGGTGAGCAGCGGGACCAGAGCCTCGGGCGCCCCTGACAGGTCCGGTGGCCGGGTCTCGTCGGCGACCTGGGCGACGATGCCTGGCCAGCCCTGACCGTCGTACGGGTAGTGGCCGGCCGCCGCGTACAGCAGGACCGTGCCCAGACCGTACACGTCGGCCGGTGTCTGCACTGGGGAGCGGCCCAGCGCCTGCTCGGGCGGCATGCAGCGGACCGTACCGATGATCATGCCGTCATGCGTGAGGGTGTCCTTGCTCGCATCGAGGAAGGCGCCCAGTCCGAAGTCGATCAGGATCGGGCCGTACTCGCCGAGCATGACGTTCTGCGGCTTGAGGTCACGGTGCAGCAGATCGACGGCGTGCACCGCCTCCAGGCCCTCGGCGAGCAGCGCGCCAAGGCTGGCGACCAGCGGCACCGGGAGGGTGCCGGCGCCGCCCACCTGCTCGTGGACGGTCCGACCGGGCACGTACTCGACCGCCATCCACGGCTCGTCGGCGTACGGGTCGGCGTCGAGGAAGCGGGCGACCCGGTTGGTTCCCACGACCGTCCGTGCGATGAGCGCCTCTCTCTCGAAGCGTGCCCGGGTGGCCTGATCAAGTCTGTCGTTCCTGATCACCTTCACCGCGACCGGGTCGCCGCCGGGTGAGTAGGCCAGATAGACCTGTCCCATGCCCCCCGCGCCCAGCTCACGCTCCACCGTGTAGCGACCGATCCGCGTGGGCACCTCAGTCATCTCTGCAGCGTCACCCTCTCGTACCCACCTGTCCGGGAACGTCGCACTTTCGCCGAAGGTTCAACCTATCGCCGGGACCGGGGTGCCGTCATCGGCTTCAGCCTCTGACGTCAGAGAGCGCTAGTCCGGCCGCGTGCGCGACAGCCCTGTGGCGACCGCCGGCACCGCTCACCGTACGCAGTCACGTAGCTGCCGGGCGAACGACGTCAGATCCCTCATGTCCTCAGGCGGCAGCGGATCGTCGTCGAAGTGGGCGATCCGGTTCCTGATGGCCTGCACGCGCTGGAGATGGTGGACGAACTGACCGCGATCCAGCCCCGGGCGACCCAGCGCGGCCCAGTTCGCGTCGGCGCGCTGGGCCAGCGCGGACCTTCTCTGCCGCCCGTCGAGAAGCATCACGTAGTCGCCGAACATCAGATCCTCCACCCTGCCGGTGCGCTGTTCGGCCCTCCGGTTCGTCGCCTGCACGGCGATGACCGCCCCAGCGTCCAGCCGGGACCCCAGCCACCGGCGCAGCAGCGACTCGATCTCCCCGAGCAGGAAGAACGGCCGGGCGGTGTTCTGGAACCGGCGGACGATCTCCCGGTAGGTGACGATGCCGGATATCCGACCGTCCTGCCCCCGCACCAGCACATAACCGTGATCGACAAGCATCGGCAGACAGCTGAAGAGGTCCTCCCGGCTGTCGAACACCGGCAGCGACTCCTGCTGCATGGCGTTCTCCAGGGTCGCGTCCCAGCCGTTCTCGTACATGAGGGCAATCGACTTCCAGGTGACCACTCCGTGGAGCTCGGTCATGTTGCTGACGACGGGGATCTGATTGTAGCCCTCGTAGCGCATGAGGTAAGAAGCCTGACTCAGCTCGGCACCCGGGGAGACGCACTGCAGACCGACCACTGCCGAGGGCAGGTCTCCCAGAAGCAGGCGCTGCGGCAACGCCCCCGGTGGCAGCGGATCGGCCGGGACGGCAGGGTCCTCCTCCGGCGCCACCGCCGCAGGGGCCGCGACCGGCACGAGCCGCACCCGGGCAAGGGTCGGGCAGGTGGAGAAGTCGGGGAGCGTCGTCAGTCCGGCAACGGCCAGGGACTCGTTTATCTCCCGGATGATGCCGGTCTGCCGCACCCGCACCGCATACATGGCCAGGAGCTCGGACAGCGCAAGCTCCGCCCCCTTGAGGGCGATCAGCTCCGCCGTCGTCGGCTTCCGCATCAGCGCTCCCCCTCGTCGTCGGGGGCGCCGCGGACGACAGTGGTGCGCTTGCCCATGGCCCGGAAGGCGAGGTCTTCCAGCGCGGCGGCGCGGGCCTCGAAGAACGCGACGTAGTCGCCTGCCCGCAGCGCCTTCGCGTCGATGAGATGGGTCGAGATCACGTCGTCGAACCACTCGGGTCGCATGTCGGCCGCCGCGGCCAAGGGCTCCAGATAGGCGGCCGGAGCGCCGCTGAGAGATTGGGCCGCACGGAGCGACAAGGGCGTCTTGTTGATGACGGAGCCGGCCGGGTAGCGCTCGTCCAGATTCCTGCGCATCCAGTTCTTCGGGAAGATCTGGCACACGTCGACCCCGTATTCCACCAGCCGGCCCGGAGCCATCGGGCCGTCGGTGTAGTGCCAGTCCACGGCGCCCTGCCGGATCAGGAGCGCGAAGATGCCCTTGTATGCGGCGCTGTTGCGCGTCTTGAGGCTGAGCAGGCGCTCGGGAAGGAAGTAGGAGTCGGCGATCGTGTCCGGGACTTCGCCGTCGTCACGGATCCATGCGATCAGTTGCTCCACGTCACGGGTGAAGCGGGTCTCCGTCGATCCGCCGTACATCTCACCGAGTACCCCGCACCAGTACCACCGAGTGACCTTCTCAGTCGCTTCGGGGGTGTCGAGTTCTTCACCGAGGATCGCCCGGACAGCGGCCAGCGGCACCACCTGTGTGCGGTACGGCAGGTCCGCGGTACGGACGATGCACTGCGTGAACAGGAACTCGCCGACCCACGCGAAGGATGCCTGCAGTCGGGGAGCCAGCTCCTGGAAGTCCTCCAGCGGAAGCTCCAGAAGATCGCGCCGCTTGCAGGAGACACCCACCGCGGGATCAAGCAGCTTGCGGTTCCATGTTCGCACCAGGGCAACTGACTGGAGGAAGTCGCTGTTTGTGAGACCGTCATCGAGGTCCACCTCCAAACGGCCGAACACCGGGTACCGCTCTGCCAAGCTCTCCTTCACCGAGCGCCAGACGGAGGGAAGGTCGTAGTACTCGCCTGTGCGACTCGTGTACGTGCGGTCCCCTGCATAAGTGGCCGTCAGCAGTTCGAAGACGTTGAGCGGGACGCCTCCGGTGTTCACCCGCTCGAAGACCGCGCAGACGGCGTCCATGGAGGTCGACGAGGACAGGTTGATCATCGGTACCTGAAACGACCTGACCGGGTGCAGCACCTGGTCTTCAAACTTGATCCAGAGGTCGAAGTTCTGTGCCTCGTCGGCTCTTTCGTACTCCCGGCGCCAGGCGTTGACGCGCTGGGTGTCGAAGACGATCCGGAGCGGGAACAGGCCCGCGGCGCACTCACCCGAGGTCTCGCTGAGGTCGTGCACGACCTTGCGCCCGAAGTCCCTGCGCAGGATCCGGTCCTCCGGCACAGACACGATCGCCTCGTCACGGTCGGACGCTGACCCGGTCGCCTTGACGACGTCGACGTAGTACCAGTGACGGACCGGCTTGCCGCGGGTATTCACGGTCCGCACCGGCGCATCGGCCACGTATAAAGCCTGAAAGAGAGAGGTCAGGCGCTGCTGGCCGTCCAGCAGTAGGAGACTGGGCTCTCGCTCGGCCCCTGACTCGGCACCCGTGAGCGGCTTGGTACGGAAGCGGGAGGCGCCGCCGGTCTCCAGGGTCATCGTGACGCCCAGGGGGTAGTCGAGCGTCACCGTCGCGATGATTGCCCGAATGCGGTCGTCGTCCCACTTCCAGTCCCTCTGGAAGTCGGGAAGCTGAAGCCTGCCCGTGGCGACGTCACCGAGAAGTGTCTTGAGATTTGCGCTGTCCAGCCCTGCCACGTGCCTCGTTCCCCACCCTCGCAACTTCTCGGACAAGGTATTGCACCAAGGGATGCCTGCGCCGTCAACGGCGATTTGACGCCACATCACACATGCGTAGGCCCAGCCCGTAACTGGCTGTTCTCTATCCGCTCGGGTGGTCGGTGATGTTCGAACAGGGGCCTGGTGCGGGTGAGTTTGCCGGTGGGGGTGCATGGAAGAAGGGCCTCTTGGTAGCTCGCGGATGTCGAGTCCAGCGAGGAGCAAGAGGCCCTGTTGTCGAAGTGTCGCGTGGTCACGGTTGTCGGGTCCAGTTGGTCCACTCCTGGGTGTGACTGTCTCGCCCACAGGTTCGGGAATGCGGCCGACCGGCCGGGTCGCCGGCCGCGGTACGGCTCGGACATGAGCGATGCCGAGTGGGCTCTGGTGCGGGATCTGCTGCCGGTTCCCGGGTGGCTGGCGGGCCGGGGCGGGCGGCCGGAGGGCTACTGTCACCGACAGATGCTCGACGCGATCCGCTACCTCGTCGACAACGGCATCAAGTGGCGGGCGATGCCGTCGGACTTCCCGCCCTGGCCTCGGGTCTACGCCTTCTTCGCCCGCTGGCGGGATGGGGGACTCGTGGCCGAGTTGCACGACCGGCTGCGTGAGGCTGCCCGCGAGGCCGAGGGACGTGAACGTGAGCCCAGTGCGGGGGTCATCGACTCGCAGTCGGTGAAGGCGGACGCCACCGTCGCTCTCACCTCTCGCGGCTTCGACGCCGGGAAGAAGGTCAACGGGCGCAAGCGGCACCTGCTCACCGACACGCTCGGGCTACTGCTGGCGGTGCTGGTCACGCCTGCGTCGACCACCGACCGGGACGCCGCCCGCGTTCTGCTGCCGGCGGCCCAGGACCGCTTCGGGCGGCTGGCACGGGTCTGGGCCGACGGCGGCTACACCGGCCACCTCGTCGACTGGAGTGCAACACAGCTCGGCATCGCACTCGACATCGTCCGCCGCAGCGACACCGCCCGCGGCTTTGAGGCCCTGCCCCGCCGCTGGGTCGTGGAACGGTCGTTCGCCTGGTGCCTGCGCAGCCGGCGTCTGGTCCGTGACTACGAGCGGCGCACCGACACCAGCGAAGCCGTCATTCTGTGGTCGATGTCCATGCTCACGAGCCGCCGCCTGGCCGCCCGGCACCAGGGTCCTGCTCCGATGCGGGCAGCGTGAATCTGCCCGCCTTCTTCTCGACCAGCCAGCCTCGTTCCACCAGCCGCTTCAGCCGTGCTCTGGCTCCCTCGACACGGGAGGCCGACGCGCTGTCCCAGCCCAGCACCACCGCCGCCCGCCGGGCACCGAGCCCGTCGTCTCCCGCATCGGCCGCAGCAGCCATCAACGCCTGATAGTCCGGCGACAACTCCTCCACTTCACTCGCCTGTCGCCGGTGAGGCACCGCCCGGCGTGGACCGACCGGCTTCCTCCGCGACCCCTCACCGACCACGTCGGCAGGCACGTCCTCCTCAGCCAGCGCCTCCAGATACTGCTCCAGGCCGATCACCCGGCACCAGTGCACCTCTTCCGCCTCCGCCAGAGCCGCCCGCACCCGTTCCAACTCGGCTTCGAGCTGCTTCACCTCCGCGGCCGCGGCCTTCCGCCGCGTTTCCAAAACCGCCCGCATCGACGGCATCCGCCACCTCCACGACATCTCACCCGGCAACGAGCCGAGACTCCCGCAGCAGCAGCTACTTCATGCCTGACCAGCAAAGACCTCACACGAGGTTCGGAAAGAGAACGACCTCTAAGGCACGAAGGTCGGCTCGGGCACGGGTGCGGCACCAAGAACGGTTAACACAGTGAAACAGGTCGAGCAATCACCCGATCGACCCACAAAACCGCAGCTCAGGCGGTCTTCTCGGTCCTCACCAGCACCGCCACGCTCTCCATGTGGCGGGCGGAAGGTATCGATCTGCGCGAAGCCGCAAGAACATGCAGGTCAGAGCCTGTTCTCCGAAGCTGCAAGGGGGCCGTCAAAGGCTCGGAGGGTCAAACGAGCGTCATGGTGGAGACACGACGACAGCCGCACGATGGAGCGCTGCGAGACGGTACACCCACTGCCCGACCGGCCCCTGCCAGCATCAGTCCGAGGCACCCGTACGGGTGACCTGCGCGTCGACAGCGGATCCCCCGCCCTATGTTGGCCCTCCTGCCCCCATGCCGTCGAGTGGAGCTGGAGTGATGAAGTACGCGTTGACAAAGCCGCAGGTCGGCCTGCTCCGCGAGGTCGCGGCTGCTTCCACTGCGATGCCCGTTCCGTCTTCCCGGACTCAGACGGCCTGGGCTCTGGAGAAGCGCGGACTGATCAAGAGGACCTGGCGTGGAAGCGGGCACGTTGCCGTGGTCACTGCGGACGGCCGCTACTACCTCAAGCACGGTAAGCACCCCCAACAGGTGCAGGCCGATAGGGAACGGTTGGAGGGCGATGCCGTCCAGGCAGCGAGGGCTCCAGCCGATGGTGCCGAGTTGATCTCCCGCCTGCGGTCGACCTCAGGGAAGATCACGGTGCCCGATCCTGCTGCACAGACCCGAGGCCGGTGGCGGGCCGCTTACTACGACGCACTCCACCACGGGCACGTGCCGGCAGGGCACAAACTGCGGTGGAACGGCCGACAACGCGGCGACTGTTTGTTCACGCTGGTTGACGAGGAAGCCGAGAAGGCAGCTCAGCCTCCTCCGGTTCCGGCCGTCGACGTGCCGGAGACCCTGGATCGCCCTCATCATCTCGTTCGTGCGACACGCAGGGCCCTCGGCCGGTCCCAGAGCACGGTCGACACCCGGGGCAAGCCAGAAGTCATCCCGCTGTACCTGTCGCGCCCACTCGCCGACCGGGCTCTGCGGATCATGCACGCGCTGTTGACCGAGGCGGAAAGCCGCGGACACACGGTCGAGACCCAGACCGACCTGAAGCGCGGTGAAGCCGAGCACACGCTGGCCATCACGATCCGGGGCCGGGCCTTCCCCCTCGTTCTCACGGAACGGACGACCAAGGTCCCGCACGAGCCGACCCCGCAGCAGCTCCGCCGACAGCATCGGAACCCCTGGACGCGCCTGC